>JANPGH010000069.1:0-27320 GCA_031423795.1 Elusimicrobiota bacterium | reverse complement strand
CCTGAGCGATGTCCAAAGGCATCACCTCGCCGGAATCTTTGTCAATGAAGCAGTACTCACAGCGCAGGGGGCACGCCGTATTGATCGCGAGCTTGAACCAACGGACTTCCTTGTTGGTCGCGGCTTTTGGTCTGCGTTCGTCGCTCGGCACGAGGGGTGCGGGAGTCATGAGTTCCTCAATCTAAATGATAACGACGTCTTAATTGTTCAACGACTTCCGCGGAGTAAAGCGTCTTCGGGACCTGTAAAAATGCGCGATCGGAGGACGCTTCGTAGCCTGATTTTGTCCGCCTCAGGACTCCCTCGTCCACCAGAACCCTCAGCCTCCCTCCAAAAACATCCACCAGACCGCGGCCGAAGCAGCGTCGAAAGGCCGCCGCCGAAACCCGGTCGTTTTGCGCAAATTGAAGCAATAGATAGCCGATCATCTCGTCTTCTGCTCCTAAAAAGACCCCGCGTTCCAACGGCAATCGGCCGTCCGACAGGCATTGTCGGTAGCGACTAAAGTTCATCGTCGTCACGTAACGCGCTTGCGAATGAAGCAGGGAGACCGCGCCCATCCCTAATCCCAACATCGAGAAAGGTTGCTCAAAAAGACGCTGAGTTTGCCGATTAACCGCCTTGGCCCCAAGCGCGGCTGATTCCTCATCAATCGCATGGTAACCCTTGCGCAACAATATCTCGAGCCCTTGGCGTTGAATGTTTTTCCAGTGTTTTTCGCTTTCCTCGGTTCCCTTCCGACCCATCTTATAAAGAGAAGTATTCATCAAGGCCTTGAACTGATATATGTGAACCTCATCGGCCCCCCATGTAGTGACGGTTTCAACGTCGCGCAAGAAACCCTCCCGCGTCTGCTCCGGTAGGCCGCAAAGCAGATCGATGTTGATTCCAGAGATCCCCGAAAGCCGGGCGTGATCGTAGGCCGCCCGCACGCGCGAATTCGTCTGGGTCCTGACCACGGCATTCGTTACTTTATCCTCGAGGCTCTGCACGCCGATGGTGAGCCAATTCACGCCCTGGGCTTTCATCAGGCGCGTCTGTTCGGCCGTCAAGAATTCGGGGTTGGCGTCCATCGAGATTTGCGCTCGGGGCGCCATCGAAAAATGCCGGTGCAGCCCCTCGAACAGTCGGTCGAGTTCCCGAAGGTCAAGAAGATTCGGTGTGCCGCCGCCGATATACAGCGAGTCGAACTTTCGCTTAGAAAAGAGCGGCGAGTAAATCTTCGTCTCCTGTTCCAGTCCAGCGAGATAGGTGTCCACCTTCGAACGGTTCCCTATGCTGACCACGGGCAGGAAGCAAAATGTGCATACCGTTTGGCAGAACGGCACGCGCACATTCAAATCAAGGGGAGCCGCGGTCAGAAGAGCCCGCTTCCAGGATCGAAGAACTTCCGCGTCGTCGTCGAGCTTCGGCCACGAGGCAATAGGCGGGTAGACGAGCGGATAACCCGAGTCGTTGCCGCGTCGCAACAAGGAAAGAATACTTTCAAAGACGTGGTCGCTGGTAACGGTCAGAGAACGCACCCGCCCGCGGAAAGATCCTGGAGCAAATTATTCACGATAAATCGCGCCGAGCCCTCCGACAGGCCTTCGTTCGAAATCATATTCCTGACGATTTCTCCGACGCTGCGGCGCCCGTCCACCAGTGAAAGAGCCCTAAAGGATTCGGGAGAGATGGTGCGGATCGGATTTAAATGCGAAGATTTTTTTGGGGAGAGACCGTTGAATTGAATGGTCATTACTGGAGAAAGAATGCCCCGGCCCTGCTGCATGACCGTGGATGGGGCCGTCCTATACTTATAGTTTAGGCGCGGACGCCAATGATCGCGTACGTCCCAGCGCCGTGATGGGGTTGAGGGAGCGCGAGCTCCGCCTTGGCTGCGCCTGACGGCATTGAAGGTCAGTTCCAGCTCCGCCTCGACAACCGGGTCCGGCGAAATCGCGGATTGATAGGAACTGCTCCCCGTGGTCAGTCGAACGAAGTCTTCAAGCCCGCTCGAACCACCGCGAGTCAATTCCCTCGCCAACGCGCACCATCGTCGCGTGGACCGTTCCTCACCGTACCAATACAGAGCCATCTCGAAGAAAGCTCCCGATAAACGTCGAACGAACGCGTTATAATCCGCCCAATACCTCTGATGATGGGACTTTTTCGAAGAACCCCATTGAGAATTGATCGTATAAGCGGCGCGCAGCCCGGTCATCTGCGCCATGAATACCCCGGTCGATATGATTGGATCGACGAAGTAGGCCGCGTCTCCGGCGGCGACCCATCCGGGGCCGCTCGCGATCCTATTTTCATAAGAATAGTCCTGCGCGATGAAGAAGTCCCGGCCCGTCCCATCCACATCCCTTATGCGCTCGGCACCCCTTAGGGCCGCTTTTACTCGCGGGCTGGACATTACTTTCTTCTCATAAAACTTAAGAGGTTCTGCGATTGTTCGTCCCTGGAAATTTTCTCGCTTGCAAACGAAGCCGACCGAGACCGTCTCGCTCGAAATCGGAATATACCAAATCCAGCCGCCCTCGACGGCATTGATCGCAATCCGGCTAAGCTGCTGAGTCCCTGCCAACGAGGTTGAAAATGGATTGCACTTAAAATAAGCGTATAGCGCCAAATTGCTTAGCCGACGGTGCATCTTCCGAATCGGCAAATAACGCGCAAGAAAGCCTTTTTGTCCCGAACAGTCCGCCAAAAGCTCGGTGTCGACGCTTTGGAATTTATTGGTTGAGACGGAACGAACGTTTAATCGGCCGGGGCCATTCGGCATGCGAACGAAGTCCGAGGCCTGGCATGTTTCCAAGACCTCGACACCCATCTCGCGCGCGTGTTCGAGCAGGATTTTATCGTAGGTTGGGCGATGTACTTGCCAGGCAAAGGGAAAACTGCGCCAATCATCAGGATCCTTTCTTCCGCTGTCGCCGAAAGGGACGCTCCAGGGGCGGCGATTGCGTCCCCAACTATACACGGCGCCGCCCTTTTTGAGGAATCCGGCGTTTTCAATTTTTGAAAATACGCCCATCTCTTTAAGAATTGGCACAATCGCGGGCAGCAGGGATTCACCTATATGATGGCGGGGAAATTTTTCTCGTTCAAGTAAAAGAATGCGCTTCGACGGGTTGTATTTCTTAGTAATCGCGGCCAGCGTGGCTCCAGCCGGACCGCCCCCGATGACGGTCAGGTCATAGGTGCGCGAGATCTTCCCCACTAAGCCTCCACCGGGCAGAATTCTCCCGTTCCATACTCGCGGGCATAATCGTCCTCGAACCCGAGGCAAACATTTTGATGTCGGCAACGGGCGCAATCCGGCCCTTGGCGCTTCTGGGTTGACTTCATTTTTGTGAGATCGCTTTGGTCTCCCTCGGGATGCTGAATCGTATGACGGAGAAAATCGTCGCGCTTCCAATCTGCGTTCCAGTCTTCGAATTCGCCCGGCAAAACGCACGGCGGGAAATTGATCAGCTTTATGGGCGGAACATCAAAACCGGACCACGCCAGCGCACGCCTCGCGTCAACGATGGATTTCGCCGCTTCGGAATACGAAATCCCGGTCCGCGCGGCGTTCAACGGCATCATTCCGCGCTGATGCGGGAACAGAACGTCGATTTCCACATCGCCGAAATCAGCCATCATCCGAAGGACGAACCGGGAAATATCGTTCAAGTTCTGTCGGCAGATCACGAAGTTGACTCCGACCGCCACGCCGGCTTTGCGAAGCATCCGCAGCGAATCCATCGCCTTGTCGAAAGCCCCGGGAATGCCCAAAATAGGATCGTGGACGGCGGTCGAGGACCCGTGGATTGAGACGCGAGCGCAATTCAATCCGGCGTCGGTCAATAGGCGAACGTATTGGGAATTGGCGGTTCGAAGCCCATTCGTCCCAATCTGGATACGCACATATCCCAAGGCCCGCGCCAACCCCAACGCCTGCGGCAAATCATCGCGCTGCGTCACCTCTCCCCCCGTAAACCAAGCCCCATCGTAGCCCTGCTCCCGCTTCAAGTAAAGCGATTTTGCGATGTCCTCTAGTGTCAGTCTTTGGGCCAAGACAGCCGCCGTCAGTGGCGGGTTATAGCAGAACGGGCACTTGGCGGCGCAGGCGTAGTCCATCAATATTTCCACCACTTTGTTCGTCGCCGGGAGCCGCGGATTGCCGAGTGCCATTGCCCCTCAACTCACTTCTTGAATGCGGGCTACCGCGATTCCCGAGATATTGGGAATCGACTTAAGAAGTCGAGTCAAGATGGGATCGAGGCGCACGTGTTTGCTCCCGTTGCCCACGTGCAACAACGCGATCTCGCCGTTTTTATGCGGAGCCGCCAATCCGACGTGCCGACAGCAGGTGCCGGCCTCCGGATCATCGGTTAATATGGCGATGATGTCGCCAGCGCGGAGCTGAGCTTCGATCGCCGGAACCTGGGCCAACGCGATGCCGTGAATCGGCAGTTTCGAAATACGATCCTCCTCGCGCTGAATCTCCGCGATGACCCCGGGATTGGCCTGGATGTACGGGAACCCTTTCCAATTGCGGCTCACGTGATTGACTGGCGCCGGCGGGCGGCGGATTCCCCCGAGTTTTTTCGTAATGTCCACGTAGGTTCCGCGCCTCGTGTTGTCATGGAAGGCTTCTTCCATGGAGAAAAGCTTCGACGCAAACCCCCGGCATTTCCCATCCCGATAACGAAGGGTTTCGATCTCCTTCAGCAGGGCCGCCGGTTTATACGGAGGTCTGCTTCCAAGTAAACGAGCGCAGGCTATCGCGGTTTCCACAAGAGTCAAACAATCAAAGCGCTCCAAGTTCGCCCGGCACTCGGCGCCGTTCATTTCGGATTCGTCCCCGTATGGGGTGCCCGCGAAAAATAACGCAGATTTCAATGCGCGTTCGCCAATGGGAAGATCCCGCCACGACTCAGTGCAGGAAATATCCGCCCAATTTGAAAAACGGTCAAGCCCAACCATTTCTGGGCGCGAATCAGACCTTGTCATGTCAAATTATGACTAAAAAACGGATATTTGTCGCCATTTTCAGCAATTTTCAAATTATCGAGGTCAATTATCGAATTATAACATCGGCGTATCCTCTTGTCTACCTAAGCTTGCGCAGGCCTGACAAATTGTCTATAAATTTATCTGCACCGCGAACATGTATTCAACCTTACTTTCACGCTCGTGTTATGAAAGCTAAAAATATTATGCGGGCGGGCATCGACGCGTTCAACTCCGGACGCTATGCTGCGGCGGTTCAGGCTTTCTCCGAAGCCGAACGCCGGTCTGTGTCGGGAGCCGACATGATGCTCGGTCACGCGCTATGGTCGGCCGGGCGACGCAAGGAATCTATCGCGAAGTTTCGTCGCGCGGCAAAACGACGACCCGACGACGCGGGCATCCGCAAGGCCCTGGACGATGCCCTGCGGGCCATGAAGCGCTCGGAAGGCGCTGCCGTCGTAAATGCTCAACGGAATGAAGACCCCCCCCAGGTCGGCGCCTTGAACGCGGCACCTACAGCTCGCATAAGATCGAAGAAGTCCGCCTTTCTACGAATTCAGGGCGACGCATGGCTGAACGCGGATGAGCCCAAACGCGCGATCGCCTCATTTCGTGGCGCTCTCGCGCTTCAACCCCGCGATCCATGGACCCTCGGAAAGATCGCGCACGCACTGAATCGGGTAGGAAAGCACGCTGCAGCGGAAGCCGCTTTCAAACGTGCGGCAGCCCTTGGTGATCGCGAATCGAGCCTATGCCTGGCCAAGAAATGGCTGGCGCGTGGGCCCGATCCGCGGGCTCGCCGCTTGTTGAAAAATGTGGCGGCTCCGGGTGGCGGACCAGACCGCAACCGCCTCGCCGCCTTTCTGCTTTTGAACCGCTGCGTCGAAGCGGAAAAAGAAGGCGTGCTCCTCCTCTCGTCCGAAAATGACGCGGACATCCACGGATTTCTGCTCAACCCCCTGCTCGTCGGCCGCGGAGTTACCGTGCCGCACGATTTGCTAGATCATCTACGGAAGGCGGAACGAGACCGCCCGAACGATCCCTGGCCAACGCTTTTCCGATTATCGATCCTCAGTTACCAGAAACGCAAAATCGAGGCGGTTCCCGTGGCGGAGGAATTGCGCCGCCGAGCGCGTGGGCGCGACGCCTGGATGCGCTATCAATGCGGGCACCTCTCGCTTCAGACTTTCGACGAGGTGCATGCGGCCGAAGCTGATTTCAAGGCGGCGCTCGGAGCCACGCCGACGCTTTGGAGGGCTCGCGCTTATTTGGCCGAAATCTCGCTGATTCGCGGCAACCATCGTCAAGCATTCCGATGGATGGATGAGCTCGTCGACAAATCGTCAGGAATTAGCTTGCAGAACATCCTGGCCTGGCGGGGGCTGCTTTATTTATGGATAGGGCGATACTCTACCGCGTTGAAGGATTTAGATCGCGCCGTCTCCGGAGGCGCGCAATTCGCGCGGACGTGGCGGGCTGGAGCACTTGTAAAACTCGGACGGGCGCGTGATGCGTTGCCCGATCTAGACCTCGTCTTATCGCCCGGAAACAGTGAAGAAGAGGCGCGGCTGTGGCGCGCCGAAGCAAACCTAATGCTCGGTGATATTCGAGGCGCATTGACCGACCTAAATACACTCTTGAACAGTGATCCTTCATCCTATTGGGGGCGTATTCTGCGCGGTCTAGCTCACCTGCGACGGGGAGCCGCCGCAAGTGCTCGCGCAGACCTCGTCCATTTAACATTTTCGGATGGCCGTACACTTTCCAATATTCTGAACAATCCCGGCGCTGTAACCGCGCGATTGGAACGCGAGCTTGCCGTCAGTCGCGGGGTCCGCCGGTCGGATCGTTATCTGATGCGTCTCTACAAAGTCTCTTCACCAAAAATGAAAGCCCGCGGAAGGACGGCTAGAAATTAAGAATGCTTCTCAGCTTAAGAACCGCCATTTATACCGGAAGCATACAGCTCGGTCTGATTTTATGTTTGATTTTGAGCTGTTACAGTCAGGCTCAAACCGCTTGTCTGGATACGCCGCCGAGCGAACTCGTTCGTCGGTATGCCGAGATTCGCCGTCCCGCCCCCCATGACATGCTTCTCGGAGACGCCACCCTGCGGCTGGAGTCAATGATTGTCGATTTGGCGGCTTGTGAATCCTCGTTTAACAAGTCCGATTGCTCGCTGCTCGACGACTATGGTCTTCAAGAAGACAGCCTGCTACGCCGCTGTCGGATTTTTTCGCGCTTCGCATCCATGATTCAGGCCTTCTCCTATAAGCGCGGCGGTGCCGCGGAATGCGACTTTTTTTTCAGCATTGCCCGCCCGAATCTCGCTGATCTAGATAAATTTTGTCGCGATCTGGAGTTGGGCTTCCCGAATAAGTCGATGACGCGAGCCTGCCACCAAAAATGGCCGGACTCCCAGCAAGCGCAGCACTGCGTACACTGGTTTGCGGACACTCAGGCAGATTGTTCCGAAGTCGTCGACGACACGCTGAGCCGCATTGAATGCCTGCGCAATGCGCGCGTGACCACATCCCTTCACGAGCGCCGCAATCACTGCCGCCGCGACGAGGCTTTCTGCGCCGCCGTCCGATCAGGCAATCTCGGGGGCTGCCGCAATGAAGCGCTCGCCGTCAGAAAAGAATACTGCCGGCAAGAGCCGCTCCTGCGCGCTTACGCCACGCGCGAGCGGAAATAAATCTCTTGAAACGTCGGATGCTCCCTTAATTCCGAGACGAGATTGGTGAGTCCTCCGGCGAATATATCTGCAACCCGGTGGAAGTTCGCCAACATCGGCCCCGGATCCTGCCCCGCCTCTTTACTGTAAAAATAAACTCCCATCGGGCAGAAGTACTCGTCGTTAGCCTCATCCTGCTTTTCAATGAATGAAATCGCGTCTTTATAATGGGCGCCACGGCGCTCCCAATCCATGCCCTTCTCGGCGGACCCGACCTGTTGATATTTGGCCTGTCCGATCGGCAGGCTCAGCGGCTTGTCACAGGCGTAAAACTGATTGTCGGGACCAAGAACGACATTGTGACAGTCGTGCCACCATTTGATGCCGGCCGCGTTCTTTTCGACATTCTCGATCACTGAGAAAAGAATTTGGATCTGGAAAGGGCGCAGGCCTTTCTCCAGGATCATCCGGTAATAGCGCGTCAGGCCTCGCATCGCCACACGCAAGGCATCCAACCTCTCTTCTGGCCAGGCCTCGTAAAGTTCCGGATTAAAGGTGATCCGCCAAAAACCCATCTGATAGAAATAATCGACGTTCGAGAGGAAGTCGTCGACGGTTTGGGAGGTGAAGACCAGGCTGACACCCAGGTTGTCTTTCGGCAAATCTTTAAGCCGCGTCATGACATCGTCGAAAACGGAGCGGTCATTCTGCTTGAAGTACACGCGGTGACGATCGTTCGTCCCCTTGCGTCCGTCGAGACTCACCGTGCAGTGAATGTCTTGATCGCACAGAAAAGAAAGTTTCTCGGCGGTGAGGAGGGTTCCGTTCGTAAACGTCTGCAGGACCAAGTCCGGGCCGCCTCTTCTGCGCGCATACCGCGCTATTTCTTGGAAAAGATTCCAATTGAGAAACGGCTCGCCCCCTAAAAAAGTAATTTTTTTATTTCGATGGGCCGTTTCCTCTAAAAAAAAATCGACGGACTGCTTCAACTGCGCGAAGTCGAGGTGTACGGGCGGGCCCTGGTTGACCGAAACGTAGCAGTAGCTGCAGGCCAGGTTGCAGCTGTTCGATAAATAAACAGCGAGGTGATCGGGAGCCATGCCGCGCAGACAGCCGTCAGCCGCTCAACACCGCGGATTGCACCAGCCCCCGCGGCAATGGCTGCCGTGTGAGCCGTGGGATCCATGGGATCCATGCGAGCCGTGCGAACCGTGCGAGCCGTGTGAACCGTGCGAGCCGTGGCTGGTGTGCGATCCGAGGCCGCCCGAGTTGTGAAGATAGTTCCCGTGCGCGGCCGGCGCGGGAGCCGCTTTGAGGAGGGCGGCGCCGATAATTCCCAGGGCGGCGGCCGTTTTTATCACGTTCTCCTTTGTGATTTTTCCCTCTTCCGAGCTCAGGAACACAGATGCGTCTTTTTTCAACTGAGGAAGTAGTTTTCTTTTTTTTGTTTTGCTCACTGTCTTTTTAGATTTAGTTATTTTTGCCATGAGGTGAATCTCCTAACGATTCTTATGGTCAAGCCAGGACTCCAGCACCTGGCGTGTCTGATCCTGTTGCAACCGCGCGAATAAAACGTCGAAAACACCCATGATCTTGCGGCACCAACCGTTGTTCGGCATCTGGCCCCAGGGACTGCCCTGCGTCTCGTAATTATACACTGGCTGAAGCGTGCAATACGGCGAGTATGCGCATTGGAAACACTGCGGTTGGGCCCATGTCGTCGCGGCGGAGAGCGAGGCGCGCACGACGGGATGGTCGAGCAGGTCAGGGAGGCTCGATGTGCGCACGTCGCCGATCTTGAAGAAGGCGTCCCCTTCGGCGGCGAGCAAACGTCCGTCTTCGCCCGTGTAAACGGCACCGTCCCAATCGTAGGCCAGCCTTGCTACGGCATCTCCATTGGGAAAACGCCAATGACCGCCTTCTAGAATACGAATCAACAATACCAGCGCCATCTTCTCATAGACCTTCACGCCCTTATTATTGAGCTCGATGATGTAATCGAGCGCGTCGGCGTAGAAAGTGACGAACTCCTCGCTCGTGTAGCCGATCGTATCCCAAGAGCGACGCGCAAAACCCACCGGGTCTAGAGGACCCAGCTGGACGCGTTCCAGCCCCAGTCCGACCGCTTGGTCGATTATTTCTCGCGCGCGACCCAATGAGCCGCGCGTCACGGTGCAGATGGCGTTCGGCGCGTCGACGCCGGCGCCGGCGGCGCGTTTGGCGAGTATCATCTTCAGTCCCGCCACCACCGAGGCGTGCCCGTTCCCGCCCAAGAAAGTCCGATTGCGGTCATGGATATCAGCCGGGCCATCGAGAGACGTGCAGAAGCTGACGCCGCACGCGATCAGCCAATCCACGCGGGCCTCGTCGAGCAGGCTGAAATTGGAGATCAATCCGAAATGCAGGGTCTTGCCCGCGGTTTTATTCTTGAGCCGCGCGTATTCGACGATGAATTTTACCACCGGCCAGTTGAGCAGAGGTTCCCCTCCCTGGAACTCGATGGTCACCTCGGGATTGGCGGTCTCGAATATGAGGTCCACCGTCTTGCGGGCGGTCTCCACGCTCATGTCCGTCGACCGATCGTTGACCGAAACGACGCTGGCGTGGCAGTACACGCATTTGAAATTGCAGCGCCTAGTCACGACCACCGTGTGCACGCGCGGACCCGGCCAATCCAGAAGGTACCGCGCGCTCAGCGCGCTCCCTAAGCGCGGAAAATCGAGGTGTTCGCGCACGAAATCCTTGGCCGCGAGCTCCCCGCCAAGCCGGTCCTCGTCGGTCAACGCGCCGCTTAAATAACGGCCGTACTCCTTGCCCGTTAGCACCTGCCAATGCCCGGTGTCGTTGGTGATCAGCGTTCCGGAATCGAGAATGCGGGCATTGTGCGCGGCGACGCGGCGCGGCTGGGCTTCCAAAATCCCAAGAGGGCTGGTCAGCAGAGAAGCGTTAGCGCGCATCAGGCGGCGGCGTATAGAGCGGACCTTGCGGCGGGAGTTTTTTCGGCATCGTGAGGCGAATCTCCGCCTCGGCGGCGGCCATCAGCTTTTTAAGCTGTTCCGCCAGCTCCGGCGAGTCTGCCTCGGGTTTCTTCGGATTCTCTCCGCCGCGCGCCGAAAGCAAGGTCTGGGCGCTAATTCGATCGGCGATTTTACGGTTAAAACGGGCGACGATGAAGCGATATTCCTGGTTGAGCAATTCGTTGAGGAACTCTCCTCCGAGCGATTCCAAAGCCGCCTCGTCACAATCGGGGCGTTTGGCCACGAGCGTCAGTTCGTGCCCCGTCTTCGACGCGCGCTGGTAAACTTCGGCACGATTTGAAAATACGTGCGCCGCGATGCTCATCGCGTCTCGGGAATAGGTCTGCCGCGGCAGGTTTAGGCGAACCGAGCCTTCCGCAGGGTCTACGGATATATTCATGCGATTGCCTCCGTCACGGGCTGGCCCGCGGGCGTCAGGCCGTTCTCCTGCCATTGACACTGGTCGCGCGCCAGCCAGTTGTCGAACACCTTTCGCGTCTCGGGAACCCGTAGGCGCTTGAGCAGAATGTCGAAAATGCCCATATGTAACTGGCACCAAGGGCTGGTCGGGATTTGCCCCGCGATGGAGCGCTGCATCTCGTAATGAAAGACCGGCTCGGTTCCGCACCAGGGCTTGTACGCGCACTGACTGCACATCGGCTGGGTCTCGAGATTCGAAACCGCCATGCAGGCGCGCGCGGTCGGATGATTGAGCACGTCCTCCCACGTATCGGTCACTTTTCCGATGTTAAATATCGGATCGCCCTGGTGATCGACCATGCGCCCCTCGTCACTGACGAAAACCCGGCCGTCGAAATTATAGGCCAGACAGCCGAGAACGGCGCCGGCGGGCCAGCGCAAGTCCATGAATCCGGGGTCTTCGCCTTTGACTATTTTCGTCAGCAGGATGAGCGCGTTGCGCTCCATGATTTTCGATTTCCCGCTTTTGTTGAGCTCCAGGATGTAGTCCAAGGTCGTTTCGTAGAAGCGGAGGAAGTCCTCGGGAGCGTAGCCGATCTGTCCCCAGACGCGCTTGGCGTAACCGATGGGAGACAGCGGCCGAAGGAAGATTTGGTCCAGTCCCAAGTCCCGGTAAAGATCGACGATGTCCGGGCCGCGCGAGAGCGACAGCCGCGTCGTCGTCATCAAGGCGCTGGGTAAATAGGGCTTTCGGATGTTGTCGGTTTTGGCCAACGCCATGATTTTACGCAGCCAAGAAACGACCTTCCCCTGCGCCTGGCCGCCGCCGAAAAAAGGGCGGTTGGCATCGTGAAGATCGGCCGGCCCGTCGAGGGACGTGCAAATGGACACGCCATGGTCGATGAGAAACTGCAGCTTGTCATCCGTCATCAACGTGAAATTATTGACCAACGCCAACAACAGCCGGCGCTTTTGCGCTTTCGCCTTGGCTTGGGCGTATTCCACGATGAACTTGACGATCGGCCAATTCAACAGCGGTTCCCCACCCTGGAATTCGATGCACAGCGAGGGATTTGGCGTGGAGAAAATAAAATCGACCGTTTTTCTGGCGGTCTCCAAGTCCATGTCGGTGTCAGTACGCGAAGGATCGACGACGCTGGAATGGCAGTATCGGCATTTCTGGTTGCAGCGCAACGTGACTACGACCATGTGCAGACTCGGTCCCGACACGAAACGAAATGAAGTCTGCTTCAGGTAACTCGTGGCGAGGTCGCCGAAATCCATCTGGTCGGGGATGAAACCTCGAGAAGCGAGTACTCCGTGCAAAGCCTCGTCAGCCTTGACGGTCCCAGCCAACAGACGCTCGAAATCGGGTTTGTCGAGGATTTGCCAGCGCCCCCAGTCGTTTGTGAGGAGCACCCACTCGCCGAAATCGCGAAACGACATCGACCCGACGCTCACTCTCCCGAGCCGCCCGTTTTCGGCACCTGCGCGGCCTCCCATGAGAGGGCAGCCACCTTGGTGTCCGGGGACTTTGGTTTGTGCTTCATCTCGGCGATTTCCGATTCGACTTCTGCGATCAAGCGCTCGATCTCGCCGCGTTGGACGTCGGTCAATTCCTCGACCGCCGGCGCGGCGGCGCTCGCCGCACGCTGAGAAAATTCCGCAGCGAGCGGAAGTGCGTTCTCCGCGATATACTCGCGGACGGAAAGGTTGTTGCGGGAAATCGCCCACCGCAGCTTCTGGGCGGCCAACTCGTTTTCAAAAGCGGCCTTCATCTGGGCCAGATCCGCCGCTCGACGCGAACCTTTCGGCCGCAGCGTGACCGTCAGTATTTTCTTTTTGTCGCCGGAAATAAAAGCGTAGGCCCGATCCATCATCATGTAGGCCGCTCCGAGAATCGGCTCTGGCCCGTTCCTGCGGACATTCAGCCGAAACACGACATCGCGGGCGTTCTTCAGGGGCTTGGTTTCTTTAATTTTTCTCGTCGGCATAGCCTATTTTATCGAGCTGAAGTTTATCGATCCTAGCAATTGAACCGCTTTATGTCAACGCTCCACTTCGACAGCGCGCCGAGGCATTTTTCGTCGTTCAAGCGGGAGAAAATGGAGTCCAAAATCGCCATATGGGCGACACAGCGCGGGCTGTCGGGTAGCCGCCCGTAAAGCGTGCCTTGCGCGCGAACATGGGCCGAAGGCGGAATCAGGCAATATGGGCGATAAACGCAGGCCGCGCACAGCGGCTGGGCCTCGCGCGCCAAGGCCGTCGTCAGCGCGCGCACCAACGCAATCGCGGGAAATTCCTTGAACCGTAAAGTCGCCACAGGGCCAATCCTCAGCGTTTCATCCCCCCGCTCGGCCGCGAGTTTCCAACCTTCTTCCGAAGTAAAAATCGATCCGTCGGGGGCGTAGGCCAAAGTCGCCAGCAGGTCAGTCCCAGGAACATCCCACGGACGCCCGGACAACAGGCCCGTCGCCAGCTCGTCGCGCAAATCTGTCGTTTCATGGATATCGATGAGCCTATCCAAGGCAGCGGCGACAAAAGCGCCATAGCGACAAGCGGCGGGAACGCTGGCGGCGGAGCTCGCGCTCGGTACCCACTCGACGGATTCTATTCCCGCTGCGCTTAACCGGTCAATCCAGTCCCGCGGAGCATCCGCGGCGGGCCCGACGACTATACGCGCGCGCTTGGCGGAAAATAGGCGCGCCATTCCCGCCTGATCGGCGTCGAGGTCCGCCCGCCAATCCACGCCGTGGCCGCGCAGGAACTCTTGGCGCTCGGACGGCGGCGGGCGCTTGGCGCGAATATTCAAATTAATCGCGCGGCGGGACCATTCGGCGCGGCGGCGCGCGTACGAAACGGCGAACCAAGCCGCAGGCCAGCCGGAGCTATCTTCGTCGACGAGCTCCACCGTCAACGCCGGAGCCGGCGTCGTAAAAATGAAATCTACCACCGTTTTCGCCGTTGTGGGCGTCATCGTCCGGCCGTGCGATGAGCACAGAATCACATGCGTCGCGGGCCCTTCCCAATTCAGCTCTCCGGTCTCGATTTCATCGCCGGCAAGGGCCTCGACGTCGGCGGTTTGCGGATAAATGCCCAGCGGGGACAGTTTTCCCTGTAAAGAGTGGTCATCGACGAGGTCCGTCGGAGTTAGTACAATCGCGCGACCGGTGGGGCCTGTGACCAGCACGCGGCCGCCATTCAGCTGGCGGGCGGGCGCAAAGCCGAGCGCGGACGGTTGGCGCAAGCGGGTCATGTCCGCTTGCCTGCGGCAGAGATCAGCGCCTCTATTTCTTGGTTGCGATCGAACCGCACCTGCGGTTCTAACTGTTCCAAGGGGTCGGCCGGCACCGCGAGGAAGCCTTTTGATAACAAGCGTCCTGCTATGATCGAAACAAAGGGCTTGAATTTTTTGAGCCGCGCCTGCCGCCGGGCGTGCGACAGCGCCTCATTGAGGAATTCCCCTAATAGCGCATCCGGCGAGGCCGCGCTTGAGTTGGCCCCGACCGCAATGAGCCAGCGCTTGCCCTTCGCGCTCAATTCGATCCGAGCACGGCGTCCGAGCACAATGGCCGCCACCGCCAAGGACTCCTCAGGGTAGACGCTTTTGGGCAGCGAGGCCTTAGCCACGGCGCTCATCCCACGGCACACGCAGTCCGAGCGGATCGGCCGGCATACCTTCGGTCTCAGAGAGCAGTGCCGCGATCTCGGCCAAGCGCTCCGATGGGAGTTCGGGTAGCGCCTCGCGCCAGCGCGCGTCCATGTGTTCGGCTAATTCCAGGGCGCGCGTCAAAATCGCCGCGCGCAGCGCGGTTGCCGCAGGCGCGCCGCGACTCTGAAGTTTGGCGGCGGCGCAGGCCGCTTTGAATTCGCAGGCCAGTTCGCCGCCTCGGGCGAAGCGCGGCGTCAGAAACGCGGACAGCTTGCCCCCACTCTCGTCGACGCGGACCCACGCCCGATCGGTCAACTGGTAGGCCGCATCCAAAAAATTGCTTCGGCTGACGCCTTTCGGCGCGCGCACGACGATGGCCTTAAGCGTGGATTTCTTGGGCATCGCAAGAGCGGATCGGATGGTACCGGTCGCCGGAAAGTTCGACGCGGCGCGGCTTGACGATCGGCGAAATGTCGGCGGCGCCGGAATGTTTGACGTAGCTGCGGTGCACGCCGACGCACTGCGCGCGGTACAGGCATTTGGTCCGGCAGCCCTCCAGCCAGGTAACCTTGAAATCCGCGAGCGTGTTCCACACGTGCGGCCAAAGTCGTAGCGGAACCGCGCACAAGGCGAAATGATAGAGCCTCGCATCCTTGAATTTTTTGAGCTTCTCAAAATTTCGGTCGAGGTGCTGCGCGCATTCGCTTTGGGTTATGCCCAAGCTATCCTTGTATTTCTCGGCAAAACCCTCGATCTCTTCAAATAAAAAGACGATGCGGTCGATCCAGCCGAATTCCGCCAAAAGATAATCCAGCAATTCGTCCAAGTAGCGGACTTGGACCCTGGTCATGATGACGCGGATCTCGACGATTTGCCCCGGGCGGCGATGTTTTTCTAGGTTGCGCAAGCCGGCCGAGGTCTGCGCGAAAGAGCCGGCGGTCCGCGAAATCGCCTCGTGTGCCTGCGCACGGCCTCCGAACATCGGGACCGCGATCTCGAACGGCGTGTCCGCGATGCCGCACGTGCGCCGCGCGAAATCGGGATCAGCAAGCGTGCGGCCGTTCGTCAGCAAACGGATCAGATTGAGCGGGAATTCCGTGCGAATCAAGGCGAGCACCCGCAAAAACTCGGGATGCAGCGTGGGCTCCCCGCCCGTCAAGTTGAAGTAGTCGCCGATTTCATCGAACTTCACGAACGTCCTCAAGCCGCGCTTATACTCGAAGATTTTCCGGCTCAAAACCTCATAGGAGTACTGCTCGGTCGTGTGCCGATACCCCTCGACGGGATTCGAACAAAATACGCAGCCAATATTGCACTGGGGCCAAATCGGGAAATCGGGCATCAGGCCCCCGCCGCCGCGCGCACCGGCGTCAACTCGGAATCGTCGAGACGCTCGAGATATTCGTTCCAAATCCCCTCGCAGCGGTCGTACAGGGAACAGCCCTCGCACCGCTTCGTCTTCGAGCGGCCGGCGATCACGCGGCCCGCGCCCACGTCATCGTTGGTGAAATCCGGAGCCCAATGGCGCGTGCGAAACGTCGCGACCTCGCGGATCTCGGAAATCTGGTCGAGGTAACCGGCGAAATGGCACAACGGCACGTAGCGCGCGACGAAATCCTTGGTGCCGCCTCGACGCCCGACGTCCAGCGCCTCGCGCATATGCGGCGCGGCCTCGGAAATGCGTGGCACAAGCCCGGCGAAATTCGTGTACGCGCCGCCGTAGGTCGGATCGACAAAAATGAATTCGGCGTGATGGATGCCGAGCCGCAGGAACAGTCCGGCGATCTCCGGCAGGCGCTTCATGTTCTGCTTGACCACCGTGCAATTGCCGAAAATCCTCTCCAGACCCGCGGCACGGACGTTGGCGACCCCGCGGATCAACTCGTCGAAGGCGCCAGGCACGTGGGTCAGATCATCGTGAAGCTTCGCGTCGGGTCCATGGATCGAGAATACGAGATCGGTGAGCCCAGCCTCTGCGGCCGCTGCCGCAAACTCCGGGCGCGCGAACATCCGGCCGTTGGTGACCACGACGATGTCTTTAAATCCCATTTTCTTGGCGGTGCGCACCAGCGGTATGAAGTCGCCCCGGATGGTCGCCTCCCCGCCGATCATCTCCAAATACTCGACCCCGGCGGCCTTGGCCTGCATCATTTCTTCGACGATCTTGCGTGTGGACTTGTCCGGAAGGTCGCGCTTGTTGAGGTCGATGCAGAAATGGCAATGGCTGCTGCATGAAAAACCCGTGAATAGGACCAATTTCTGAGTCCGTCCAGGCATGACTTTCGCAACGGGTGGCGTCACGCGGCAACCTCAGCCTTCAGCGCCCAGATGAACTTCCCCTTTAGAAATTTGCGTTCGACAGCGCCCATCCGGATCAGCGTCTCAGCGGCGTGGATGACAGCGTTTTCGTCCTTGCAGTCCTTGCACAGCGGCAGTGACTCCGCGACTTTAAGAAATTCGCGCGTGGTCAGATGATTCTTAATCTTGAGGACCTCGAGAACGCATTGTTCGTTGTCGGTGAGCACATCGCCGCGATCCTCATGGCTCTCGCGGCCTTTAAAAGGGGCGTCGTAACGCACGGGGACCTCACGCAGTGGCTTGATCTCGTCGGTGCCAAAATAGCGCGCATAGCTCGCGTCCCAGCCGATGCAGCGGTCATTATAAACACAGTCGCGACAAGACTCCGTTTTGACTGTATGTGACTGTGCGGTCGTGTCCAGGTCGCGCTTTTCGCCCTTCGGATTGACAACCATGGTGTTGAACGCCGACCAGCCCAGCATTTGCTGTTCATAACCGGGGAGCACGCAGGGGGTGAAATGCAGCAGCAACGGCGGTTTTGGATAATTAATCTTTGTGAAAATCTCGTAAGCCTGGCGTATGTACGGAGCCAGCTCACTCATGCTCACGCCGATTTTAGCGCCCTGAACGGCGTGCAGGGTCATGTTGCCCTCATAAAGCGGCGCGATGATCACGAAATTGGACAACTGCAGCTTCAGCAGAAAAAGTTCATAAAATTCCGGCAGGCGGCGGTAGTTCTTCTCGTTCAAGACGATATTAACGCCGATGCCGATCTTGAGTTTTTTCAGATTCTCGATCGATTTCAAACATTTTTCAAAAGCGCCGGGCACCGCTACCAACTCGTCGTGGAGGTCGGCCGTATCTCCGTGAATCGAGTATTTGACAAAGGTGAGTCCCGCGTCGGCCAACGACTTTGCATAATCAAAATCCGCTAGCCGGATGCCGTTGGTTTGGATGCGGACGTAGCCGAAGCCGATTTTCTTGGCCAACGCAATCAACTTCGGGAGTTCTTTGCGCAACGTCGGTTCGCCGCCCGTGAAACCTAATCGACGATAGCCGTTTTTATATGCGAGATACATGAACTCGACGGCTTTCTCGAAGGAAAGATCGTTGGGCTCCTTACGCCATTCGAAGTCCTGGGAGCAAAAAAGGCACTTAGCCGAACAGTTGTAGTTGAGCAGGATGTCGAAACACTTAGGCTCGTCGAAGCTCTCGCGGTCGACGTGCTCGAGCTTGGGCAATTCGGCCACGATCCGGGAGGTATCAGCCACCGCAAGCCTCGCTTGCGTAGGACCGCACCGCATCCAAGTATAGGTCCACTTCGGCGGCGGTGTTGTGGCCGGAAAGCGAAGCGCGCACGGTCGCCGGCGCGCCCAACCGGCGGTGCGCCAGATGGGCGCAGTGCTCGCCGACACGGATCGCGATAAATCGCCCGGGCAGTTGATGGTTCAAATATAAATTAAAATCCACCGGCGAAAAATCTGGGTGGATGGGAACGAAGGACACCAAACTGCCGAATTCCAAATCGCGCGCGCGGCCGAGCACCCGAACCGACGAGATGTTCGCCAGGCCCTGCGCCATGCGCCCAACAAGTGCCGCGACATGCTCGCGCAAATCGGACATATTGGAAGTAGCGCGCAGCGCGAGCGCCTCATGAAGGCCGATCGCCCCACCGAAGTTGGGCACGCCGGCCTCCAAGCTCATCGGAGCGTCGAGGTATGTCGGATGCGGCAGCGCGTCCACCGCGTCCCAAGCCAGGCTTTTAATCGTTCCACCACCGACTTTATAGCGACCCAACCGATTGAGTTCCGTCTCTCGCCCCCAGAGCACGCCTAGGCCGAACGGTCCGCCCAGCTTATGCCCGGAAAAAGCCACGAAATCGGCCCCAAGCGTGGAGACGTTATCCTCGTGCGTGCCCAGATATTGGGCGTCGTCGACGAACGTGCGCGCGCCGACTCGGCGCGCGAGCTTCGCCGCCTCGGCCACAGGAAGCACGCCGCCGATGACGTTCGACGCGTGCGTAATGGCGAGTAGCGCCGTCTTTGGCGAAAGCATCCCGACCAAACGGTCTAAGTCCAGGCGCCCGTCAACTGTCGCGCATATTTTCAGCGCGATCTCGCCGCGTTCCGCGGCCTCGATGAAAGGAAGGGCGACGGCGTTATGCTCAAGATCCGTGATGACCACTTCGCGCCGGCCGGACTCGTAAGGGAAAGCGCGCGCAACGATGTTGGCCGCCTCGGTCGTTCCGGAGGTGAACGCGATTTCGTTGGCGCCGTCCGCCCTTAAGAACCGCGCCACCGCAAGGCGCGCGGCTTGGTGCCACTGCTCGACTTGCTGGCTGATCAGGTGGGTCGAACGTTTGCCTCCGCATCCTCCCCAATGGGCGTAAAAATCCGCCATACGTTCGGCGACGCGCTGAGACTTGAGCGCAGTGCATGCGCTGTCGAGATAAATGAGTCGCTTGCCGCCGATTTCGCGCTCAAGCGCCGGGAAGTGCGCCCGCCACGATTCGACGTCGAACGACGGCACGGGAATCGAAGCGCTCATAGCGTGCCGTAGACCTCGATGTAATCCTTGCGCGGGCCGGGACAGGCGTCCTTCATCGCGCAGCCATCGCAATCGGCGACCTGCTGCTTCTCGGACAAATGGCGCCCGCTTGCCGCCGCGCGCATTTTTCGGTAATCGGCGTGCCGGTCCTTCCATTCGAGGACAAAGCACACCGGAATGTGGTCGACGTCGAAATTCACGCCGAGTTCGTCGCAAAGCTCGAAGGCGCGACGCAGATATGGAGCGGCGTCGCGAAACGCAGGCATCACGAGGCGGTTGTTCTTGGCGCGGCCCATTCCCTTGACGTAAGAAAACTGGATCCAGGAAAACCCCTTTAACTCGTCGACGGCGAACCGCACGAAATCCCCCGCATTGCGGTAATTGATTTCATGGACGATGAAATTCAGGCGGACGGGCTTACCCAAAATCATCAAGGCCCGCACGCCGCTCACCCGTTTGGCGAAAGCTCCGGGTCGGCCGGTCACGGCCGTATCGAGGTCCGGGGTGTGCGCCGAAAAATTAATGTTCCAAAAATCGATAAGTCCTGAAAGCTGCGCCAAACGTTTTGGGTCCCAGGACTGCACGGGAACCGCATTAGTTTGGAATTCAACGATCTTCCCGAGCTTTTTGGCGTGCGCGGCGATCGCCAGGACTTCCAACGGCTCGCGCAGCATCGGGTCCCCGCCGGAAATTTGGACGTGCCCCGTGTCGTCGGCAGAAATTTCCTTTAGGAGCGCAGGCAGTTCATAACCGCCGGGGCGACCCTCCGCCGAACAAAAAACGCATTCGATATTGCAGACGTCGTTGATCGGAAGATGGAGAGCCATCTCGAAGGAATATACAAAAAAAGTAGGCTCGCTGCGCCACGGGAATGGCGCGTTAGAACGTACAGCCGGAGCTGACCGGACACGGACAACAGAGGGCGTCCTGGTAAAGTCGCCCGTTAATGGCATTGTTGTGGAAATCGTAGAAGGGGAGCGTGATGGTCTCGGCATAAAAGCCGGTGGCGGACGTGATGTACTCTCGTCCCGGGTTGCAGGTAACTCCAGTTTGCGTGTCGATGAGGCGGCACGGACCAGGACCACCCAATAAATTTGAACGTACTTCAGACTTGATGTTACCTGTCGCCCGAACTTCGCCGACAAAATTGCCGGCATACGCGCCGGCGCCTTGTTTGCCATACACCGCCGCCCATTGCCACACTCCCGCCGAATTTTGACGGGTGGTGATGGCGGCGAATTCAGCTGCACCTACAGCGGCGGGGGCCTGAGCGCGAATAGCGGAATTGATTTGTCCCGCTACCGCTTTATACGAATAGATGTCCACCATGTGATTATTTGCGCCAGGATTTCTTCCGACGAACAACTGACCCGCATTGTTAACCAGTCCGTCGCGGACGAGATAAGTGTTGTTCGTCGTGATCATCTGCGTATACACGCCAGAGGGAGCGGGATAATACGTAGTTAGGGTGACGTTTTCAGAAGCCACTTCCGTCGCGGCCAAAGCGGCCATCATAGCGGTCATTATAAGGCGCAGCGTCCGCGTTCCGAAGCTCAGCTCCAATCGAACTGTTAAATCAGCCATGGGGGGGGGGGCCCTCTCTCAGCTCGAGTGTAACAGGGGTTTGGCCTGCTGTCAATAAGGACCAATGCTTATTTTATAGTGAAAATAGAGAGAGTTTCTCTTAAAAGTGCCGCGCGCGACGCAGGCGAAAGCGCTCCCGGACGCAAACCATCCGAAATACAGCGTAATGCCGTGGGAATGTCCAGATCGCGGCATAAGGCCTCTCGTATGCGATGCAGATAGGCGACGCGGCCCGACGAACTGGGCCCGATGGCGACGTCCGATAAGGCCCCCGCCGACGCAAGTAAGCGGGCGTATTCGTCGCGCGCCACGCCCAACTCCGACCACTCGAATCTAAGCGGCTGACGATAATGAGTGCGCAAGATGTGGAAACAAACGTGGGCGCGTGAAAACCCCTTGCGCTCAGCCGTTTCCCAATCCGGCCAATTCCCTTCGAGCGGGGAAACTTGCAGCCATGCCGCGTCGACGCCGGGATCGGGGCCTCCGATGATCACTTCGCGTCCGGCAACGACCGTGACTCCTAAAAATTTCATCACCGTGATTAAGGACTGGCCGAGCGTCCATACGCGTAATGACGTCTCACCGGCGGCAACGCCGATGACCGAAGGCGCTACGGGACACAGTTCCTTTGAGGTTCCAGTATGGGGATCGAACAGTCGTAGCCTCACGACAGGATCCTATAAAATCTGAAACCAACGACGTTTTTTCGCCTTCTTCGCGGGCGGTTTGGCCAGCGCGCGCTTGCGCGCGGCCAAGGCTTTCGCCTTGCGGTCGGCTTCTTGGCGCGCCAGCTCGGCCTTTCTCCGCGCAGCGGCTTCGCGGCGGGCCTGCGCCTCGCGCGCGGCTTGCACGCGGACGGCGGCGAGATAGCTCTCATACTCCTCTTGTTGGGATTGCGCCGCCGACGTATCGACCCCCCGCGCCGAGAATTCCTTGATCAGTTGCGCCAGTGAAGCGGCGTCGTCTTGGCCCCATTGGGGAAATGGCTTATTCTGAGTGACGGAGAACTTCTCGTTGAATTCGCGGACGTCCAGCCGATGAATCGGGGAGGCGATTGCGAACGCAGTCATGATCAAGACCACTGCCGCCGCGGCGACGGCCGACGAAGGAAGCGCGCGCCCACGCAGGAGCCAGATTGCGCACAGCCCCCCCATTAGAATGAGAATCCCCAAAATTGCCAATGGCCAATGTCGGTTCGGGCTCGTTTGGACGAACTCCCAAATAAGCGGAATCAGAACGGCGCTCACGCCGGAAACGATCGCACCTGAAAGCAGTGCAACCCGAGTGTCTCGGCGTTGCGCCTCCTCTCTCTGTGCGCTCTGCTTGACCAACATTTCCCTGTGTTTGGTGAAGGGGTCATCCAATGGCAGGACACGATTTTCATAATGACTGACCCAGGCGCAATGCGGACGTCCCTCATAGCCGTATGTAACAAGATAGATTGGCACGCGCTCGATCTTGACTGACTGCAGGATCAGCTTAGACGGCTCGCCAACGCGCGCGGTCGGTACTTGAGCCAGAACATTCGCGTAGACCTTACCGGCCGCGCCATCCAAGACGCTCGTGCCGAAAGCGCCCTCCGCTTCTTCGGCTTCGAACACCGTCTCACCGAGCTTTCCGGTCGGCGGATCTTCTGGGAATACCTCCTCCGGAATATTGGCCTCACGGATCATCGAACGATGGTAGGCGACCTTGTAGGCAATGTGTGTGGAATATCCTTTGACGAAACTTCCCGCCCCGCCGCAATGCGAGCACAGTTTCGTCCCGCGGCCCTCGCAAGGTCCGCAAGCGACAGTGCGGCGGTTGGAGCAAACCCTGCAGTCCGAGAGCGGCGCGCTGCGGCAGTCATGACAGGGGAACTCCTTTTTCCCCATGCACTGCGAACAGACTCCCAGCGACGGAATCCCATTTGAATCAACAGAGGCGACGACCTTGCCGGAGCCAGCGCACAAACCGCAAGATGTTTTTCCTTCCCCATGGCAATGCGTGCACGATTTGCGTCCCTTGCCAGTGCACGCAGTGCACGGCGCGACCTTGCTGTCAGAGCAGGTCACGCACGGCTCGGACAATGCGCCGCCCGCGCAGCGGTTGCAGGCCACCGGCTCCAGCGAATCTGCCGCGACCACGGTCTCTTCCTGGTCATGGAATTGTTTTTTCAACCGAACCGGAAGGGACCACAAGTCATTGCGATCGGCCACCGGCGGCAACGCGTCCGGCCGGTAAGGAATTTCACGATCCACGGGGGCGGTACGGGCATCGACTAGGCAGTTCAGGAACGCCGCGTACGCAGTATAATCGCGCACGGAATCGATGGTGATTTGGCTGGCGAAATCGGCAACCGGATGCCTGGTGAGGCGGCTCGCCCAGGATCCGAGCGCGGCGCGTAAGCGCGCCGCCAATCCATCGGTAATTTGTATGGTTTCGCTCAAATTTGACGCCCCGAGACAACTGTAGACGGCCGGATGCGATCAGTCAAGGGGTGCCGTCGATTTACCTTGGACGTCGGCGGCGACGCCAAAACGGACGGCCCTTTTGTCCGGCCGGCGCTCCCGGCGCGTTCGGCGACATTTTCGAGGGACGATTAGGAGCTGGTGCTGCAGAGTAGTTGAACTGCTCAAGCGTACGGCGTTCAATTGTCTTTCCCAGTTTGCGCTCGATGGTTTTGATCATGCCTTCATCGTCGCGGGTCACCAACGTGTAAGCATCGCCCGATTTGGCCGCCCGTCCCGTACGGCCGATCCGGTGGACGTAGGCTTCCGGCGTGTCGGTGATGTCGTAGTTGATCACGTGCGTTATTTGTGAGACGTCAATGCCGCGCGCCGCAATGTCGGTGGCCACCAGCACATGAATCTTTCCCGAACGAAAGCCGTCCATCGCCGCTTTGCGCCGATTCTGCGACAAATTTCCCTGGAGGTCTGCTGCCGACCATCCGGCCTCCGTCACTTTTTGGGCAACGCGTTTGGCGCGGTGCTTCGTGCGCGTAAATACCAGGATCGATTCCGATCCCGCGCGGCGAATCAACTCCAGCAGAATCGGCGTCTTGAGATGCTCGACGACCGGATAAAGGGCGTGGGCGACGGTCGCCACCCATTCGGTGTTGGCCACCTGCACGGTCACCGGATTTTTCAAACACTCGTGGGCCAAGCCGCGCAATGCGTCGGGCATCGTCGCGGAAAAAAGCAAGGTTTGCCGGGTCGTCGGCAAGCGGGCGAGGATTTTGCGCACGTCCGGCAAAAATCCCATGTCGAACATCTGGTCCGCCTCGTCGAGAACCAAGACCTCGACGGCTTTCGGCGAGAAATTGCCTTGGCCCATGTGGTCAAGTAGGCGTCCCGGGCACGCAACCACGATTTCGCAGCGTCCTTTTAGGCCGTGCGCCTGGGCTCCGGCGTTGACGCCGCCATAGACGGCAATGGTGCGCAAACCCGTGTGCTGCCCGAGAGCGGCGAAATTCGAGCGGATTTGCTCGGCGAGCTCCCGGGTCGGGGCCACCACCAATGCTCGTATTACTCCCCGTGGCCCGGTATTGAGCCGCTGCAGGATCGGCAGGGCGAAGGCTGCGGTTTTTCCCGTGCCCGTCTGCGCGAGTCCCAGAACGTCGCGTCCCTCCAAAACCGAGGGAATAGCTTGGGCTTGGATCGGGGTGGGAGTGGTGTAGCCTTGGCCTCTCAAGCCGGCAAGCACGGCAGGACTGAAATCGAACTGGGTGAATGTCATGTGTCTCCTGGGAAACTAATTTCTCACCGCGCGCCGAGCGGGAAAAAGGTCTTTCACGCGTTTGACCGGATATTGATTCGGCGCGTCAGCTTTTGCGTCGACGTGCTCGGGAAACACCGCCATCAACCGCGGAAAGAACTCCCAAATCGTCGGCCATTTCTGGCGATTGGCTTCGTATTCTTGAAGACGCCGCGCGAGTGCTACGACGACGCCGTCGTTGTCTGCCGCTGGCGCGGAAGCCACGCCTTCCAGACGCATCGTTAGGGCCGCAACCAGCGCGTCCTTATATCTGGCATCGACTGCCACACTGCTGCGTGAGGCCACGAACGCAGCGACGGCGGGCTCCACAAACACGATCAGTGGCAGACGCCACGCCGCGCCGTGCGAATGCTGCGTCAAAGTCGCATCCGACGTGGGCGGGCCCGGCGAGTAGGCGATCAATGTTGTGGCGGCAAATTTTTCACGGCCGGGATCGGGCAGCGTCGCCGGATTCGGATAGGGAACAATATTGGCGTTGACCGGTCCCGCGACAAACAGCGGCGAGACGATCCAACGCGCGTCGGTTTCCAATTCAAGGCCCAGGTATTTCTCGGCGGCCTGGAGCGGGTCTTTGGTTCCTATCGCTGTCGCTGTCAAGCCGCAAATTTTCTTGTAGTCGGAATGATGATCTCCGTAAAAAGACATAAACTTCGATCGCCGCGAGAAGTCCCTCAAGGTGACGAGGAAGGAGCGCCACCGGCCGGCCTCGGCCGCCGTAAGTCGATGCGGCGTCCGGCATCCCGGCAGGGGCTGCAATTCCGGAGGATTTGACAGGCAGAGCATGTCTATCCCCCAGCCCTCGCCATTCTCGCGCCAACGCGCGATGACCGGGTGGCCGACGAATCCCTTAAACCCTTTGGCGACGTCCATCCGGTATTCTTCATCCGCGGCCAGATCGGGCCGCGCTCCCGACAAGTATTGGACCACGCCGAGGAGCTCGATGCGGGGATCGGCCGAGAACGCGGAGGCCGCCAGCGCAGGCGTGGCTCCAGCACACAACGCCATCACCGCCAGGAGAATCTTCGTCACAAACGAAATGATACTATACGCCTGTGAGCTCCGCGCGCCGCTTTCCAAACACCGGCGTCTTCTATCGTGCGCTCAACCATGAATTCCCCCTCGCGGTCCGGGGCGAGGGCTGCTGGCTGATCGACGACGCCGGACGCCGCTATCTCGACGCCTGCGGTGGCGCTTATGTCGCCAATCTTGGCCACGGCGTTTCCGAGGTGGTCGACGCGGTCGCCGACCAAATCCGCCGCGTGGCCTACGTTAACGGCACCGCCTTCACCAACGAGCCTGCCGAAGAGCTCGCCGCCGAGTTGCGTGGCCTAAACCCGAAAGGGCTCGACTACTGTTATTTCCTTTCCTCGGGGTCCGAAGCCGTCGAAGCGGCACTGAAACTGGCGCGCCAACATTGGGTCGAATCCGGAAAGCCAGGCAAGCATAAGATCATCGCTCGCACTCCGGGCTATCATGGCAACACTTTGCTGGCACTTTCCGCGTCAGCCCGCGAACACTACAAGAAGACGTATGGCCCATGGCTGGTCCCGGTGACGATGATTCCCGCGCCTTACCCGTACCGCTGCGCAACGGATTCACCGGCGATGACGGGGGAAGCTCTCGAAGAGGCCATTTTAAGGGAAGGCGCGGACACCGTAGCTGCGTTCATCGCCGAGCCTGTCGGCGGATCCTCAACGGGCGCATCCGTGCCGCCGCGCGACTATTACCGACGTATCCGCGAGATCTGCGATAAATACGAAGTGCTATTCGTCGCAGACGAAGTACTTTGCGGCGCGGGACGAACCGGAACCTGGACCGCTCTCGAGGCGTATTCCGTGCTGCCCGACATCATGACGCTCGGAAAAGGTCTTTCGGGCGGCTACGTGCCGCTATCGGCAGTCGTCGCATCGAAAAAAGTCCTCGATCCCATCGCGAACGGTTCCGGCGCGTTCTCACATGCGCAGACGTTTTCCCATTCCCCCGCCATTTGCGCTGCTGGACTAGCCGCGATTCGCCACATCAAAAAACATGACCTTCTCGATCGCTGCCGCCGGATGGGCGTCGTTCTCCATCGAAAGCTGGACGCGTTGCGCGAACTGCCCGCGGTCGGCGACGTCCGCGGAGTCGGCCTGCTGGCCGGCATCGAATTCGTTGCTGATAAAAAGACCAAGGCCCCTTATGCGCGCCAAGAACGGTTCGCCGAGCGCTTCGTCGCCGCAGCGCTGGAAGCAGGACTCATCGTGTGGCCCAATGTCGGCCAAGCAGATGGCGAAAATGGCGACCTTGTCATGATTGCCCCCCCTTTCATTATCACGGAATCAGAAATCGATGAAGTGATCGCTCGCTTTAAATCGGCCCTGGAGGCGACCCATGTCCACCGCTG
>JANPGH010000068.1:0-23263 GCA_031423795.1 Elusimicrobiota bacterium | reverse complement strand
TGCCTTTGGACATCGCTCAGGGCGCGGTGGACTTTATGATGAGCGCGCCGGGACGGCACAAGCAGCTTTTCATTTACGGCGGCGAGCCCTTCTTGAATTTCGAGCTCGTTAAGGAGATCACTTTCTACGCGGAGGAGGTTGCGCGGCGAAATGACAAGGACCTGGATCTGGCGATTTGCACCAGCGCGGTTTTCGCCACGCGGGAGCAAATGGAGTTCCTGCGCGAGCATCGCTACTTCTTGTCGGTGAGCATCGACGGCACCCGCGAGGATCACGACCGCCATCGGGTTTTAAAGAATGGCCAGCCGACGTGGAATAAAATCACGCGGCTCCTGCCGATGATGCTCGAGACGATCGGCCCCGAGAAAACGATGGCCATACAGTGTATCCATCCCAACAACGTCAAAAACATGCTGACCAATTTTCAGGCATTGATCGCGATGGGTTTTCGCAACGTCGAGATCGAGATCATCCATGGGTTCGGCTGGGGGGAAGCCGAAATCAATCTTTTCCGACCGAACATGCAGCAGGTGCTCGACTGGATTTGGGCCGAAGCGCTCGAAGGACGTCATCGCTTCCTGGGCTGTTCGCTGGGACCCGTTCTGGAGTGGCAGGGGGTTCAAGAGCAAAAAGACCTTTGTCCCTTCTACTGCACTATGGAAACCTACCCCGATGGGACCTATTCCTTCTACCCATTTCCCTTCGTCAACGAGACGGGACGCAAGAATTCCGCCGTTGGGCATGTCCAACGCGGCCTCTCGGCGACCTATGAGAGTTGCCGCTTCGACCGCAACAGCTCTGTGTGCCAGAATTGCACCAAAGATTACTACCAAGACCCGACGTTGAATGACGGCAACAGCCCGTACCATTGGCGCACGCAAATGGCACGCTCGTTCATTCAAAAAGTGGCGCTGTCGGCCGGCCGCGACGCGCGGATGATGAGTTATTTTTCGGCGGCCATGCGGCGCCGGCGGATCGGTACGGTGTGAGCCGGCCTTCCTCGTACGCGCTCATTGGCGCGGCCTGCGCGCTGCTGCGGCGGAAAGAGGACGCCAAAGCTGCCGCGCAACTGGAAGCGTTGGGAAACGTCGCGTGCGTGGATTTCTGGCGGGACGGAGAATGGGAGCCTCCACCGAACGCCAATCGCCCCCTCGTCGCCGACTTCACACGGGCTATCTCGCGATTTCCCGACCAGGCCTGGCTGTATCTTCTGCGGTCATTATGTTTTAGAGGACTGCTGTCGTATCATCAGGCTCTCAAAGACGTGGAAACGGCCGCCGCGATCCAGCCCTGCTCGCCCGTGATCCGCGCTTTTTTGGGCAGGACGCGGCTGCTTTCGCGCGACGACGAGGGTCTTAAGATCCTGCGCGCCGCCGCGCGCATGGAACCCAAGTGCGGCTGGATACGAGCGTGGGTTGGAGAGGCGCATCGCTCCCTGGGACAAGCGACCCGGGCCTTGTCGGACCTCGACGTGGCGATCCGATTGGAACCGGGATACGCGCTCGCCTACGCCTGGAGAGGCGCGCTGCAACGCAAGGCAGGACGATTGAAGCGCGCGATAAGCGATTTAGACCGAGCGATTGCGGCCGACCCGAATTATGCCTGGGCGCTCTACGAACGCTTCCAGGCCGTTCGCGCGCTGGGCCGAAAGCGTCTCGAATTCGATGATCTGAATCGGGCCGTGGCGATCGACCCCCGCTATAGCTACGTGGAGTTTCCGGCCACGCCCGCCGCCGTGCGCTCCGCCCTCATGGAACTAGGTGCGCTCACGGCAGCGTTCCCGAAAGCGGCCTGGGCTCATGCCTGGGGCGGCGAGACTTTTCTTCAAACGGGAAATTGGACCGCGGCCCGCGCAGAGCTAGATCGAGCGATCGCGGTCGATCGGGAGTGCGCCTGGGCCTACGCGTGGCGCGGCGAAGCCCGACGACAAATGGGAGACCGCGCCGGCGCGCGTCGCGATTTGAATCGGGCGATCCGCATGGACCGTTCGTATCCGAAATCGTTCGCATGGCGTGGCCGGCTACGTTCGTCGGAGAACCAGCGCGCCGAGGCCTTGCGGGACTATGACCGGGCGCTGAGCCTCGATGCGCGCTGCGCCTGGGCCATTTCGGAGCGCGGCGAAGTTAAATTGGCGCTCGGGCGCCGCGAAGAAGCCGCCGGCGACTTCGAGACCGCGCTCTTGCTATATCCGGGATTTTCGTTGGCGCGCACCCTGCTCGCCGAGACGCGTCAGCCGGCGAGCGGCGAGCGGCTGGTACTTGTCGGGAGCCAAGGCTGATGTCTGATTTCCGAGAGCCGCTCGCTCGCGAGATCAATCGATTTCTCGAGGTCGGCGCCGGACCGCTGGATTTTTCGCGTCAGTTAAAGCCGGTCGTCACCCATCGGAGGCGGACCATTTACGCGTTTCTGCCCTGGTCGATGTTCCGCGTCGGCGCACGCGCTCGATTCCTTTCCAACCGGGGTAGACTCGCTCAGGTCTCGCGCCTCTTAGACGCGGAGATTGGCCGAATAGGTGCCACGCCCGAACTGCTCTTGCGCCGCGCAAACATCCGAATCGAAGCTGGCCTGCCGGATGGAGCTGTCACTGATTTGCGGCGTGTCGTCGAACTCTCCTCCGCCGCCCCCGAGACATATTTTCGCTTGGGGTCCGCCCTGATCCAACTCGGGCGTTTGGCCGAAGGACGCGAGGCGTTGGACTCCTGTTTGACCGCGAACGAGGACCACTGGCTGGCACGGCTTTGGCGCGCCGACGTCTTGCTTCGTCTGGGACGGTTTGAAGCGGGCGAGAATGATTTGGCGCGCTGTCGTTTGCTAAGCCCGAGGTCCTTTCTCCCGTCTCTTATCGCCGGCCGCCATGGGCGACTGCGCGCGCTCGATGAGGCCGTCGCCGCCGCGCGGGGAAACCTTTGGCCTTTGTGGACGCGCGGCTGGATCTCGTTATCGCAGGGCGACGCCGAGTCCGCTGAACGCGATCTTACGCGCGCTCTGACTGACGATCCCGAATGTCGGTGGGGATATCTTCTGCGGGTGCAGGCGCGTCATGCGCTGGGCGACGAGCCGGGGGCCGCGGAAGACCTGGAAAAAGCGATGGCATTGGGACCGGACCTGAACTGCGCGACCGTTTCCTGGCAGGAAGGCGACGCGCTTCCAAGTGACATGCTTTTTCTAAACCGCGTACTGCGTTCCTGTCCGGACAACACCTGGGCACGCGTTTGGCGGGGACAGCTTTATTTTGATCTTCTGCGTCCCGATAAGGCGCTGGCTGACCTGGATGCGGCTGATTCCGCCACGACCCTCGGGTGGGCGCGGGCATTGAAAGCGAGGGCGCAAGCTCTTTGGAAAGGAGAATTGTACACGGCGCTCGCGGAAACGACGCGCGCGATGGAAGATTCTCCGCAGTGCGGCTGGATCACGGCCTGGCGGGGCCTTCTGCGCTTCAAGGGCGGTGACCTGCCCGGAGCGCGCGAGGATTACGACACAGCTGTGCGAATGGCGCCGCTGTATCCGTTGGGATACAGCTGGCGAGCCGCGCTGCGGGCGCGGATGGGCGACTCCGAGGGAGCGCTCGAGGACCTGGCGTGCGCGGCGGAGTTGGATCCTCATTACGGGTCTAATCACGATCGGCGCCGGCAAATTCGACTGAGTTTAGGCGAATTCGACGGAGCTCTGGAGGATATGGATTTTGCGGTGCGCAGAGAAATGAGCTTCTCGTGGTCGCCGCAGCGAAGTGAAGGCGGCGACGCCGAGGCCATCAAAGCACTCGACCGGCGCCTTTCGGCGCAGCCACGCGACTCTCGGGCCTTAGCCTGGCGCGGCGAGACGCATTTACGCTTCGGGCGATGGCGCGAAGCAATCGCCGATTTGGACGCCGCGCTGAGACTGCGCCCCGACTTTGCATGGGCTTGGGCGTGGCGCGGTGAGTCGGCCCGACGCTTGGGCGAAACAAAGCGGGCCGTGGGCGACTTAAGCCGTGCGATTCGACTCGATCCGAGTTTTGCCGCCGCGTTTGGGTGGCGAGCCCGCGCTTGGCTCGAGCTGGATCAGCGCGACAAAGCCCTCGCCGATTTGAATCAAACCCTCCGGCTCGATTTCGGCTGCGCGTGGGCGTACGTCCAAAGAGCCCAAATCCATTCGACGCGGGGAAATAAATCCGCTGCGGCCGCGGACTTGCTACGAGCGCGCTGTCTCGACCGGAATTCGGCCGTCGCGGAATTGGGTCCCGTTCTCGCCGCCTTGAAGGAAGGAGACGCGGACCGTGCGATTGCCGAAATCGCGCGGGCGCTCGGCGTCAATTTTAAGCTTGGTAAGAGCTTGTCGCCCTGGCATAATCCCGAGCAGGATTTGATTTATGCCGTGCATTGGCGCGCTTCGAAGGATTTCCTGGCGTCCGATCGGCGCGCGCTCGCGTTGGTCGTTCGGGCGCGCAAGCACTGGCCCCAATCCGCTCATCTGACGGCTTTGTCCGGGATGTTGAGACTATATGTTCGGGATCTGGAAGGCGCCATGCAGGATTTGGACCGCGCGATTTCCGCCGCGCCGGACTTCGCCTGGGCTTACATTTGGCGGTTCTCTTGCCGAACGATCCATGCCCGACAGCGCCGCAGCCTGGTAGAGATGGCCGGTGTCTTTGCGGATTTGGACAAAGCCTTGGAGCTTGACCCGCGCAATGTCCACGCCTTGGCGCTGCGCGCTGAATTAAAACATGATCGGGATCAACGCGAGGAGGCCTTGTCGGACGTCGTGAGCATATTGAAAATTGATTCCAGCTGCGCTTGGGCGTACGCGGAGCGCGGAGAAATATTGACGGAAATGGAGCGTCTGCCCGAGGCTTTGCGAGATTTTGATCAATTGATCTCATGGTATCCGAAGCAGCCGTGGCCGTACGCTTTGCGCGGTCGGGCGCTGGCCAATAGCGGCCGTTTAAAGCAATCGCTGCCGGATTTGGACAAAGCGCTCATGATGCGTTCGCAATGGGGATCCGCAGCGGCATGGCGCGGGGAAGTTCATCGGAAGTTGGGGAATTTTCGCCAGGCGATAATCGATTTTGACCGCGCTTTGGACTCCGATCCGGGATATATTCTCGCCTATGCGTGGCGCGGCCATGCCTATTTGACGGACGGGCAACTCGATAAAGCCATTCGCGACCTCACCCAGGCCATTTCGCGCGACCGGCGGCACATGATGTTGTTTGCATGGCGCGGGGAGGCCTATTTTAAAAACGGGCGATTTCGAGAGGCGGCCCGAGACTTCGATCAGGTATTTCCCGCGCACCCGAAAGTTGCCTGGAGCCTGGGCGAGGGGCTCGCAGATCGTGAAAAGGCACTTGAGGAGTCTCTCGAGGGCGCGCTGCGCCGCCACCCCCGATGCGCGTGGGTCCGAGCATTCCGGGGTCGAGTTCTGGTCGATTCAGCGCGGCGAGATTTGTGTTTTGAGGAATTCGCGCGCGCGCTGAAATTGGCGCCCGATTTCCCTTGGGCTTTGGCCTGGCGGGCCGAAGCCTGGCGGCGCGCGGGGCGCTTGAAAGAGGCCTTGCAGGACGCGTCGCAAGCCCTTCGCCTCGATCGCGCCGAATTTTTTGGATCCTTGTGGCGCGCGCGTGTATTCCTTGATCTGGGGCGACCTGAGCATGCTAAACGAGATTTAGATGCGGCGCTTGCGCTGCGCCCGGACTCGGCCCAAGCTTATCGCTACCGCGGCGAGGCGCAGATAAAAATCGGCGACAGACGCGCGGGGCTTGCCGACTTGGACGTGGCGGTATTCCTGCAGGGCAAAGACGCCGAGATCCGTGCGTTTCGCGATCAAGCGTCCCTGGCCTCGGGGGTTGAGAGATAATTTGGGCGTAGACAAGGCGGCCCGCCGTTTGGACGAATTGCGTCACCATGAAATCCTGGAACCGCTTCTGGATGGAGCCGGAATCTTGGGCGTGCGCGGCGCGGCGTGTTTCCGCGCCCTTCACCGCGAGCAATTGATCGGCATCGACCGCGAACTAGCGTCGCCTCGGTGCGGTGCGGAAGATTTCCCTCGCTTGCTCTGGAAGGGGAGAACGTTGTCGCTCATGGGACGCAGTGAGCCGGCACGAGCCATGCTGAAAGTCGCTGTTAGGAAAAATAGAAGCGATCCTCGGGGCTGGGGTTACTTGGGAGCGGCGTGGTTCGAAGACGATTTAAATAAATCGATCAAATGTTTCGACCGGGCGAGTCAAGTTGATCCGCATTGGCCTTGGGCGTATTTATGGCGAGCGGTCTCGCGCCTAAAAATTGAAGGCGGAAGCGCGGCGATCATCAGCGACTTAGATGAATTCGAGCGTCTCGAACCACCGGCGCGCGCGCTGGCATATCTACATCGGGCGATTTGTTGGCTCGACATGGGCCGTTGGGGCGAGGCTGAACAGGCGGCTGGAAAACTCGTGAGTTTGGAGCCGGGCAGCTGCTCCGGTTACTCGCTTCGTTTCCAGTCTCGATTATTGGCCCATCGTTGGGAAGGAATCGAGGAAGACTATCATCGCGCGCGCGATCTGGATCCGGATTGCGGCGGCTACGAAATGGTCAAAATTGGCTTTCGGGCGCCGATGCCGAGGGACATGGGAAAAAAACTGGAGTTCATGGATCACGCGATTCGCGAGTTTCCTCGTTTGCGCCTCCTGCGAGTCGAACGCGCGGAGGTTCTGCGAAGCGTCGGAATCAACCGCTTCGACCTTTCTCTCGACGTGTACCGAAGCCTCGAGAAGTTCTATTCAGAACGCGCTTGGTTTCAGGCGCATATGGCGCGAGCGGAGATGAAGGTGGTCGGGCCGGATAAATCGATCGCACGCTTGGACCGGGCGTGCGCACTTTCCCCACAAAGCGGCTGGATTTGGGCATGGCTTGGGGCGGCAAAGAGAAGCCTGGGTTTAGAGAGACAGGCGATGCGGGATATTGAAAAATCCGTTCAAATGTGCCCTTGGTACAGCCCCGCCTATGCCTGGAAAGGAGCTGTGTTGTACGAAAAGGGACGATTTAAACCCGCCGTAAGAGCTCTCGACGCGGCGCTCGAGATGGGCGTCGTTTACCCGACGAACGGATTTGCGTATTTTACGCGAAGCATCGCTCGAAAAAAAATGCACGACGTTCTAGGCGCTGCCGAAGATATGCTCCGCGCCGTTCTGCAGGACAGCAAGTATACGTGGGACAAGACGATTTCCCTTCCGCACACCGGGGCGAAATTAACCGCAGAAATTTTGGCGTTACGAACGGGGCTAAAAGCGAACCCAGATCATGCGGCCATCTCCGCTTGGAGGGGATATCTGCGATTATTATTGAAAGATTGGGAGGGGGCCATCGTGGATCTGTCGGCGGCGCTGCGCTGGCGCAAAGAGGCGATCTTCTATACATGGCGTGCGACCGCGCACTTGGGCCGGGGGCATGCCGCAGCCGCGGCTGCGGATATTCGGATGACCTTGCGAATCGACCCCGACTTCGCGCCGGCGGCGGACATTCGGGCTGACTTATTAATGGCCGAAGGGCGATGGAGGCGCGCGTTAGCGGTCCTGGATGCGACCGGTGGGGACAGGACGAATGCTGCTTTCTTCCTTAAAAAGGCCGAGGCATTACGACGCTTGGGACGCTTTAAAGAATCGATCGATGAAGCGGCACTGGCCCTCCAGCTGGACGGCAGACTTGCCCAAGCCCATGCGCTGATGGCAAGTGTTTTCTTGAGTATGGGGAGATCGCGCTTGGCGCTTAAAGAAGCGGCGCAGGCGATCGCTCTGAATCCGGATATGGCCATGGCCCACGTGACGAGCGGCATGGCGCGGGCGAATTTGGGCGACCTGCGCGGCCAGATTCGCGATCTTCGCGCAGCCTACCGTTTAAATCAGGATCTATTCCGGGATCTCGACCCTGCTCTAATGTCCGCATTGAGTTCATGAGAAAAACTCTACCGGACGGCTATTTTGATTTTATTCTCGGCTACGACTGCAACGCCTTGTGCCCCTTCTGCTCCCAAGACATTGCCTGGCGCCGGCGACCCGCGGCGACATTCCGGCAGGCGGTCCAAACGATTCTCAACGCGCGACGAGACGGCTATTCCAAAATCGGCCTGCTCGGCGGAGAGGTCACGCTGCGCGATGATTTAGACCGTCTGATTAGGATAGCGAGAAAGTGCGGCTTTAAGTCGGTGAGGATTTTGACCAATGGCATTCGTCTGGGCGACAAGGATTACGCTGAGCGGCTAGTCCATAGTGGTTTAAATGTCGTGCATTTATCAATTCACGGCCACAACGCGGCGCTGCATGATCGGCTGGTTCGTGTGCCTGGAGCTTTCAACAAGGTCGCGAGGGCCATCGATCATCTGCGCGAGATGAATGCGCACGTGGGTGTCAAAATATTGGTCAACAAGGTCAATGCGGCCGCCTTGCCGGAGATCGTCCGCTATTTCGTGTCGGAAAAAAAGATCAAGGACCTGGGAATCACGTATCCGTTGTTCACGGGCGATTTTCTAAACCATATCGCCGAAATGGCCATCCCTTTTTCGGACGTGCTTCCGTATGTTCGTCAGGCGCTTGCGGTATTTCATGAGCTTCTGCCTAGAGCTGAGAGCACCCCCAGTCTCCATAACTTTCCTCCCTGCCAACTCCCGGAATTCTTGTCCAGCAACAGCGAGCTGCGGACGGACACTTATAACGTGGGCCGGCCGGCGGAAAACGGTGGAGGGGAGGCGCCGAAACGACAGGTGAGCGCCTGTTCGACATGCGCGCAGGTCGCGCGGTGCCCCGGCATCGACATCGGCTATTTGATTCGTTTCGGAGAACAAGAAATTCTACCGCTTGCGCTTCCTGGACCAGAGGCGTCCGCCATGATCGACTCTGGGCTTTATGAAGCGGCAGTGCGAGAATTAGCTCGCCGCCAGGGAAAATCTTTTCCCGGGTCGCTTTTCTTGCCGGAAAGTCCTGATGCCCGGCAGGACTTGCTGATCAAAAAGAGGCGCAGAAGTAGGCCGCGCACTGCTTCTGGGGATCGCGCTATGCTCATTTTGGACGAAGCCGTTCGCCGCGAGCCTTCCTCGGCGCAATTGCATGTGCTGCGTGGCGCGGTACTATCCTCGTTAGGACGGTTTACCGAAGCTCTGACAGCCCTCAATGTGGCGGTTACGTTGGCTCCCAAAATGGCGCAGGTCTATCTTTGGCGCGCGATCGCGCGCAACGCAGCGCTGCGCAAAGGGCGCGCGGCGGTTGAACTCGTGGATTTAAAGGAAGACTTGGACCGAGCCATAGAGTTGGATCCGAAGGACTGCCGGGCGTATGTTTGGCGCGCCGAAGTCCTCCATGATTTGGAAGCAGCGGAGCCGGCCCTGGCCGATTTGGAACGGGCGCTACAGCTTGATCCAAAGCATATCTGGGCGCGCGTGGAACGGGCGGACATACTCTCGGAGTTGAACAGGCAGGACGAGTCCATGAAGGAATTCGGGCATTTACTCCGGCGCTTCCCCCAAGAGGGTTGGCTTTACGCCTTGCGCGGACGCGCGCGTTCCAAAAAATTGCGCTGGGCGGAGGCTCTCAGCGATTTCAATCGGTCGCTCGCGCTCGACCCCGGTATGCCCAACGCGTATGCCTGGCGGGGAGAGTTGCATCGGCGAACGGGCCGTCTGGATCTGGCGTGGAAGGATTTGTCGCAGGCGATACGCATGACGCCGCAGAACGCCTACGCGCGTTGGTGGCGTGCCAACATCCTCCTGATGAAAGGCCAGTGGTCACGGGCCCGTCGAGAGTTAAATACGGCGATCCGACATGACTCGCGACATCTGAATCTTTTTGCGGCACGGGGACAAGCGTCCTTCATGCTCAGCCGTTTTAAGGACGCCGTTCGCGATTTTGACCGAGTTCATCCCCTGAATCCGAGATCGACGTGGATCGCTCCCGGGGGGCACCGCGACCGGGGTCGCGCGCTGTTCAGTGCGCTGGACAATCAAGTTCGCCGTCACCCAAAAAGCGGGCTGGCCGTGGGGTTGCGCGGGCGACTTCGCATGGAAGCCAAAGACGCCGATGAGTTGATCGCGGGCTTGCGAGATCTCAATGTAGCGGTACGCCTCAACGGAAAGATGGCCTGGACGCACGCATGGCGAGGGGAAGCGCTCCGGCGATTGGGGCGACGGGATTCGGCCGTCAGAGACCTCGACGCGGCGGTGTCTTTAGATCCGAATTGGGGATGGGCGTGGGCGTGGCGGGGACGTATAAAGGAGGAACAAGGTTACTTGGAAGAGGCGCGTAAAGATTTCGAGCAGGCTTTTCAAAGAGAGCCTGAAGCCAGCTGGATACTGGCCCAATTGGGGCGCCTGCGGGTTGCTGCGGGCAATGAATTGGGAAAAAGAGATTTAAAGCGGGCTCGATATTTGGAAATGAAAGCATAACCGTGCGCTCAGCTGCCCGAAAAAAATATGTGTTACAATCCCGGAACAATGGTGAATAAATGAAAAAAATATTCCTTCATGCCTTCGTTGCGGTTGCGATGTTGTCTGGATTTCTTAGCGGATACGCGCAGGATGACTCTGGGGCTGGCTACGAGGCCATCGACGCTCTGATCGCGGATATAAAGCAAGGAAGCGCGATAATCAAGCATGTGGTCGATTCCGTTCAGATCACTGAGCGCGATCAAAAGGACAAAGCTTATGTTCCCATTCTGGGTAAAACCTTTACGGGATACGAGGCGTGTTCCGCGGCCGCGGTAAACTATAGTTCTTGTCTCGCATTTGCGCAAAAGTCGGATTCCGCGTGTGCGACATTGCGGCGCTATGGAACGACGGATCTAGTTGAACCGTCTGCATCTCTAATGCTGCTATGCATGGAAGATTATCATCAGGCGATACTCGCGAGCGTCGCCGTGTCCCAGGGCAAAATTAATACGGCGGCTTGCGCCAAGGTACTCCAAGAGCAGCGCCTATTCAGGCCCGGCACGGAGTCTCGAGCGTGCGCGATTTTCGCCAATGAACCCGATGCGGATACGGCGCTGGCAAGCATGAAAGGCATCCTGCGCGAGGAGCCTTCCCGGGATTCTATCCGTAAATTCCATATTATGTGGCGCATGTTGAGGGGGGATTCGACTGCCTGCTCTCCTAAGATTAACGGCGAAAGCAGGAATTGCGTCGTCTATGTCGAGTTCCGCAAGGCCTACAACGGCAAAAACGCCGCGCTTTGCAACTCAGGCAAATGCCGAGTCATGCTGGGAGAGCCGCCATCCGTTTGTGAATCCTATCGGGCGGGCTTGACCCCCCCATGTTTAGAGTGGCTTGATAATCGTGAATCGCAATCGATGTTGGTAAGTAGAAAGGCGCTTAGTTACCGGCAAGCTACTGAAGCGACACGAACCAGCACGTTGAATAAGATCGCGCGGGCAGAAGCTCTTATCGAAAAAATTTCGCCTAAAAATGACCCCGGCCTCGAGGCGCGAAGAATGAACTTGCTGAACTTGAAAAGCGGCCTGAATAAATCGCTCTTGGAGTTTAAGACGAAAACCGGATTGTGAGGCACGGTCTAGATTCCATTGCTCACGCGGCCGCACTCGGCCGCCGCGGGCTGCACGAAGAGGCTCGGCGACTTTGTTCCGAGATCATCGATCGAAATGGCGCCCGCGAAGATGTCCTTCTTGTGCGAGCGGAAGCGTTCCGTTGTTTGGGCGATTATAAGCGCTCTCTGGCCGACCTGAACAGCGTCGTCGTTTTGTGCGGCTCGGACGGTGATAGTCTTTTGTCACGCGGCGCGGCGCGGCGGAGAGTCTTCGATTTCAAAGGCGCTTTGAAAGATGCGGTTGCGGCGCTGCGGCGTGGCGCGGACGCTTCGCAAGCCCACGTTCTGCGCAGTGAGTCTTTGCGGAATTTAGGGGAATTCGTAAAGGCCTCCGCGGCGGCGGACGAGGCGATTTCCGCAGGCGCTGAAGCGGCCTGGCCGTACGTCGTTCGCGCGAAAGCCAAGCGTCAGGGCGGTGATTTAGAGGGGGCCTTAGCGGATGCGACCCGTGCCGCGGAAATAGAGCCGAAAAATGCCAAGGCCTGGGCTTGGCGCGGTGAGATTTTAAGAAAGTTTGACAGTCGCAAGGACGCGCGGTCGGCGCTCGATGAAGCGACTCGGTTGGAGCCGACTTGTGCTTGGGCGCTGGCGCTGAAGGGAGAGATCCGTCGCGAGTTGGGCGATCGCTCCGGCGGCCTGGCGGACCTACAGGCGGCGGTCGGAATGGACGGTGGTTGCTCGTGCGCTTTCGATTTCCTGGGTTCGGAACCCGCGACCGTGCGCTGCGATCCCCAATACGCATGGGTGTATGCTTGGCGCGGGGCGCAGTTTCGCCGTGAGCGGCGCTGGGAGGCGGCCCGGGCGGACTTTGACAGGGCGCTGCGATTGGATCCGACGTGTTTTTGGGCACGCGCGTGGCGCGGCGAATTGCGCTTGGCACAGGAAAAATCCTCAGCGGCTCTGGACGATTTGACCCGGGCGACCGAGGAGTGTCCGGAATACGAAGACGGCCGGATTTGGCTTGCCCGCGCCTTGTGCGGAGGCGGACAATGCTCCCGCGCGCTTTCGACCTACGAGGGGGTGTTGAAAATGAATCGCTCGAGCGTTTGGGCTTTAATCGGTTCGGGCGTCTGCCTCGGCCATTTGAATCGCCCGAAACTGGGCCAGCGGCGTCTGGCAAAAGCCCGCGAAATCGCTCCGGGTTTGTTCCCGCAATCTCCCGCATGAGAGCTCGCGTTCGCGGCGTGCTCCGAAGTTTGGAGGGCCTGCATCAGCATGATGTGTACGCGGTCAACGAGAAGGAGTCCTCGAGAAAATCCCATGAGCAAAGCCTGGGCGGCAGGCGCATGGATTTTTTTTCGGCGATGCATTTCGCCAAGCTGACGAATTTATTAGAGCGATTGGAGGCCGGCGCGCCCGCCGCGGAGCTGCTTGCCGTGCGGGGGAGAATACTGCGCCTTCTGGGCCGGAAGTACGAGGCGCGGCGCGCGCTTGAACGGGCGCTGGCTCTCGGCCCCAATGCTTGGGCCGCCGGCTGGCTCGGCGAGCTGCTGGCGGACGAGAACGAAGTCGAGGCTGACAAACGATTCCGGCAGGCACTTTCGATCGATCCGAATTGGGAGTGGCCGCACCTTTGGCGGGCGGCTGTGCGCCTAAATAAGGATTATGCGAAAGAATGCCATGCGGACTTGGATGAATTCAACCGAAAGCACCGCGGGCCCATGCCTTTGGTCTATCATATCTTCCGGGGGAACGCGCATCTCGCCCTCAAAAATCATAAAAGGGCGGCAACGGCGGCGCGCTTAGCCGTGGCCTTGGATCCGGCGAGTCCCGCGGGGTATTACCTCGCGTCCCTGGTCTATTGCCATTCTGGAGATCGTGTTCGGGCGCATAGATATTCTGATCAGGCCCGCAATCTCGATGCCGTCCAAGAAGGCAGCCATCTCCATGCGCGGTTCGGAGTGACGGTGGATTGGTCCCGCCCCAAAAAATATCTGAAGGATTTAGACGACGCCATAAATAAGTTCCCGAAGGAGCCCGTGTTGTACGCGGCGCGCGCCGAACTGGCGAGATCTCCCGGGTTATGTCTGTACGACAAGGCGCTGCGGGATTACCGCAAGGCTGCGGAGCTGGCTCCGAAGTGCGCCTGGGCGCAGGCCGTCTTGGCGCGAGCGCAGAATTTAGCGGAAAGCGGCGGTGGCCTTCCCGCCTTCAATCGCGCGATTGGCCTTTGTCCTTCGAGCGGCTGGATGCGCGCCTGGCGAGGCGCGGTGTGGGCGCGCCTGGGCGACAAAAAGAAAGCTTTGGCCGACTTGAATCGGGCGATTGGGCTGATGCCATGGTACGGCCAAGCGTATAGCTGGCGGGGAGCATTATTCAATAAGCTCGGGCGTTATGAGGAAGCGGCGCGCGATTTGGATTGCGCGCTGCGCTTGGAACCAGGCTACTCATTTTCCTTCTTTGAAAGGTTCCGCGCGCGGCTGGCGTGCCAGGATTTCGCTGGCGCCGTTGCGGACCTGAACAAGGCGTTTCAGCAGGACCCGAAGTTTGATTGGATCGGCGGCGGCGGCGGCGGCGGCGGACGCGACGCGGGCGCGAGCGAAGCCCGCGCCCTCATCGAGCAGGAAAGGGCGATCGCCGCCCTTCCTGGTTCCGGCTGGCCGCGCGCATGGCGGGGATATACCTATCTTCGGCTCGGACGGCCGGAGCAGGCTCTCGTCGATCTCGATCAGGCCATTCAGCAGGAAAGAAGTTCGGGCCTGATTCTCACTTGGCGAGCGGAAGCGCTCCGGGCGTCCGGTCAAGTGGAAGCGGCTCTCGGCGAGTTGGAGCGCGCGATCACCCTCGATGATGGGCTATGGAACTCTTTTCTCTCCTTGGCGGAGATTCGCTCGGAGCGGGGAGAATTGGAAAAAGCTTTGGTCGCCATTTCTCGAGCGGCGGCGTTAGCTCCAACGACCGTCGCGGTGCTTCTATTGAAAGCGGAGATCGAGCGCCGATCAGGGAAACGAGCGGAAGCGATCGCCGATCTGATGAAGGCGGTCGAGCTCCATCCGCAGTATCCATTAATTTATGTGCGCATGGCGATGATATTCTTGGAAAACCAAAACGCGCGGGCGGCTTTGAAATCCGCTCAAAGAGCATTGGAACTTCCCGCTCCCCCGGCGTTGGCGTATGTCGCGCGCGGCATGGCGCGCGGTCTGCTTGACGATCACGAGGGGCGCATCGCCGATTTCAACTCGGCGCTGGCTGCGGATCCGACCGCGTTTTCCGGCGCGGAGAAAAATCTCATCGAAAGCCTGGTCCAAGGGAGCGCGCATTGATGCCGCTGGCGGTGCTTCTCGCGCGGCAAGGCGTCCTGTTGACGTTTGTATCAGTGGCAGCCTGGGCCGTTTTTCTTGCGCTGGCGGCCGTCGTTTCGCGGCAAGATTTTCGAGAAAATATAATCGCCCATCGCAGCCTTCGATACGGGGCCATGTTTATCATGGTTTGTTATTTTTTTCTATTCATTGCGACGCTACTCGGGAGCCATGGTCAACTCGCCTTCTATTATCAATGGACCTATTACCGGGAGTTGTTGCTGCATGTCTCGACTACCGCGGCCGTCGGCCTGGGACTTTGGTATATCGGGGTCTGGCCGGCGGGAGACACGAAACTTTTTATACTGCTCGCGCTCCTATTCCCGTTGATGAGGGTTGCCGGATCGTTTTATGAAGGGAAAACTTTTCTCGTGGTGTTGATCAACATTTTTTTACCCGCCGCTGCGGGGGTTACGTTGCAGTCATTTTATTGGCTTTGGCAGACGCGGTTGAGGCATCGGATCCATTTCATGAACCAACTGGGGTGGAGCCGAGGGTTCTCGTTCGTCTCTTCACAAATCGGATCCGCGACATCGATCGGGAAAGGCCGGGACTTGATAGGGGTCGCGCTTTCCGATCCTTGGGGGGCATCCAAGAATTTGATCCGATGGCTGGGATCGATTGCCGCGATGTCCATCGTCTCGTGCCTAATTCAAAAGGTGATTCCATCTCCGCTGGCCCGCACGATGTGTTGTTTCCTGCTTTTTTTTGTTTGGAGGTGGGTGAGCGACATGCCGATGCGATGGTTGATGCGGGTGGTCGTAGTCGTTGCCCTAGCGGCGCTTTGGAGGGCGTCGGGGTCTAGTTTCAGCAGCGTTCGCCAAGCCTTTGGAGAGATCACCGCCTTCAGTCTCGCGGTCAATCTGGGGATGTATTGGATGCGATCCGTCATTACTGGTCAATGGTCGGGATTGGCGTCGATGGCGGTTCTCGGCTTGGCTTTTTTCCTGCCCTCGTTATTGTCAGGCTATGTGTCGTGGGGACCTAAGCTATTTTTATGGGGCGCGACAGGGGGCATGTTCGGCCTGAGTTACATGATGATTCGCGTTTGGGAAGTCGAATCGCACCCCAATTTGCGGCCGGAGCAGCTCAAAGCGTATATGGTTTTGCATCGCGAATTTACCGCCCAGTTAAAGACCGACGAGTCTTTTTTTGAGGAACATTTCGAGCGCTCCTACGCTGATGGATTGACCAGCGAGCAGGTCGAGGCATTGCGAGAATGGTGCCGTCAAAAATCCATAGAATTCGTTCCCTTGGCTCAGACAATTTCTTTTGCTCCTTGGATATTCTCTGGCTACTTTATAACCTGGCTGCTGAACGGCCATGTTTTGCAAGGCCTCTATTAGGTAGGCGCCCGGACGAATATGCGACTCGACGAGACTTTGTGGGTGGTCGGCGGAGGCCTGGGCGCGCAATGGCGCTGGGTTCAGCGCCGGCGCGAAGACGAGGTCCGGGCCGGCTTGCGCGCGGCCCTGATGGGTTTGCGCAAATCCGGCCCGCGCTCAGCCCGCAAAGCGCGCTACGCTGCCGCCACAAACTTCCTCATCCGGGCGAAAGGGGCGGCGGCGCAGCGGCTGCTAGCGCATCCGGCGCTGGATTATTGGCTGTCGCTTTGGCGCAGTCATTTCGCCCGGCCCGCCCCGGAAGAAGACTGGCATCTTCAGTTCGGGCTTCTCGGGCATTTCGCGGCGGCATTGGCTCTGGCAAACGGCAGCAAACTGTCCTGTGACGCCGTATTGGATCCGGACGGCGGATTTTCCTTGTACGATCTCGGCTGGGCCGTCGAAATGCCGGACGCTTCAAATAAACCCGTCGCGGTCATGGTGGACCACGGCGTGCTGAGGCTGAAAGGCGCGGGACTGGCGGTGGCCTTTTCGCTGAAGGACGGACGCGGCGGCAAGTACGCGCGGCGCCTGGTCGAGGTGGTGCGCGGAGTGGTCGTCGACGACCGAGGCTGGCTTCAAATGCACGGCGTGACGATGCATGGTTTGGCGCGTTTGGGCGAGGAGGAGCGCACGGCGTTCGCGGCTCCCATCCGCCGGGCGATCTTGGACATGCGCGAGCGCGATCCTTTTCTGTACGCGGAACTTACCGACCTTCTGCATGTCCTCGTTCCCTTGGCCAACCCCCAGAACTATTCCAGCGTGTCGTCGTCTTACGCGCATTTGCGCGGACTGATCGGATTGTCCGCTTCCGACGACGTGCTTCTTCAGGCCGAAACCATCATTCATGAGTTTTGTCATATGAAGCTCAATCAGCTTCTGACGGCGGACCCGATTCTGCTGCCGGGCCAGTCCGGGCAAGTCTTTTACTCGCCCTGGCGTCCTGATGCGAGAAGGCTTAGAGGCCTGATGATAGGCGCCCACGCTTTCCTCAACGTGGGAAAGTATTTGGCACGCTCGCTGCAGCGCGAGGTATATGACGCAGTGGTCAGAGTCGAAGTGATGTCGAACGTCGCCAAGCGCTTGTTCCAAGTGGACATCGCGATGAAGGCGGTCACCGAACACGGCGCATTCACGCCCTTTGGGCGCGAATTTGTTTTTGGCATGTGGCGCGAGATCGGCCTCTTGCGTCACGCGATGCAGTGGTTCCCGCCGGCGCTCGTCGCTGAGCAGAGGGCGGAGTGCGACAAGCACTGCGCGCAATGGTCTGTGCCCGGCACATTCCTCCATGCGGCGGCCGGCAAATTGATTGACCGTGTGCCGCGCGCGCGTTTTTCCTCCGCCGGCGAGCCGATCACGAGCCCAGAGGCGGCATGAACGGCCATTATTTGGGCGACTTCCTCTCGGCGATGGCTGCGTGCGACGCGGAGGGGTCGTATGAAGACCTGCGGCGGCTCGCGTCCGCGCTATCAGAGCCGAACGTGGCCGCGAAATGGGAAGTCGGGCTGTGCGGTGCCGACCCAAGCGTATTGCGTCTGGCGCTGCGCGAGTGCGCGGATATAAAGGCGGCGCGCGCCGCGCTATCGAAAATTCTGGGATTGCCGGCGTCCCGGTTCGCCGGCGAGCCGGCGCAATCATGCGCCTGGATCACGGTGCATTGGGATGCAAATAAAAAGACGTTTCGTTCTGTCGATGTCTGCGGGCGCGGATCGAGGAGAGATCGTCTAAAATCGCGGAGATTTTCCGCGAAAGCTTTCGAAGAACCGGTCGCCTCGGCCTTGGCGAATTTCGCGGGACTGGCGCCGATCAAGGCGGTGCAATCCCTCGAGGGAGGAGGTTGGTCCTTGGTTCTTGAAAAGCCGCTGCCCTGGCCGCTGTTCCTGCGCTGCGACATCTCGGGCGCTTTCTCCGCGCGCGCGGCTCAGCTGACTTTAATGCTGCGGGACGTTCGCATCGTCGCGCTCGATTTCGACGACGACGCATTATGGGCGCGCATCGTCGGTTAAGAGGGCAGCTCGGTCGTTGCGACGGAAATCGCGGTGAAGTCGGTCAACTTCGCTCCGGACTCATCGGTCAACTGCTCCGAAAGCCACGTCACCGGCTGCGGCTTGAAGGAAACTTCCAGAAAGCTGCGACACCCGGACGCATAAGCCGCGCGCACCGCATCTAAGTGCTTTTCGCACGCGACCGTCTGCTCGACCAATAACTCCCCAATCCGCGCCGGATCGGACTCGGCGCGCCCAGACGTGCCCATAAACACCGGCGCCTTCGGCGCTTTGATCGATATCTTGGACAGCACTGCGCGCAACGGCGCTTTGGCTGTTTCAAACGCTGAGGTGTGATAAGGACCTTCGACCTTGAGCACCTTGACCTTCACCGGCCAATCTTCGTCCCGCGCCTTTTGCGCATAGGACTCTAGTGCCGCCGCCGTACCACCGAGCGTTCCGCGACCGACCGTATTCCAAAGCGCGACCGCAACACCTGGCACCTCAGCGACCGACTCCACCACGTCGCGAAAATCATCGGCCGAAACCGCCGCCAGCCCCATCGGTTCGATGAAAGTCTTACAGCACTCCGAAAACGCCTTTGCCCGCGCCGCGATAAAGGCTCCCGAATCCTCGACGCTCATCGCCTCCGCCGCCACCAGTGCGGCCACCACGCCCATTGAGTGCCCCAACGCGCCGTCGAGTTCGATTTCCGGATGGGCGGCTTGATAAGCCAACCAATGCGCGACATGGCTGGCGTGAATCGCGCGCTGAGCGTTAAAAGTCAGCGCCAAGGTCGCATCGGGCGTGGTCGTTAGCAGCTCTTCTAAATCCGAGCCGAGGGAGGGTTTCAAACGTTCGATCGCCTCGCGTGCCGCCCGCTTCTTGAGGAGTTCCACGCCCATACCGGCTTCCTGCACCGATTGGCCGGCGAACATCAAGCATACTTTCCGTTTCAAGCCGCTATTTTACCGAATTAGCAGGCGAACTTAATCAGGAGTGGGTCAGAGTTTGTCGGCTTCATTGGTCCAGATAGCCGAAACCGATCGATAAAGCTCTTTGGCATCAGCTTGGGTGAGCAAGAAAGGAGCACTTGTCCGCGATACGCTGGCTCCGGCATTTTTGGGGAGAAGGTTTCCGGCGCGGTCCGTTACAAGCCATCGAATTCGATCATCATTCTGGAACTTGTCGTCGATGAAAAAAAACAATAGGTCGAGTTTTTCATCTATCGGGACGCCAAACTTATATGCATCCCCATAAGAAGTTGAAGGGATGTACTTAAAGGCAATAGTCTGATCAGTAGTAATTAGTCCGAGCAAGATGGCCATGCGTTGACTTAAATTATGTGACTTGAGTCCTATCGAAGTCTTTTTAATTAATTTCGCGAGTTGTTCCGCAGAAAGTTGAGCGATGGGTGAATTGTCTGGCGCAATATTAGGCGAGGGTATGGAAACTTCGGGCAAAGTCAATTGGCCGACTACCCAGCCACTTTTATTGATCACACCGAGAGCAGAATGATTATATCCCGGTATTTGGGAGGGTCCTGCCGTCTTGATGGCGGAAGTGAGTGTTCCAGGGAGTAATGAACTAGTCAGCATAAGCGATATAAATGCAGAAGTAAGACGGGTTTCCAGCTGATGTTCCATAGGGTAATTGTAGATCGTCAGCGTTGATCTCTTCCTGGGGCGAAAGACCCTGCGATAGAGGTCAAATGGTCTCTATTCTAACTAGGTCTTTTGACTAAAAGCTCTTGACGTATATCGTTACGGGGGCTACACTCGCCGATATGGTTATTCGGTATTTTGTAGTCGGAAGTCTGATTCTATTGGCCCGAGGTTCATATGGTCAAAACAATGAATATACAGGCGACTTCCCGACCCAAAACGCCACGGTGCCAGGAGGTGACGGTCAAAAAGGAACCGCAGTGCATACCACGCAGGGAGCAGTTCAGACGCCGACCGCAAGTGCAGGGGCTACTCCTCTAGCTTCTGCCGTGATCAATCGCAATCCAAGCCCTAATGCAGGGGCACCTGTAATTTCTCACCAGTCCGCGCCAACGTCCTCAAATGGGCAATTACAGGAAGCGCCGCAGGTGCCGGCCACTGTCGCCGAAGCCAACAAAATGGTTGAAGAGCTGCTACATTCTGGACATAAAGACGAAGCGGTGGCGCTGGCGCGTGAGGCTCGAAAAGAATGGCCGGAAGACCAAAATTTAATGTCGGTGGATAAGATCGTTGGGTATAAAAACGGGAGCATGTTCGCGCGGGCGAAGGATTTGGCCCGGGAGATAATGGAAGGGATGACTTTGAATGCGGGGGCGGTGCCGGAACAGGGCGGAGCCTATGCGGCGGCGGGTTCAAAGGGAGAGGTGATGCCGACGATGGCGGGAGTGATTTCGCTGCCGGGCGGCGGAGCGGAGCGGGCGATAAACATGGGCGATGCGCGTGCGGTGCTCAGCGCGATGGCGATTCATGATTATCAAAAGATGGCGCAGAGGGCGAGTGCTGCGATCGCGAAAAATCAAAAGGACTTTAGGTCGTTTCGCTCGCGCTCGTTTGCGCAGCGCAAACTTGGACATTTGAAGGAGGCCGAGGCGGACGCTCGGCGGGCGGTCGCGATCGAACCAAAGGATTTGATGTCGCGCACGATGTTGGTCGACGTATTAGTCGCGCAGAAGCGGCCGAAAGAGGCGGTGGTGGAGGCGCAAGCCGGCATCGACGCTCGGCACGACCTGCCTGCGGATAAGGCAGTGGCGCATTTGTATTATGCCCGCTCAAAGGCGTGGGCTCTATTGGGTGACAAGGATCTGGAACTGAAGGACACGGCGCGGGCCGCCGACATCCAACCGGAACTGTACTCTGCAGCGGCCTTGCTGCGCGCCGACGGCGTCCCGGCTTCCTCGTCTTGGTTGCCGGATAATCCCTGGGCGCAGGCGCTAGTCGGGGGATTGGCGGCGGCGGCGGTATTGCTGCCGCTGTCCTGGACGCTGGGTTGGTGGCGGCGCGACGAACGCGCTTAGCCGATCAGGGACGCCAACCGGCTTAGGCCTTCGCGCACGGTCTCTTCCGCAGGGCCGAAAGAAAAACGGACGTGAGAGCGAAAGCGCGAGGCGCGGCCGGTGCGGCGCTTGCCGGGATTAACGTCGAAAAATTCCCCGGGCACGGTGATGACTTTCTTGTCTAATCCCGCGCGGAAAAATCCCATGCCGGTGTTCAGCGGCGCGGGTAGTTTCGCGACGGATCCCCAGCAGTAGAACGTGCCGTCGCAAGGGCCGTCCAAAACGACGCCCATTTCCGCGAGCTTGGCGCGCATCAGGTCGCGCTTGGCGCGGAAAGCGGTCTGTAGCGACGCGGTTTCGGCCTGGGCGTTCTTTGCGCTGAGAAGCTCGACGGCGGCGCGCTGAAGCGGTCTAGAGCCGCCGCCGTCCAGGAATGACCCGGCCGACGACACGGATTCGATCACGGTTTTGGGCGCGACGATCCATGACGTGCGCCAGCCCGGGTAGCGCCAATTTTTCGTCAGGCCGTCCAAGATGACGATGGGATCCTCATCGACGTCCTCAACGTAGCTGGCCGCGCTCAACGTCGCGGGTTTACCCGCTGCATTCCAGAGGTAGTGAGAATAAAACTCGTCCATAATCAACGCGCAGTCCAGCTTACGCGCGGTCGCGACCCAGTCGGCCAGCTCGTCGCCCGAAATGACCTTCCCCGTGGGATTGGACGGGTTGGAGAGAAGCACGGCACCCAAGCCGCGGCCTTCGATTTCACGGCGCAAATCGGCGGCGCCGAACGCGTAGCCGGTTTCTGGTTCGAGGAGGACGGGAATTGAGGTGAACGAGCGGAAGATATCGAGTAATTCCTCATAGGCCGTGTAATCCGGCAAAAAATGACCGAGGTTGACTTGGCCCAGCGAGGCGGCGACTCGAGTCAGCGCGGCACGGCCGCCGCCTGCGATCGCCACGTTTTCGGCGCTGTAGCGGCTTTTTTTGTCTTGGCGATAGCGCGCGTTGTAAAGGGCGGCGACGGCCTCGCGCAGTTCCCATATTCCGGGCACCGGCGCGTATTCCTGATCGGCGGGATCGATTTCGACGCCGCCGAGCCGCTTCGGTCCGCCGGGAAGCGGGCCGGTTTCCGGCATGCCTTGGCCGAGATTGCACCATTTCGCGTCGCCGGTCTTGTAGCCCAGCTTGGCGGCTTCCGTCATTACGTAAATGACGCCCGTGCGCGGGACGACGCGGAAGGCGGAGGGGGCTTTGTCAGTCACAAACCAGATTGTACCAATCAGGAGATCAGGAAAGAACAGGCGACAAATCGCCCGGAGTGGGACAGGGAAAGGCTCCAGTCCTGTGGTTTGCCGCGCCATAGGACTGTCGGCAGTCCCGATTCCTCGGAAATGGCGAGGTTGGAGGCAACGCGAATCTCATCATTGCTCGAGGCGATGATTTCCAAGGCCCTTTCGCGGGCGTACTCTCCAGGCGACGTGCCGACAGGCACAGCACTCACATCCCAAACCGCGTCACCCTCGGTCACTTCATCGCCGATGAATCCGCCGCGTAGCACAGCAATACAGTGGATTTTGTTGTCATCATCATCAGTGAACCGAAAGTCAAGCTGGAGACCGGTGGTAACATGCACGGCTTTGCGGCGGAAGAGATCAATTTCCAGGTCCCGGAAAGCCCCGCGAGGGATGACAAGGCCCGTGCGTGCCAACGCCTTGTGACAGGCTTCCTTGGCGCTGAAGAAAAGCGTGGCGGCACGCTTCTGACCTTCCATGTCCAGCCCGATCAAATGCTGGCATTCTTCCGCATCGAACAAACGCGGCCATAAATTCGGCGTCACACCGCCCACCTGCTCCGCATCCACGCCGACGCCGGAAAAACACCGCGCATCCGCCACCAGCGCCGCCGCATAGCCGCTTGTGTGGGTGATACTGCCGACAACCTGGTGCGGCCAAAGCGGCGCACCGTTGGCGTCCCGTCCGATGACGGCATTGTCATGGCCAAGCGCGGCCAGCGCCTTGTGCGCGCAGCTGCGGCCCAGCGCGAACTCGCGGCGGCGTTTG
>JANPGH010000067.1:0-3325 GCA_031423795.1 Elusimicrobiota bacterium | reverse complement strand
ATTCCTCGGCGGAAGACGCGATCATAGCAGGTTCAACAGGGTTGTTGGATGACTTCTAGCATTCACGATAACTGATACTTCGAAAATTTGTGCGGAGAACACTAATGAACAGCATCACTCTAACAGTTTCGAGTCTGGCATTGACATTATGCTTGCTTGGGACCATTGGCTGTGGCAAATCGGGCTGTGGGCAAGGGGTGGATCTGAACTCGGTTCCAGGGGGTCCTTTGACTGGACGCTGCCAGGAGAGCAATCGGTCATGCGCGGCAGATTCAGACTGCTGCGGGACACTGACCTGCAACTCTAATAAAATCTGCTCCGATGGTTCCTGCCAGGGAGCAGGAACTCGGTGTTCTGTGTCGTCTGACTGCTGCGGCACGTTGACCTGTGGCAGTGGCGGATTCTGCCGTTGAATAACATCCGGATAAAATGGAGAACGTTCGACGTTCCCCGAGACATCACCGATGAGCGCAAGCGGCCATCTGTTTTGAAAAGTCAAAGCGAACGGTCCAGACTCCGCGCCTACTACCTTCCAATTCTTTCCCGTTTTGGCATCAAACTTGAAGAACTGAAGTGACGGTGGATGATCTGCCTGCTATTCTTACGATCGGCGTGGTGTCCATATGGTGTCCATCGGTCACCCGACAGAGTTTAATTCGGTAAATAAAGTTCGCGGCTGGAAAATCGTTCTCCGTCGGCAGTTAAGATCGGTTTGGCGGGGTTAAGTTTCGGATTTCCCCTTGCCAAGGATCAGACGAGGGTTCGATTCCCTTCGCCCGCTACAAATCTCCCCTGACTTATCCCCGACGACAGCCGATGGTTGGCTGTCATTTTTGGTTTTAAAAAAATATTGAAATTGTCTTCCGGGCCCATCCCTGGTATACTCCGAATCAATCATGACCCCGCAGACCGCGATTGATACGGCCGTCCAGCGCGTGCTTGCTTCCACCCAGCCATCGAAGATCATTCTGTTCGGCTCCCGGGCCCAAGGAAACGAAACGGCTGACTCTGATCTAGATCTCTTAGTGATCGAGCCGCGGCTTCCCTATAAGATCAAGGAAATGGCTCGGCTTCGTGAGGCCATCGGGAATATCGGCATGCCGGTGGATATCATGGTTTGCTCTGAAAGCGAGGTATCGGATTGGGGCGGCCTTCCCGGCACTGCCCTCTATTGGGCGCTGTGTGAAGGGAAGGTCCTCTATCAAGCTCCCAGTTGACCTCGCTCGCCGTTTTCTCGAAATGGCGGATCGGGACATCAACGCCTTCAGATAGTAAACGTCTTCAGCGATTGTCGGGCAAGTCCTTCGGAATAACACGGTATAAACTCGCCCTACCCATAAAACACAAAACCCACCTCGCAGTGGGTTGAAGTCCTGACATATCTCGTCTCAGGTTCGAAGTCGACTAAATTGGTTGCGGGGCTGGATTTGAACCAGCGACCTCAAGGTTATGAGCTTCACCCCTTTTTCTCGACGAGGAATTTTATTTTCTCGTCGAGAGGCCGTCCCACATCTACGCGGTTGAGCGACTCAACCTTGTGGTCCTAGAAATAATTATAGCAAATGCATTTCCGCATGAACCCTATTCCTTGTGCTTAAGCCTTTCGAGCATATTCTTGCTCATGGTCTCGATATGCTTAATGAGCGTGCGAATGATCTCCTCACCTCCGTGCTTGGGCAAGAACTCAGTGGTTAGCTTGTTGGCGGCCGCAGGAACCGTCTCACCGAGTTCCTTGCAAATCGTGAGGACGGCCTTAGCCCCGACGTTGGCCTCGTCGGCGAGCGTGAGCCAATGCTCTTTGGCGACCCACTCGCCGCGCAATTGTCCGCCGATGCGCATGGCGAACTTCGGCGAGAGCGCGCCGTAGACCTTGGTCGAAATCAGATCGTAGAACGGTGCCAGCCGAACCGAGCCGGCATCGAGCAACAGCGAGAAATTCTTGGCGTGCGCGTCGCAGTTCCCGATGAGATAGTTGAAGACCACGGCCATGAGAAGGTTTCGCTTGTCGAGGATCGGCTCCGAGCTGTGTTTATCGAGCAGCGCGAAGCAGGCCTTCAATCCGGGGCCGCCCTCGGCTTCGTACTTTCGGCCATAATCGACGCCGAGCGCCTGGCAGAAGTCCTCCTGGTGGATGCGCATGAGCTTCCCGTTGGCCAAGCGGCGATCGTAGCGCTCGATGAGATAGGCGTGTTGCCGGCCTTCGCGGATCGAGGTCTTCGGGACTGGGAGGTTCGATCCGGCCGCCAACATCATGCAGAACGTCTCATTCTCAACCGTGTTCTGTAAACGCTTGATCGCCGGCTTGAGAATGTGAGAGCTGGAATTGGAACCGCGCGGCAAATAGATTTGACCATCCTTGAGATAGACCGGAATCTTCTCCTGCGCGCCGGCGAGGGATAGGCGCGAGCCCTCCTGCGCCGTCAGCATCGGGCGCTGAGGAATTCCCTCGATCATGCGATCGAGTTCCTCGGATGAGATCAACTGGTAGTCGCCCGTCATTTCTGGAGACGCTCCTTCGGGCAGGAGGGACAGCGCTCCGGCGCAGTCGCCGCCCAGCTCTTCGAGCAGTTTGAAGTCGTTGGATTGCGAGATTCCCAATCCGCGGGCGATCCGAGCGCGGACGTCCGCCTCCGGCAGTAGATTGGCGAAGAACGGCCGAGCGTGATCGGGATCGAACGCCTCTTTCTGAAGCGGCAGGCGCAGCGAGATCGGGCCTGCGCCGGGCGTCGACAGCCAGCTCGGGTCGTACTGGAAGCGTAGGCTGGACTTTTCGTCTCGCCAAAGCCGCCCCGCCAAGTGCCGACCCCAATAGACGCTCAGTGCATCACTCATGGCTTAATCCTTTTCGCTTGAGAATGGTCATGAGACCGAACGCGCGCAGGACCTGCATGACCTTGCCGAGGTGGAGCGTCGGCTTGCCGTTTTCTAATTCCGATAAAAAACGGATGCCAACCTTGCAAAGCGCGGCGGCGTCGGCCTGAGTGAGCTTCATCTCTTGCCGACGCTGGCGGACGGCCGCGCCTATTTCTTTTGTATCTCGTGCCGGGTATTCGTTCATGTTTTCCCGATCGGGAATAAATGACCTTTGAGGGGTCAAAATTGGATGTATTTTCCCGATCGGGAATATTATACCTGGATGAGCCAATTTTCGCAAGTAGTTATCCCGATCGGGAATATTCTCGATCCGGGACCTACCTCAATTTAAGATAAAGGGTCTTCATCCCGGCGAGTGGGTGAAATCGGCGTAAAAAGCGCGGTGCTCTCGACGAAGAAATAGCGTTTAAGGCGGTCGCAAAATCTGGCACGATTGCCGGATGCGAAAACA
>JANPGH010000066.1:0-11000 GCA_031423795.1 Elusimicrobiota bacterium | reverse complement strand
AGACCCACAACACGCCGTGGCCGGCCTTCAGCAGCTCGAGGGCACGAAGACGACGTTGCTCCAACTGCGCTGGACTGCCGATTGGTCGTGACATGCATCCAGCATACCAAATGACCTATTACTTATGCGTATATCAGTAATCAAAAAACTGTTGCTTCTTCATCTTTCGAACCAACCGGTCGGCATCCTCCCGGTACAATCGAGCCGCCGCAAGTGCTTCCGGAGTCCCGATCCTCTTCAAAGCTTCTTCTACGGCGAACGGTAAATCCTTGAGATTCGATCGCATCTCAACGAGCTGCGGCACGACAGAATTAGCTGCCGGACCGATTTCTCCTAAAGCCTCTACGGCATAGTAGGCCAGGCTCTGATCCGAACTTTGGAGAGCCTTCACAAGCTCCGGCAGAACTGGCGTGGCGAATGCGCCTGCCGCGCCCAACCCTCGCGCTCCGTAGGAAGGCATAATTTCAGTTTCCTTCCCTTGCATGATCCGCACCAAAAAATCGACATCACCATTACTACCGATTGCAACGGCGACAAGCGCCGGCAAGACGTCATTATTTAAATGGCGCTGCCTCCCCGTCTTTCTCAATCGGTCGCGAAGCGCGGGAAGAGCCTCGCCCGCCAGAGGCCCCATCATGCCCAGTTCTATTATCGCGCACCTTGAATTACCCTGATCCGAGCCATCCAATGCCTCCACCAGCGCAGGCACCGCTTTACGCCCGAGTTGATGGAGAACCGATTTGGTGCGGCCCCTGACACTACCATAGTGGGTATATCGTGTCTCCGTTTTTTGGCAGGCGCCCAGTGGCTCAATGCTTTCATCAATCACTTGCCCTTGCAATACTTTTAGACAGAGCTCGAAGCACTGAGGATCGTCCTTTTCGCTTAAATAAATCGGACCAGGCTCGGCGGCTTGCACGCGATGATACGCGACCAGAGTGAGTGATGACAAGAGGAAAAGACACGTCGAGTTTCGAATATTTCGGCGCACGAATCGATTTTAACCTCCCGACATCCAGTAGCTATTGCAACACTTGACGTAAGCCGTCGTCTTCGTCTTGATCCGTTTTCCTTGCCGTAATCTTAGCCGTTGCCGTTAGGCCAAATCCAGAGAAATGTCGTTGCCGTTGGAGGACGTGGCCGTTGCCGTTGCGTCGCCGCGCGAATTTCGCGTGTCGGTTGCGGTGCGATTACGGCGTCCCGGTGTCATTCACGGGGCGTAGCCAAGGAAGGCGGTCATCTTCTCCCTAGGCGTCGACCAACCAAGACACTTTCGAGGACGGTCGTTGAGAAACGCATCGATGCGCTTGAGCTCCGCCTTGCCAATTCCAGCGAAGGACGACTTCTTGGGGTAGAGCCTGCGAATCAGGCCGTTCGTGTTCTCGTTGGTGCCTCGCTCCCACGAATGGTAGGGGTGGGCGAAAAACACGTCGATGCCGGCGCCCCGCGCGATCTCTTCGTGCTGGGCGAACTCCTTGCCGTTGTCGAGCGTGGTGCTGAGTCGTGCCCTCGGGGGCAGTGTCTTAAATAAGGCGCACATCTTCCGCGTGACCTCGGGCGCCTCTTTGGTCTTCGTATACCCAACGAGCGCAAATCGTGTGCAGCGTTCCACCTCTGTGGCCAGATTCCCCGTGCCATACGCCCCGTTGATGAGATCGCCTTCCCAGTGTCCGACGCTCAGGCGCGTCTCTACCTCGGCTGGACGTGTGTCGATCCTTCGCTGGTTTGCAATTCGCCCTCGCCCGCGACCATCTTGACGAGGACAGCGTCGCCGCCGCTTGCGTTTGGCACGGGGGAGGTTCTTCCACAACTTCCCGCCAACCTTGGCGTCGGCGTAGATGTGCGTGTAGATCGTTTCCGCACACACCCACGCTCGCCCTTCCATGCGGGCTCGGCCACCGATGATCGCCGGCGTCCAGCCCTCTTTGAGTCGTGCCTCGACATCGGCCCGGACCTCCGCTGTGAACCGCCGGGGGCCAGTACGCTTGGCTTGGGCCTGCGCCTTTACGTGGGCCTGTTTTGGACGGTAGCCGCGTCGTCCCGTGTTGCGCGTGATCTCGCGGCTGATGCTCCCAGGGTCTCGATCCAGCCGGCGGGCTATCTCACTCTGCGTCCGACCCTCTCGACGCCAGCGGTATATGCACTCGCGTTCTTGCGAAGTCATCCGTTTGTAAGCCATGTCGTTTCCCTCGTGTTTGGACACACGAAGAACGTAGCTTACGACGTGACCTTCTCACGCTACGAGTGTTGCACTAGCCGGTGGAACGCGAGCCTTATTGATAGCTTCAAGGACGCAATGAATAAAGACGGCCGCGAAAGTGTTTTCACACCGTCGCGGCCGTCGAAAAAGAGTAGGGTCGCTTATTTATCGGGTTAGAACTTATTGGCCAACAACAGGCGCCCTAATAGTTCTTAAGCCTTGTGTTTTGCGTCCCGCCCCAGCCACGGATAACGATAGTCGGTCGGGGGATCGAAGGTTTCCTTGATCGTTCGCGCCGACGTCCAGCGGATGAGATTTAAATACGACCCCGCCTTATCGTTGGTTCCCGAGGCTCTCGCCCCTCCAAAAGGCTGTTGACCAACAACGGCTCCTGTGGGCTTGTCGTTTATATAGAAATTCCCGGCCGCGTTCTCCAAAGCGAGATCGGCCTCCAAAATCGCTTTGCGATCGCGCGCAAAGACCGCTCCGGTGAGAGCGTATGGCGACGTCGAATCGACCAACACGAGCGTTTCTTTCCACTTCTTCTCGGGATAAACGTGGACGGTCAAAACCGGCCCGAAGATCTCCTCGCACATCGTGAGGCTGCGGGGATCCCCGCTCTCGATCACTGTCGGGTGGATGAAGTAGCCGACGGAATCGTCGCAGGCGCCGCCGAACACGATCTTGTTCGATTTGTCTTTCTTGGCGCTGGCGATATAACCTGTGATCTTTTCGAACGCCTTGCGATCGATGACAGAATTGACGAAATTCCCCGTATCCTCGGGAGAGCCGACCTCAATGGACGCCAGCATGTCCTTCATCGCCTTACGCACCTTGGGCCAGAGATCCGCGGGAACGTACGCGCGCGAGGCCGCCGAGCACTTTTGGCCTTGGTACTCGAAAGCTCCGCGCACCAGGGCGGTGGCCACCGCGTCAGCGTCCGCCGAGGAGTGGACGACGACGAAGTCCTTTCCGCCGGTTTCCCCCACCAGCCGCGGATAGCAGCGGTACTTCTCCATATTTTGCGCGACCGTCCGCCACATTGAGTTGAAAACTCCCGTGCTCCCCGTAAAATGAATGCCCGCAAAGTCCGGGTGGGATAGCAGCGCATTCGAAATCTCCGCCGCGGGGCCGCAAACCATGTTGATCACCCCCGGCGGAAGTCCCGCGGTTTCCAAAAGCTTCATGATGAAGTGGCCGCTGAGCATCGCGGTCGACGAAGGCTTCCACACGACGGTGTTTCCCATCAACACGGGGGCCGTGGGTAAATTGCCGGCGATCGCCGTGAAATTAAACGGCGTAACCGCGTAGACGAACCCCTCAAGCGGGCGATACTGAAGTCGGTTCCAACAGCCTCGAGAGCTGATGGGTTGTTCCGCATAAATTTGCTGGGCGAAATGAGGATTGAACCGATAAAAATCGATGAGCTCGCACGCCGAATCAATCTCAGCTTGGTGCATGTTTTTGCCCTGACCGAGCATGGTCGCCGCGTTTAGCGTCCAGCGCCAATCTCCCGCAAGCAGATCCGCCGCCTTAAGAAAAATCGCGGCGCGCGCCTCGAACGGCATGCGCGACCATTCCTTGCGGGCCTTTACCGCGGCTGCTGCCGCTTTTTTCGCCTCGGCGGCACCACCCTCGTAAACACGACCGATGACCTGGGTGTGATTATAGGGGGAACGGATTTCGTGGTGATGGCCGGTTTTAATTTCCTCGCCACCGATCGTCAGCGGTATATCGGTGAGTTTCGCCTTCAGCCGCTCGACACGGTCAATAAATTTCTTGCGCTCGGAGCTTCCAGGGGCGTAGGACAAAACGGGCTCGTTGATGGGAGTGGGGACGACGGCTCGAGAGTTCATAAACGGATAATAACAATTTCCTCGCCTCATGCCCCCGTGGGCCGTAAGTGACTAATATCGTCCGTCGGGGACGCGCGGCATTGAGCCGCGCTAGTCCTCGGTCGTCGCATCACAGCGTAGGGCGCGACCGACGACGCCCCTCCGGACGGTATTAGTCACTTACGACCCTAGCTGGGCAAGGTCTCGTTCGGCGATTCCTAAGAAGGTATAATAGGGTTTGCAATAGGAGGATCCTTAAATATGGCATGGCTCAAGCGCGTGTTCCTTTTCTCCCTCGTCAATCTGCTCGTTATCGTTACCATCTCCATCACTCTCAATATTTTGGGCGTGCGTCCCTACTTGACCGCCCGCGGGATCGATTACAACGCCCTCCTCGTGTTCTGCCTCATCTGGGGCATGGGTGGATCCTTTATTTCTTTGGCCCTCTCCCGCGTGATGGCCAAATGGGCGATGGGGGTCAAGGTCATAGACCCGCAGACCGCCACCGGCGACGCGGCGAACCTGCTTCGTACCGTCCATGCGCTCGCCGAACGCGCGGGCCTGCCGGCGATGCCGGAAGTGGGAATTTACGCTAGCCCCGAAATCAACGCCTTCGCAACCGGCCCCACAAAATCTCGAGCGCTCGTCGCGGTTTCGACCGGGCTCCTAGAAACTATGGGCGGTGCTGAGCTCGAGGGCGTCCTCGGCCATGAATTGACGCACATCGCCAACGGGGACATGGTCACCATGACTTTGATCCAAGGTGTCGTGAACGCGTTTGTCATGTTCCTGGCCCGAGTGATCGCGTTCGCGGTCGCGCAAAGCATGGAAAGAGAAAACCGCCGCGGGGTACAGTACCTGGTGACGATCGTCCTCGAAATTGCCTTGAGCTTATTGGGCTCGATGGTGGTCGCCGCTTTCTCGCGCTGGCGTGAGTACCGCGCGGACGCGGGCGGTGCGCGCCTAGCTGGTCGCGAAAAAATGATCGCAGCACTCCAGGAACTGCAGCGACGCTTCGAGCCCGTCGACCGCCAGCCGGCCTACGCGACGATGAAAATTGCGGGGAAATCCGGCGGATTGTTGGCGTTTTTCGCCTCGCACCCGCCGCTCGAAGCGCGTATCGCGCGCCTGCGCTCGGCGGCCTAAAGGCCGATACCCGACGTCGCCGGCGGCGTCTGCTGGCTGTGTAAGAAGGTTTCGACTCGATACCGATCGTAAGACGTTCCAGATTCCAATTCACTGGTGTCCTGCGAAGCGAGTAATTTCCCGTTTTCATCTAAGACAAAAAGGTGCGGGTAAGACGGCACAGCGGGAAATCGCGACAACGCTAGGGTGTTCGGACGCTCCGGCGTCACGGAAACGTAGACAGAGACGAACTCTCGGTCGCGAAGATCCGCGAGATCCGAGTTCGCGTTGAAAAAATCTTCCATCCGGAGGCACCACAGGCACCAGTTCCCTCCGACCTCGATCAGTACCCGTCGTCGCGTCACTTTCGCGCGCGTAATCCCTTCTTGGAGATCCCGGTCCGCATCCGCCATTGGATCAAACCGTGCGCTCGAAGCGACCGCCAGCGGCGAGGTTCGTTTCCCCAGAAAACCCGCGAACGCCAACACGACCGCAAATCCGATCCCCGCGTAAATCCAGTGGCGCCAGGCATGCCACGAAATCGTCCGCCTCTTGGTTCGGGTTGGTGCTGCGACGGGCGTCGGCTCGGATGGGAACGAGGCCGGACAATGCGCACAGTGCTCGGCGTCCATCGGCGCCTGGGCACCGCAGGCGGGGCAGCGTTTCATGTGACTCCAGTGTAAGTGGATTTCTCCCGCCATTCAAGAGGTAACAACCGCTTAACATCAGGGACACAAGTTCGAAACGACGTCCCGCTAAGCTTTCCTCGTTGCCATGCTGAACCAAATAAACGTCGACGTGGTGGTGGACTTGGACCTAGATGCGACCGACTCCACGGAAGTCGAACACAAAGCTCTGGAGCTCCTTGAAACGGCCAACGCCACGGGAGTCCGCGTCAGTGCGCAACTTGAGTTGCTTGCCCGCTTGCGTGCGGAAGTCACGGTTCTGCGGGACCTGGCCGCTCTAGGCACCGCGCCGCCCGTGACCGCTGCTGTGCCCTCGCCATTGCCCGAAATCTCTATCGTGGAAGACCTGGTGTTCGTGCCCCTGCCCTTCATGAAGGAAGCCGCCGCGGACTCGGCGCCCGTGGCGGTTTCCTTCAGGACGGGTTGGGCGCTACACGCGCGGCGTGCGACTCCTTACGCGGCCCTGCTCACGTTGGCTCTCGCTGTTCAAGCGCAAGTCCGGCCGAGCGTCGCCCGGAACGCATCGTCGCTCACGCCCGTTCGGATCCCCGCGATCGATTTGCCGTTGCCAGATCCGTCGGTAGTGGCCGACGACGCGGCAGACCATGCCCTTGGCCTCGTTCATGAATGGCATCTTCCCGGAGACGAACAGCCCCTGTCCGACCGTCTCGACTCGGGAGTCCAATTGCCGGGAGCCGCCTCGGCTTGGACCTCGGAGAAAATCGGCGAGAATCTTTACCGCGTTACCTTCCGCCGTTCCGACGAAGCCCCCTCCTATGAGTTCGACGTCGATTTAGAGTCAAATCGCGTCGATCCCACCCCGTCTACGTCCGATCTCCTCTCTCCCCACCTGACGGCGAGCCGATAAGTTAGCGCGGCGTATTGGCCGTTCTACTCTATGATCGTGTATTTGCTATTTTTAATTGATGGGGGCGACTTTGGGCGAGTTGATTATACTGGCCGCGATCGTTTGGTTGATCGCGCGCGGCCTTGAGCCTTTGCGCCGGGGCCTCGAGCGGTCGCTGCTGCTTCTCCTCGCACCAGACCGCGCCAATATCGTCGACGCCACCATCATATCCGACGTCAAAAAACGAAAGGAGTGACCATGCCCCAAAATAACGAGTTTTCTCCGGAGATGATGGCCAAGGCTGGCAGCCGCGTCGGCGTGATCGCGATTGCGGTCGTCATAGTGACGGTCGTTATGAGCTCGTATACGATCATCTCCCCCGGCTACACGGGCGTCATCTTCAATATCTGGACCGGCTCCATGCGCACCGTCAGCCAAGGATTGGCCTTCCGCATGCCCTGGGTCTCTCGCGTGCAGAGTTACCCTACGGCTCTGCGTACTTACACGATGGTGATGCGACAAACCGAAGGCTCCGACATCGGCGACGATTCCATCGATCTGCCTACCCGCGAGGGACAGCATATCCGCCAAGACATCTCAGTCACCTATAATACGTCCGAGGAAAAGGCCGCGCATGTCTTCCGCTCGTTTCGCGGCGCGCCGGTGCAGGACATCGAGAACACGTTCATCCGGCGCACGATCATCACGGTCGCGCAGAACGCCGCCGGTCAAATGTCCCTGTCCGAAATCATCTCGGCCAAGCGCGGAGAACTGCAAAACGCCGTCGAGAAAAATCTCGAGGGCGAGATGAACAAGATGGGATTTGTGCTCGACAAGGTGAACCTCGGCGCCAGCCACCTGCCGCCCGCCATCGAAAACCAGATGCAGCAAAAAATGGCCGCCCAGCAGCAGGCGCAACAGGCCGAATACGAATTACAAAAGCAGGAGACCCTGGCCAAGGCCGCCGTCGCGCGCGCACAGGGCGAGGCCCAATCGGTGTTGGTACGCGCGAAATCCGAAGCGGAGGCCAACCGCCTGCTCCAACAATCCCTCAGCCCGACCCTCGTCAACTACCGAGCGGTGGATAAGTGGAACGGCGTGTTACCTCAAGTGACGAGTGGAGCGACGCCCTTCATCGACCTGAAGAAACCGTAAACCGATCCTACACCAGTATTTCGCGAGCCGGTGGATGTCCGAGGAAATTCACCGGGCTCGCCGTAAGTCCGTAGGCTCCGGATTGGAAGACCACGACAAGATCCCCGATCTCCGCGCGCGGTAGCCGCACCTTGTCGGCGAGCAAATCCAAAGGGGTGCACAGGGGACCGACGATGGAAGCCGTTTCCCGCGCGTCGCGGTCCATTCTTGTTCCAATCGCCACTGGGAAATTCCTACGGATCACCTGGCCCAGGTGGCCGGACGCCGCCAGGTGATGGTTCATGCCGCCGTCCGCGATCAGGAACGCCTGGCCGCGAGATATTTTTCGGTCGATGATTTTGCAGACATATACGCCTGCTTCCCCGACGAGGTATCGTCCCAGTTCAATGACCAGCTTCGTTTCCGGATGCCGGACTTTGTAATCGGGGAGGATCTCGCCCAACGCGGTACCGACCGCGGTCAAATCTAGCGGTTTGTCTCCTGGGAAATAGGGGATGCCGAAACCGCCACCGATCGTCAAGGTCGGCGCCCCATTCGGGGCATGCCTTATAAGCGACGCGCCTAATTCCAGAGAGTTTTTCAGCGTATCGATCACCGACTCGGCGTTCAAATTCTGCGAGCCGGTAAAGATATGGAATCCCTGGAAGTCGAGGCGCTCGGCAAAGATTTGCTTCAACAGCGCTGGCACACGGTCTTCGTCGAGTCCGAATGGTTTGGACCCTCCGCCCATTTTCAACTTCGATCCCCGCACCTCGAAGTCGGGATTGACGCGGACCGCGACCTTGGGAACAATATCGAGCTTTTTACCGGCGGCAATCGCCTCGTTCAATTCCCGTTCCGATTCAAGGTGGAGGACAACGCCCGCGGCGACCGCACAGCTGATCTCAGCCTCGGATTTTCCCGGACCCGAAAATCCGATGTCTGCTGCGGGCACACCGGTATCGAGCGCCGTGCTCATCTCCTGTAGGGAGGACACATCGAAACCATCGATCAAGCGCGAGAGGTGGGACACGACGGCCGCCATCGGGTTGGCTTTCACCGCGTAGCGCAGCGAGATCTCCCGAGGCAGGGCCGCCCGCAATTCCGCGACCCGCGAACTGATCGATCGGCGCTCGTAGGCAAAAAAGGGCGTGGATCCCACCCGCGCCGCCAACTGTCGAATGGGATATCCGCCGATGACGAGCTCATGGTCGACCACGGAAAACTCCGGGATGACGCACGGTTCCACCGCCAGGTTTTCATTCATTTCGATTTTCCTTGGAACAAGTCCTGTTTTTCCGCGGCCAGAAGCGCCCGGTCGATTTTCCCGTTGGAATTGCGCGGTAGACTGCCCACAATGACTCCAAAATGCGTCGGGACCATGTAGCTCGGCATACGCGCAAGGCATTCGGATTTCAATTTCTCGATATCGAAAGGCTGCTCGCTCACGGGCGTCACGACCGCGGCGACGGCCTGTCCCAGTAATGGGTGTGGCACGCCAAAAGCCACCGCCTCGCCTACCAAGCGGGTGTCGTAGAGAATCTCTTCAATTTCGGTCGGGCTCACGCGATAGCCGGAGGTCTTGATCATCTCGTCGGTTCGCCCAATATAATAAATGTAGCCGTCCTCATCCGTCTTGACCGTATCGCCGGACCAGACGGCGACCTCGGCGCAAGACAGTCCGGTGTTTTGATTCGGGATGGGCTTAAAGCGCGCCGCCGTCTTGGCCGGATTGTTCCAATAGCCCAATGACACCAACGCGCCGCGGTGGACGAGCTCCCCGGGTTCGTTAGGAGCGCAGAGCGCGCCGTCCGGGCGAACGACGAAAATTTCCGCGTTCGGGACCGCCTTGCCGATGGAATCGGGGCGACGGTCGATTTCCGCTGGCGGCAAATACGTGGAACGGAAACTTTCCGTGAGGCCGTACATCAAATACGGCTTGGTCCGGGGCAAAGCCGCGCGTAGCAGGCGCAATGTCTCCCGCGGCATGTGGCCGCCGGAATTCGTGATATAACGCAAATGCTCCGAAATCTTGGTATCCCAGCGTAGTTGGGCCAACTGTATCCAGAGAGGAGGAACGGCCGCCAGCCCCGTGATCTTTTCCTGAGCTATGGTCGCGAGGACGTCTTTGGGGAACAGGTAATTCATCAAGACCGCGCATCCACCGACTAGGAAAGCGGTAGTCAGCTGGTTCATTCCGTAATCGAACGACAGCGGAAGCACCGAAAGAATACGGTCGGACTCGCCGAGCTCCAGATACTCGGCCACGCTCTCGGCCCCGGCCACGATGTTCCGGTGCGACAGGACCACTCCTTTCGGCCGGCCGCCGCTTCCGGAGGTGTATACGATGGCGGCCATGTCGTGATCGATGACCCGACGACCTGCTTCGGCCGCCACACTCAGGGCCTCCTCCCACGAGAATATATGCATGCCGGCTGGCACCGCCGACTCTGGGATGGCGTCCATGCAAATCACGGCGTCGAGTTGTCGGCATCTCGGCAAGATCGCACGCAGGGCTTTTAGCCTCTCGGAAGTCGTGACCAAAATCCGCGCGCCGCTGTCGGCCAGGACATGCGCCACTTGCTCCGCCTTGAGCAGCGGATTGACCGGAACAAATACTCCTCCCGCCCGTGCCGCCGCGAACATTGCGATCACGGTTTCAAATCGCTTCTCGGCATAAATCGCAACCCGATCACCGCGGTCCATCCCGCGTTGCATTAGCCCTCCCGCCAGCGCTGCCACGCGCTTGTCGAGCTCCCGGTATGTCAAATCCTCGCCTTTGTAACGGAGGGCGACGCGGTCCGGGCACCGCTGGGCCGATTCCGAGATCAGTTGATGGACCAAGCTCGCCATTTTTCTCCGGCCGGTATCCGGCTACCGGGCATCACAACCGAGCCAATCTCAATAACCGCGTTGTTGCCAACTTCAACGTCAGGCAAGACCACCGAGTTCATGCCGATGGCACGCAATCGGCGATGTTTCCATTATTTTTACTCATGAATTTTACATTATTTTCCTTGCGGCTCATTGGATCGTGTCTCTTTAGCCGAGGGGAAAAGTAGCGGCAAAAAATATGCGGGCGCCGGGGTCACAAAGTAGTTGAAGTCGCAGCCGCAAATATTCAAAATATTTCCCAATGGAACCCGAGCGATCGCATCGCGTGGTTCTGCTGA
>JANPGH010000065.1:0-34659 GCA_031423795.1 Elusimicrobiota bacterium | reverse complement strand
CGGCGGTTTTCGCCGCCAATTCTTTACCCACGCCTCTCTTCCTGAGTTCTTCAAACCTTACCCGTCCGCGTTTCCACTGTTTCCATACGACACAGCGTAGCCGCCGCTTCATCCAGTAATCCAAGTCTCTTAGCACCGAAGGGGTCTGGCAGTACGAGAAGTAATTTCGCCATCCATTCAGATAGATAGCGAGTTCGCCTGTCATTGTTTCGATACTTACCCCTCGCGTCCGTCGCGTCAATTCTCGAACCCGCTTCTTGAACCGCTCAACAGCCTTGGGCGCTATTCGGCGCTTCGGCTGTCGGTCGGACGTGAAGCTAAAGCCCAGGAACTTCCGTTTCCCTGGTCGAGCCACCGCGCTTTTCTTGTCATTGACCTTAAGCTTGAGTTTCTTGGCGATGAAGCCTTTAACGCTCGCCATCACACGTTGCCCCGCCCGTTGGCTTCGGACGTAGATGTTGCAGTCGTCCGCGTAGCGAACGAAGCGATGACCCCGTTTCTCAAGTTCCCGATCAAGCTCGTCGAGCACGATGTTCGACAGCAGGGGCGACAAAGGTCCGCCTTGCGGCGTTCCCTCGCCCGTCGGACTCACCAATCCGTTCTCCATCACCCCGGCGTTTAGAAACGCCCGGATGATTTTCAACATTCGCTTGTCGGCCACATGCCTGGCGAGTCGGCCCATTAGCCTGTCGTGATTGACCCGGTCGAAAAACTGCTCCAGGTCTATGTCCACCACGTACCGCAGGCCTTCAGCAATGAAACCCTGAGCCTTGGCCACCGCTTGATGCGCCGATCTTCCTGGTCTGAAGCCGTAGCTGTGCTGCGAGAACGTCCGGTCCCATCCGCTTTGCAGCACCTGCATCACCGCCTGTTGAATGAAGCGATCCAGAACCGTTGGGATGCCAAGCTGCCGCTTCCCGCCGTCCGGCTTTTCGATCTCCACTCGCTTCACAGGCTGAGGTTTGTACGTGCCGCTCAGCAGTTGTTCCCGTAGGACTGCCCAATGCTTCGCAAGGTATCCCGGCAACTCATCGACGGTCATCCCGTCGATTCCCGGGCTTCCCTTGTTCGACCTGACTCTTTTCAACGCCTGTTTCAGGTTCTCTGGTCTGACCACTTCTTCCATCAACCGTTCCGGCAACGCCGGGCTTTCGGTTTCGCGCTCCGCCTTGGACGCTTCGGTCCCTCCCGCCGCTGACCCTTGGGCTTCACCCTCAGGTCGCGTCGTCAAGGCCAGCTCCATCTGGATTTTCTGCCGCTTGTCGTCCATGAGTTACACGGCCTACTTGCCGCTTCCTTCAACCCCTTGCGGGGACCGTTCGGGCCTTTGGCCACAACTGCGCCTACTACGCCCTTTGCTGACCTCTGCGTCGCGATCAACGGCCTCGCGGCCGTCTCAGTCCTGATTCCAGGACACGGCGCAGATCTCCCGAGGTAAGACCGACCGCCTTCTGTGCGCAACCGCCGAATTTACGCTCCGCGCCTTTGATGGATGTGGACTTCGCGGTCATTTGCCCGCTCGTCCGACACTCACGCCTCGTATCCGGTTTTTGTTCATCGGCTCGCACGTTTGCTCCACGCTTCTTTCAGACCCCGCCTCGCGGCGACGCCCTTGCGCTTCGCTATCCCTTCGCCTCCATCAGGCTGGGAAGAGGACTTTCACCTCCGAGCGGTCGTTCATGCTCGGCACACAAAAAGAACCCCCCGGCCGTTTAGGCCGGGGGGTCTTTTACTTCGTTCTAAGTAATCCTTAGAACTTGATGCTGAAGTCCGTGTACGCCAACGTCGCGGGATTGACCGCGCCGGTGGCTTGGGAGACGATGATCGCGCGACCAGGCTGGAACGTGCCCACGCCGGCGCTCACCGAGACGTTCTCCGAGTGCGCCCAAGTGAGATCAAGGTCGTACTCGTTGCCCAGGAACTTATTGCCCTTTGCCGCGGCCGGCAGCGAGGCCGTGTCTTGCACGCGGTAGTTCCACCAGGAGAACCCAGCGGTCAGCTTGGTAAGAACCGCCGGCGTAACCTTCAAGCCCGCGCCGAAGATGGCGCGGTTGGACAGGGTGTTCGTCGCAAGGGTCCCCGTGATGTTGCCCATAGGCGCTGCGGTTCCGGGAGCGAAGCGGCCGTAGATGCCACCCGGGCGGTAGTCGCCGGCGATCGCCGCGAAAGCCCGGTTCGGGCTGTTCGTCGCGTTGCCGCCGCTGCCGATTCCACCTTCACCCCAACCGGTCAACGCACCGAGGGATCCAAGGTCGACCTTCAATCCGCCGTTCAGTTTCGCCGCCCAGCCGGTGTAGTTGCCGGTGAACGTGTAACCGCCAGCAGCGACGCTGCGCATCTGGCCGAAGTTCTTGGCGAACTCGCCCTTCAGCCACGCCCCGCCTGCCGTCAACGTCGCCTTCAGGCCCGCGACCCAGAGGATGTCGTTGGCAATCACGCCGGTTCCGGTTGGAACGCCATTGTTGACGATGGTCCGCTCGTAAACGTACGCTGCGCCGGAGATGTGCTCCATGGCCTTGACGTGAAGGTCCAAGCCGTTGAGGTTCACGTTGGCCGTGTCAGCCGCGCCGAGCGCGCCGCCGGTCTGCTTGGCGACGAGTGCCGTCACGCCGACCTTCTCACCGTTCCAGTCGAAGCGGGCACCGTCGATGGACGTGACCTGCAGTCCATAGGTGTTCTTCGGGCCGTAGTAGATGACCAAATCGCCGGCCTCGCCGTAGAACTGGCGGCCCAGCGTCGTGTCGAGACCGCCGAACAGCTTGTCGATCTTGACGTACGACTGATCGACGAGCAGGTTCGACTGTACGGTGTTCAGGTTTTCCGAGCCGGTTCCGTAGGTGCGATTGTTCTTGTTCAGGGTGACGCGCGCGTGCACGTCATCGAGCAAGTCCCAATCCGCGTTGAGCAGCAAACGCGTCTGGGCGGTGCCGATATTGTCGTACTTGTCTGTGCGGAAGTCCGTAATGTTGTTCGCGGAGACAGCGTCGACTTCAAGCGATCCGCTCACTTTGAAGTTTTTAAGCAACTCAGCGCTTGCGCCGGCCGGCAGGAACATGGCCAGGGCTAACGTCGATCCCAGGAGCTTTTTCATGTGCTCTTTATCCTCTCTCTTGTTGTTTCGTAAGCCCCGCTCAATGCGGGGATACTATTTGACATCCCCCGCCTAATGGCGGGACCTACGCACTACAGGAGCGCCACGATCCTGCGCATCCTTTGCTTGCAACCGGCGAAAATGTAACAAAAGAATCTAATACTGTCAATGCCTGCTTCATTTTTTGGGATTTGACCATTATTTGATCCAGTTTCGGCCGTATTACTTTTGAGCCAGTGTTTGCAGTCGGACCGCCGCCGATTCTGCCCAAGGAGTATTAGGGTATTGGAGCGAGATCCGCTGAAGGGTTGACTTCGCCGCGTCCATTTGACCTGAGATCAGCTGACAGCGCGCCAACGCCGAATGGATCTGAGCCGCCAACAGGTGTTCCGGGTTCGCATCGAGGAACGCTTGTGCGGCGGACACGCAATCCGCGGCTTTCCCTGATTCCTCCAACGTCATGATCTTTTCAGCCAAGGCGAACGGGCGGATGCTGTCGGGCGCGACTTCCGCCGCCTTCTCATAGGCTGCGATGGCCTCAGGGTATTTCTGGCTGCCGAGCTGGAGGTCGCCTTCCATCATGCGCGCCATAGCGGCGGCGACGGCACTTCCCCCTCCGGTCTCCTTCACCTGCGTAAGCGTTGCTTGAGCTTCAGCGGGATGTCCCGTGTACGCGTACATTTCACCCAAGGAGAGCTTGTCCCATGAATCGACCATCTGCGCATGGCGGGAATAGAAAATCAGTGTGGCCAGCAAACCTGCGGCCGCCACACCTCCGGCCGCGTAGCTCGCCTCGCGGCGGTGGTCGATGACCCAATCGATCGCCAACTCGACCGCGTCGCGAACCTCGTCGCGAGCCGCTTCCGATTGGTCCGCCCAATGCTTCTTGTCTTTGATGGTCATGGTCGCCTATGCTACTAAAAGGGCCTCATAGTTTGCACTGGCCGGCATCCACAGGGCGGTATCGTACAATGGCTCGCGCGAAGATCCGCGCCGATGACAGGAATTCGATCAGTTCTGGGATCGTCGTCGGCGAGCGCCGCGCCGAGTTGCGCCGCATGGTCTCAAAATCACCGCGCAGGGGGTCACCGTCGGAGGGCGGCGTCATGGGATCAGTCATGATCGAGGCGCACCTTTAAGTCCGAATATTCGGCGCCAAGGGAGAAAAGCTCGAAGTACGTCTTAATAAGAGCCCAATCCAAGCTATCAACGTTCGCTTGGATCAGGGCTTCAATGTCGGCCAGGTCTCGCATGCGCCGTTTCGGACTGTTGGCGATCGCTTGGACTTTGAGGCCGATGACATCTTCGGGCCGCAGCACGCGTGCAACCCGCTTCGCCGCAAGTGGCTTATCGATGGCGCGGGAGAGCATTTCAAGTGAAGACGGCCGAAATGCGTGGATGAAATCCAGTGATCCCCAGGCCGATGCCGGGTTGTCGTATTGAGAGACGTTTTCGCTTGAGTGGATGCGGCGATAACCCAGCGACTCCAGGAATGCGTGTACGCGGGGCATGTCATCACTGTGAACGAGAAAGTCCAGGTCCGCCGTAGTCCGCGCTGCTCCCAGCACGCCCATTGCAAAACCACCCGTAAGCCCCCATCGGACCTTTTCTTTGGCGAAAAAGTCGACGAGACAATCCAAAACCGCACCAAAGTCCATTCCAGTCATGAAATCATTTGCCCCGAGAGGGAATCGAACCCCCATCTTCTCCTTAGGACGGAGTAGCTCTATCCATTGAGCTATCGAGGCTTATGACTACATCTTATTACACTTTTTGATGGTTTGCGAAAACGCGCTCACCTGCTCATGGTTTTGGAGATGCTTGGTGCTCGCGAATAGCATTTTGGAGAATTCCAATCACGCGCTCGATTTGGTGCTCGTCGGCTTGGTATTGCTGCGGGTAGAACTCCTTGAACTGCCGGATGACCTCGAGAGCTTGCTCCCACTTCTTATCGTTCTTCAAGCCTATGACTCGAGCGGCGACCTGTGCAGAAATATTGGCGGGCGTGACGTTGAAAGCGGGATTGTCCGGATTGACGCCGTAGGCCGCAGCCGCTTCTCGGAAGCGCTTTTGGGCCAGCGGCAAAAGACGCTCAGCAGAGGTTCTTTTTAAAATCTCCTCAATCGTTGGCGATGGACCGGCGCTTCGGTTTTCCTGCCGGAGGTCTTCGGCCACCGCCTTCCACGCCTGACCCAAGATTCGTCCTCTGAGCGCGTTGAATGTAGTCTTTTTCATCATGAAAGTCTCACCCTGTTCTGCGGTTGGATCCGCTCCAATTCCGATGCCATCCCCCCATGGCATCAGCAATCCCGGCGTCTCGCGCCCCCGAAACCAACGCGGGTGTTCGTTTCGGATCTGTTCGATGATCGCGAGCAGTCTTGGGGCGTCTATGTCATTCGTGTAAACAACGATTTTATCGCGGCGTCCCAGCGACGGACTGGTTTTATTGAGCGAGTAATCGGTAATCTTGAAATACAGTGGATTCTGGTTTCCGGCCAAGACTATGAGGCGCTGGGCGAACTCCGGGATCGCCTCCAAGGCGGGGTTGAGATAGATGCGCAGGCTTGTGACCCCAAGCTCGTTCTCATAGCCGTGGAATCTCGCCATGTTGATGTGGAGAAAATCGTTGGGAATCAATCCGTTGCTGAAATCTACCAACCCCTCTTGGTAGTGCGCCGGACTCACGTCATCAACGTCCGGACGTTTTTCATATAAATCCCTCAATTGCTTTATGGTCGAAGGAGGCGACTCATTTTTTAGGAACGCTATGATTGGCGCCAGGTTGGGTCTCTGCGTGGTTATACGTTCGGCGTCTCTAAGAATCTTTTCTCGCCAACCACGAAAAAGGTTCAACGCCAGAACCTCATATCCGCGGGTGATTTCATCACGGTGTAGATCGAGTGAACGCGAATCTTCTTCTTGAGTCTTGCGTGATATTACCGTGGCCTCGTATAAATTACCGACGCTGACCTGTCCCGCATCCAAGACGGCCAGGAACGATCGGACATCCTCCATGCCGTAGGGTCGCGACGCGGCTTTTGCCGCTGTCAACTCGTGGGCAATCTGTACCGCACGAGCGTGTTCGGGTGTCAGTGTCCGATCTTGCGCGACGATCGCTCCTGGCGGAGGAACTATTACGTGGCTTCCCTCAACGGGTGTCGCGTGAGCTTGAAACGGGTGTAAGCGCCCCTCTAAGCCCTTTCCCCCTCGCGGGAAATCATGCCCAACCCATACGGCTGTGCTGAACCTCTCCTGGCCGGTTTTCGTGCTTTCAAAAAAAGAATCCAACGCCGTACACGCGCTGTCGAAAGAGGTGTGACCTGCCAAAGCAGTTTGCAAGGGTTTCAAAGTTTGTTCGAATGCATCACGCGTTCGCTCACTGGATTGAACCGCGCCCCTGAGGTGCATCAAACTCGCGATCATTGACTCATTAGCCCGGGACGGATGGGCGACCAGACGAGCCTGGAGCTCGGAGTAATATCGAAGGTCGGACAACGATCGCGTCAGAATGATCGTGGCCGCCACTTCGTTCAATTGTTCATCCGCTATTTGAGGCTGCCCCGCGTCAACCAGCCGTAATAATGCCGGGCCGATTTTCGTTGGATCGCCGAGCGCCGGCTGCAACGCTCGCACTTGCGAGTCAAGGGCTTGGAGAATCGCGGAGGGGAATGCCGCGGGTGCATGCGCGCCCGATGCGCGATGGGTGCCCGCGCCGAGACTCGTGCTCGCAAATAGCGGTGACAGGAAAAGCCCTAAGATAGGTGATCGCATAAATGAGGCCATAGTATATGGTCAGTATTGGCGTGCATCCGCCGCCTGTCAAGGATCCAATTCAACTCTATAACATGCATCTCTATCCATTGAGCTATCGAGGCATCAGATGACTATACTCATCAATGTGAGCGTTTGCTGAATCCCGAATTTAAATCGGATCCGATCGGTATATAAACGGAATGATGACGGCCGGTCCGGTCCAAGGTGGTCTGGGCGTAGCTAATAATTACAACGAGCCGGCCGCCGCGGGGATCAAGAAGCCAGCCCACGGCGCGCCCGCTTCTCTGGAGGACATCCTCATGGTCGCGCGCCAGGGTGCGGATGAGTTTGCGCCCTCTGTTTTTAGAAACCAAGAATATCTGTATGCCCGGCGAGCCGAGAGGGCCATTTTTCATCTTTGGGTCGATCCCATTGCCTTCCGAAGGGATGAGATGGTCTTGCATCAGGATACTAATGGTGTAAGTGTCGCCGCTGATCTTGGCCGGAAAAGCCCTCGATTGGGGGTTCGGCGCGGGCTCCGTGGCGAATTTCTCCAGATCGTCGGCGCTCGGATCGATCGGACACCAACACTTGTCATTCGCGTCAATGGGAGCATCCCGGAGACAGCGGTCTTCGCCGCAGTCGAGATTGACGATAGACGCCTCTTTCGTGCCATCGGCGTAAGAGAACCAACCGTCTTTTGAGAATCCCGCGCGTGAAAGCCGCCTACGGGAGCCCGAGGCTGCTGCGCGGCGGACGCGGGCGAGGAGATGAGGATCAGCGCGAGAAGCAGCGATAAGGACACGGCGTGCATCTTACTCCTTTAAGCGCCCGATCTTAAGGATGTTGTCTGGCAGGATTTGGAGGAACTCCTTGGTATCGCGGCGATAACGCGTGGGCCGGAAGGTGGGTGCGTCGAGGACTCGTTCGCCGGTCTCCGGATTCCAAGCGGTCAGTCCTTCGGAGCCGGAGATAAATAGGTGCTGGTCAAAAAAAAGCTCGCCGTAACCGGCGCCGGTGAACCAACGCGAGCGTTCGCCGGTCGCGGCGTCGTAAAAAGAAACGGCTATTCCGGGGAGCTCGTCGTCGCCGAGCAAGGCGACGGTGCGTTCGTTGACCCAACACGCGGGCGTCGGCCAAGAATACTCCTGGACGAAGAGCTGGTGCCGGGAGGGGCCGTCTTCCGATTCCCAGACGTTGCGTGAAACCCAGTCGGTTAGACTCCAAACCGTCGGAATACCGACCGGATGCCATACCCAGCCGTTGCCTAAAATGAATTTGTTTCCCGGAGCGACGTCGAGTATGCCGTGAAAATAATCGAGAGCATGGGGTGGCCGTTCTTTCGAATCGGCGTCCTTAATAGGATGCTCACGCGCAGTCAAGCATTTACCCGTCAGCGGATCAGAGATGTCCAGACGGTTCCATTCTGTTCCATGCACGAGGAGCTGACGTCCGTCGTGTTCGAAAAACGCGAGAGGATAGATGTTCTGCTCGATGTGGTAGTCGTCGCGTTTCAATTCGAGGCAGACCTTGTTATTTTCCAAGTCGATCACGCAGCCCGTCACACCGTAAGTATTGGCCACGGCGAGGAAACGTTCGTTCTCGCTCAGCCGCATCAGCAACGGCAAAGCGTAATCGACCGGGCCCCCGAGCGACGCGGACGCCTCCACGAAATTGCTGCCCTCGGCTATGCGGACCAGGCGGCCCTGGGCCGTCAAGGCCAGCCAACGGTCATGCGGGTTGTCGCTGCGGTAAATCGGCTGGATATCGGCGATGATATGCGCATTCAACTGTGAGTAACGGAGGAGACGCGATTCCAGCGACTTTTGCCGGGGCGCGACGAGGGCTTCGGGATTGCCCCTGTGGCCGAGGTAGTGATAGTCGTCGCAGTCCTTTTCCAAGGCCTTGAAGCATTGCGCGCAAACCAGGGCCGGGTTGCTCCAGACTTCGACGGGCAGTTTGGCGCAATTGGAACACAGCAACCAATAGTCATACCCCTTGCCAGTGAACCCTTTGTAATAGGAAGCGTTCCCTACGGGCGTGACGACGCGCGGCATGTGGGCGCACAGCGACCGCGGGTCGGCGTCGGCGTGGCCGCAGGAGAGGCTAGGCAACGAACGATTCCTCATGCTGGCTCAAGTCCAGGCCCAGCTGTTCTTGTTCCGGACGCACGCGGATGGTGATGACGGCGTCGGTGATGATATACAGCAGGTAGGAGCCGCAAAAGCTGAACAGGCCGACGAACACCGTCGCCGCGAGGTGGCGCAAGAACAGCGTCGCATCGCCGTGGATCAGGCCCGTTTTTTCGGCGAATATTCCGGTGGCAATCATCCCGACGATGCCGCCGACGCCGTGGCAGGGGAAGACGTCGAGCGTGTCGTCGAGGGTCGAGCGTGATTTCCAATGGACGGCCAAGTTGCTGATCGCGGAGGCGGCCGCCCCGATCAGTATTGCGCTGCCGACGGGCACGTAGCCGGCCGCAGGCGTGATCGCAACCAGGCCCACAACGGCCCCCACCGAGGCACCGAGCGCCGAAGGTCGGCGTCCGCGCACGGAGTCAATGAAGACCCATGCCAGCATCGCCGCGGCGGAAGCGGTGTTCGTATTAATGAATGCCAGGACGGCCGTGTCGTTGGCGGCCAAGGCCGAGCCGGCGTTGAAGCCGAACCAGCCAAACCACAGCATCCCAGTGCCGAGCAGGACGAAAGGGATGTTTGCGGGACGGGTCTGTTCGCTGGCGAGGTGGACCTTTCGGCGGCCGAGGAAGATCGCGCCGGCGAGCGCCGCGAAACCCGCGGACATGTGCACGACGGTCCCTCCGGCGAAATCTAATATCCCCCATTTATGGAGGAAGCCGTCCGGATGCCACGTCCAGTGCGCGAGCGGGCAGTAGATGAACAGGGTGAACAGGGTGATGAAGAGGAGATAACTTGAGAACCGCACGCGTTCGGCAAACGAGCCGGTGATCAGCGCGGGAGTGATGATCGCGAACTTGAGTTGAAACATCGCAAATAGTGCCAGCGGGATCGTGGGGGCCAGGTCGGGATGGGTGGCGCCACCGACGCCGCGAAAAAAGAAATAGGTATCGGGCCGTCCGATCCAGCCGCCGACGTCCTTTCCGAACGAAAGCGAAAATCCGACGACGATCCACAGGATGGAGAGCACGCCCATGCAGATGAAGCTTTGCAGCATGGTCGAGATCACGTTCTTGCGCTGGACCATGCCGCCGTAGAGGAAGGAGAGGCCCGGAGTCATCAAAAGCACCAGACCTGTCGCGGTCAGCATCCACGCGACGTCGCCGGCGACACTCGGCCCGCCCACGACGGCCGGCGGGGTCCACGGCACTAGCGCGCCCGCGACAGCGATGAGAATGAGCAGTCCTAACGAAATGATCCATTCCCACTTCATCGGCTTCATGCGCTCACCTCGGTCGTTTAAATAGCGGAAAGCGCATTATATGAAAAAGTATCAGTACGACGTCCACAAAGTCCCGTGACGTTAGTAAGTGACGAGAGAGTGAACGTCGCGGCCGGGTAATTTGGCTTTGCCCTTTAGGAAGGAGAGCTCGATGAGGAACGCGGCTCCCGCCAAGGTGCCGCCGATGGCTTCGATGAGCTCGACAGCCGCGGCGGCGGTGCCGCCGGTGGCCAAGACGTCGTCCACTAATAGGACCTTGGTTCCTTTGGCGAACGCATCGGCATGGGCCTCGATGGAGTCGATTCCGTACTCAAGCTGGTAACTGGCCGATTTGACGGCGCGCGGGAGTTTCCCCTTTTTGCGGATCGGAACCACGCCTGCGCCGAGGCGATAGGCAATCGGGGTCGCGAGCAGGAAGCCGCGGGATTCTATTCCCGCCACGATTTGCACGCCCTTGCCGACGAAGGGCTCCGCTAAGCGATCGATGGCAGCGGCGAAAACTTTCGCATCCGCGAGTAGCGGCGTTATGTCCTTGAACATGATCCCCTTCTTCGGAAAGTCGGGGACGTCCTGGATGAACTTTTTAAAGTCCATTTATTTTTTCTTTCCGCCTTTCGCGGGCCCGGTAAATATGAGCTTGCGCGGTTGGCGGCGGATCATTTGGGGTCCCGTCGGCGCGGTTTTGCGTCCGGCCGGGATGGTCTGGCCCAAGATATCGGTCTTGAGCTTCGGGGCGCTGAAGCCGGGCTGGAGGTTGGTGTGGCCGCGGCGTCCGCCGTCTTCCAGGTCGATGAGGCCCATCCGATTAGCGACGCGCCGCAGCCGAAGCAGAGCGCGCTCCTCGATTTGGCGGATGCGCTCGCGCGACAGGCGCAGGCGGCGGCCAACCTCTTCGAGCGTCATCGGAGTCTGCCCCGTCAGGCCGTGGCGGAACTCCAAAATCATGCGTTCGCGATCGCCGATCTCGCGCAGCGCTTGGTGCAGTTCGTCGTGCAGTTTAAGCACGCCGATCACGTTTTCGGGAGACTGGGCGGTCGTCTCGGCGATCATGTCTTCGACGGTGATATTGTCGTCTTCGGAGTCGATCGGCGCGTCGAAGGAACCCATGCCTTTTGCGGCTTCAGCCGCGTCCAAGACGCCGCGCACCTGGCGCGCGGTCCAATGCATCGCCCGCGCCATCTCGGCCAGCGACGGGTCGCGGCCCAGCTTCACGTGCATCTTTTCCCACATTTTCAGCCACTTGCGCAGCGCTTCCCACGCGTGAGGAGGGATGCGGATGGTCTTCGACTGCTCTTCGACTGCGCGGCGGATCGACTGCTCGATCCAATACGAGGCGTAGGTCGAAAAACGATAACCCTTCTTAGGTTCGAATTTGTCGATCGAGTGCATCAGGCCCAGGTTCCCCTCCTCGACGAGGTCCATGAAGTCGATTCCCTGGCGATGATATTTCTTGGCAATGGGGACCACGAGGCGCAGGTTCGCCTCCATGATACGCTGCTTGGAGGGACCGTCGCCCTTTTTCGCCTTCTTCCAGAGCTCATGCATTTCCTCGCGAGTCACCTGTGCGAGTTTCTGGATGCCCTTGAAGTACTGGCTGATTGTGTCGGTCGACGGTTCCATGTTCTCCCTAACGCTTGATTTCAAATCCGTGCACGCCCTTGGGCGGCCTCGGCACGGTTACAATCTCATCCACGCGAGCTTCGGGATTGTCGCTTTTCAGACGCCGGACGAATTCATCCAGCGCCTCCGGCGTTCCCTCGGCTTCCATCTCGACCGACTCGTCCGGGCAATTGCGCACCCAGCCGCTCACTGTCAGCGACTCCGCGAGTTCCCACGCGAACCAGCGAAAGCCCACGCCTTGAACATGGCCCTTGATCAGCAGATGTCGACGCGTCAAGGGGTGAATGGGTGCCATTCTAGTGATTTGTCAAGAGCGGGCGCAAGCCCCCCGCGTCAAAGCATAAGGAAAACCTGTTACGCCTTCGTTTCAACGGGAGTCAGTTGAGACGGCCCGCGGCCGGATTCGATGTTGAAGCGGCCGTCGGTCCGAGCAAAAAAATGGTCGGGGTACTCAGGCTTGAACTGAGAACCTCTTGGTCCCGAACCAAGCGCTCTGCCAATTGAGCTATACCCCGGATCCATCAATGAGTTCGCCGCGGCTGGGGTCGGGGACACAGGAATCGAACCTGTAGCCTCTCCCACCCCAAGGGAGCGCTCTACCATTGAGCCAGTCCCCGGCCTCAGACGCGGCGTGGCCACTCAACGGCCGAACTCGTCCACCAACATTCTAATTTCTTTTTTAACCTCACGCAATAGCTTGAGAGCCGGTCCTCCGTCGGAGGCGGCTGTCGTCGGGGACCCCGTGGCAGACCCGTCCCGACGTTTATCGATAAGCGCACGGCGTGCGCCGTTGACGGTCATTTTGCGGCGGTGGACCAAGTCCTTGATCTCGAGGATTAATTCCAGGTCGGGCCGCGAGTAGCGGCGATGGCCGCCCGCTAGCCGACTGGGCCGAAGCTCCCCGAACCTAGATTCCCAATAGCGCAGTGTGTGCGCGGGAACTTGGGCCAGCCGCGCGGCCTCGCGCATGGTGAAATAATCGCGATCTGGAAGGAACGGAAGCTCCACCAGGAACCTCTATTCGAGCAAGTTTTTCGAAGCCTTGAAGCGAACGCCGCGTCTAGATGGAACGCTGACCTGTTCGCCGGTCTTTGGATTTCTGCCGACGCGCGGTTGTCGGGATTTCACTCGGAAGGTCCCGAAATTCGAAATCACGACCTTCTCGCTGCGACGCAGGGCTTGGCAGACGGTTTCGAAGGTGGTCTCGACGGCGAGGGCGGCCTCGCCTTTCGTCGTCAGAACTTTCGAAACGGCCTTGATGATGTCGAGACGGTTCATTTGTCTTCCTCCTCGGGCTTTTTCTTGATGGGCGGCTTCTCTTCGGGGTCCTTCTTGAGGTCTTTGAAAATGTCCTCGGGGCGGATGTTTTTCAGTTCTTCCTTGAACTTGGAAACTTCATCCTCCGAAATCGGCTTATTGAGAGTTTGACAGCGTGCGAACACAGATTCGTCGACGAAAATTGGGCATCCAGCGCGCACGGCGATCGCGATTGCGTCGGACGGACGACTGTCGAGGTGTTCGACTTTCTTGCCGTCGGTGACCTGCACGCGCGCATAAAACGTATTTTCCTTAATGTCGCTGACCACGACTTTTTGCACTTCCCAGCCTAACTGCTTGATGCCCGCGATCAACAAGTCGTGGGTGAGAGGACGCGGAAGCACGATCCCCGAGAACCTTATCGCGATGGCCTGGCCTTCGGCGATTCCAATCCAAATTGGTAACAGACGGCTGCCTTCCATTTCCTCTAGAAAAATGATGCATTCATTGACCGTGGTGGCCAATGAGTAGATGCGAACCTCTTTGGAGCCTTTGGGTTTTGGTTTTTCTTTCTCATTCTTGGCCATAGAGTATTTCCTCCGATGAATGGAACCCAAGCGCGGCGAGTACGCGGCGCGCGGGCGCTCCGCGCGTCGCGTGATAAATCGCATCGATGAGCGGCGCATCCACTCGGCGCCGGCGGCACAGTCCGAAAGCGCTGCTCGCCGCCTCAAGTCCCTCGACGACCGTCGGAATTTCCTCGATCGCGCGCTTCGGTGGAACGCCTTTACCGATCTTTTCACCAAATGCGCGGTTGCGCGATTCCGACGAGGTTCCCGTCGCGATGAGGTCGCCCAGGCCCGCAAGCCCGTAAACCGTGTCCGCGCGCCCGCCGTGGGCGCGGATGAGCAGCGCCATCTCTTCGAGGCCCTTGACCAACAGTGCTGCCTTGGTGTTGGCGCCTGTCCCCAGTCCATCGAGGATCCCGGCCCCGACGGCGATCACGTTCTTCAGCGAGCCGCCGAATTCAACGCCTACGCGATCGGGCCAATGGCGGACATTCAAGGCGCCGCCGTCCAGCAGAGTTGCAAGTGCCCGCCCCCGCGAATTCGAAGGTCCCCCGAGGACTAGGCCGGTCGGAACGCCGCGCGCGACCTCGCGCGCAAAGCTAGGACCCGTCAAGGTCCAGACTTTTCCGCGTAGCGAGGGAAGTTCGCGTTCGATGATCTCCCCCATCGTTGCGAACGATTTTGATTCGATGCCTTTCGATGCGTTGATTGCGACGGCTTGAGAAGAGAGTTTGCCGCTGCGCGCGACCCTGCGAGCGGTGGCGGCCATCACCTTTGAGGGGAGTACGAAGAGGAGCAATTCCGCGTCGACGACGCTAGCTTCCAAATCATCAGATACGGAAACGGAGGTGTCCAGACGAAAACCCGGTAACAACGGGTGCGCGCGGCTCGAATGGAGCTGCTCAGCGGCTCGAGGAGCGAATTCCCACAGACGCACACGAGCGCCCTTTTGCGCCAAATGGTGAGCGAGAACAACCCCCCACAGGCCTCCGCCCAAGACGCAAACTTCAGACTTACGCGCGTGCGGGAGTCTCATCGAGTGCTGAAAAATCTATCATGGATTCCAACGGAATCCTAGCATTCGCTGAGTAGGACCTGCAATCGTTCCCAGTTTTCCTGCGTGACGCGCAAACGGTAACGCAAATGATCTCCCGAGGCTTCGCGTCCAAGCACCTGCGCGCTTTCATAAAAACGCGCCGCTATCGAAGACTTTTCCGGAGGCACGACGATTTCCCGTTTCAGCCAGCGCTTCGACAATGCCGCCTCGACGGCGGCGAGGACAGACTCCACTCCGTCGCCTGTCTCGGCTGATATTAACACGGCGCCCGGATGGCGGCGTTCTAAGTCCGCGTGGTCGGCCGCGCTGAGCCGGTCGGATTTATTAAACGCCTCGACCACAGGGATCCCGCTCGTATTCAAGGAGGCCAGTGTCTCCGTCACTGATTGCCGCTGCGCCTCGAGATGAGGCGAGGAGGCATCCGAGACGACGAGGAGGACGTCGGCCGCCTCGACTTCCTCGAGAGTCGACCGAAACGCGGCGATCAGCGCGGTCGGTAGGCGTTGAATGAATCCCACGGTGTCGGTGGCCACCGCCCAGCCGCCTTCCGGCAAACGCACGCGCCGCGAGGTCGGATCCAATGTCGCGAACAGTTTGTCATCCGCATACACGGCCTCGTGACCGGTCAAGTGATTGAGAAGTGTGGATTTACCCACGTTCGTGTATCCGACCAGAGCGATTTGCGGAAGGGGTACTCCCGCGCGACGTTCGCGGCGCAGTCGCCGCGCGTCGCGGACCCGCTCCAAGTCTTTGTGGAGATGCGCGATGCGCAATTGGATGTGTCGCCGCTCATACTCGAGCTTGCGTTCGCCCGGTCCCCGCGTTCCGATGCCGCCGGCTTGTTGGGAAAATTCCCGCCACGCTCCAGTCAGGCGCGGCAGCATGTACGAAAGCTGCGCCAATTCCACTTGCAGGCGTCCTTCGCTGGTGCGTGCGCGTTTGGCGAAAATATCCAGGATCAATCGGGTGCGGTCGACGATTTTACGTTTGGGCAGAGCCCGTTCCAAATTTTTCTGCTGTCCGGGAGACAGTTCCAAGTCGAAAATCACGGTGCCGGCGCGCAAACCCGCGGACATCGCGGCGATTTCCGCCACTTTTCCTTGGCCGATCAGCGTGGCGGGACTAAAGCGCGCGAGTGCCTGAGTCGCTTCGCCGGCGACGGAAGCGCCAGCGGTTTCAGTGAGGCGCCGCAGCTCGTTGAGACTGGAACGAATCAGCGCGGTTTGAGATTTGGGGCCCACCCCGACGAGGAGAGCGCGTTCGACGGGAGCCCGCGTATCGAGAGGTTTCAGCGGATGAGGACCTCGCTCATTGCAGACTGCAGCAATGCGCGCCAACGCACAGCTGACGCCGCGAGTAGCGACTCCAAAGGGGCGTGGTCGTCGGTCATCGCGGGAACGAAGGCCAGTTCGGACGCGGTAGGACGCAGTTCATGTGTGAGCATCGCAGCGACTACGGTCTGGGCGCCTTTAGGCGCCGTGTTTGCGGGAGCATCGAGCGGGCCAGTGGAGGCAAAGAAAAGAATATTCGCCAATCCCTCGCTCGGATCCGCGGCGACAAACGCGCGCACGTTGGGATAGACGCGGGTTAGGGTCTTGAAGGCCGCGCGCCAAGAATCTCCCTCCTTACCCACGACACCCGTGACCATGTTCACCGCGAGCACTCCACCCGGAACCATGGAATCACGCATGCGGGTGAACGATTCCGTGGTGAAGAGATGCGCCGGCATGGATTCCGCGCCAAAGGCGTCCAGTACCATCAAGTCCCAGGGACCGCCATGGCCCATCTCAAGTGCAGCGCGTGCGTCGGCGATAGAGACGTTTCCGCGCGGCGCATAGCCGAACCAATCCTTGGCGATGCGCAGCACTTCCGGATCAATTTCAAAGACGTCCATCGTGAGTCCCTCTCGTTCCAGCGCCGTCGGCAAGAGTCCCGCGCCCAGGCCCAGTCCCAGTACGCGTTTAGCGTCGGGACGCAGCGCCAGCAACCATTCGAGCGACCTGTCGTATTCCGAGTCGCTGAGGCCGGTCTTCTGATCCATCGCGGATTGGGCCGTGCCGTTGACCAGGAGATAGCGCTTCGATTCATTTTCGAGAACTTCGATCCGGCCGTAGGCGGATTCCACGCGCTCGCGCACCAGCGGGTGCGGACGGTCTTGCGAGATCACCGCGAATACGATGCTCGCAGCACAGGCCGCCATCGCGCCCAACGGGAGTTTGCGCGCTGAGAGCCACGAACCCCAGGCGCCGAGCGCGAGCAAAACCGCGGCGGCGGCTAGCAGGATCCGCGACGCCGGCCACAACGGGACGAGCACAAATCCGGTCAGAGCCGCGCCCAGTACGCTTCCCGCCGTGGACACCGCCCAGGCGTCGCCGGCCCGACGGCCCGCGTCGGCGGCACCCGTCGCCGTAAGGCGGGTAGCCACCGGTCCCAATGCCCCGAGCAACGCCAGCGCTGGTCCGACGAGGATAGCCGACGCGAGTAAAGCTCCGAGGCGAACACCGAGCGGCGTGCTGGCCGTGAGTACGGGAGCGCGCAAGGTCGGAATGACGGCGACGGTAAGTCCCGCGGCCATCAGCAACTTGGAGAAAAGCGTCAGGTGGGGATGGCGGTCGGCAAGGCGTCCACCCCATGCGTAGCCAAACGCCAAGGCGACAAGCGTCGTGGTGATCAAGGCCGACCAGGTATAAATCGATGACCCGTAATAGGGGCTGATGAGTCGAGTGCCGACGATTTCAAGCGTGAGCGAACATGCTCCTGAGAGAAACAGCGCGGTCAATAAATAAGGCGTCGGCGATCCGTTGGTCGGGGAAGGCTTAGCCGGCGTGGGACGCTTCATGTTGACTCTCCAGGGCGGTGAGCGCCCGCGCGAGCACTTCAGTCTGCGATCCGGTGGCGTCGACGCCAATCGCATCGATTTGGCCGCGCAACCAGGTGCGTTGGCGCTTAGCGTAGGCGCGCGTTGCCTGAATCATCGCCGCCAGACCCTGCGCTTCATCCAATTTTCCATTGATCACTGCCAGGGCCTCGCGGTAACCCAGACTCGAGAATCCCGGCTCATCGCCGCGCCAGCGTCGGGGAACCAGGGAACGGACTTCAGCCAGCAACGGAGTCCACATGTTAGTTGCGCGCTGGGTGATGCGAGCGTTCAAGGTTTCGGCGGGAACGTCCAAGCGCAGGACGGCCGAAGCCGCGACTCCGCCCGTTCTTCCGGCCGCCCAATGTTCCGAGATCGGCTTGCCTGTAAGCTCGAAAATTTCCAGAGCCCGAATCAGCCGCTGAATATTCTCGGGGTCGATCGCCGCGGCCGCCTTCGGATCCACTTTCTTCAATTTCAAGTGCAGCGACCGTGGCCCTTCGCTGCGTGCTAGAGCGCTCAACCGGCCGCGGACGTCCTCGTCCCCCGACGGCAGGTTCGAGAGGCCTTCTAGCAGCGCGCGCAAATACAATCCGGTGCCGCCCACGACCAACGCCACTTTTCCGCGGGTTCGAATTCCGTCAACGGCCGCGCTGGCTTCTCGAGCAAAACGAGCGGCGTCGAATCGCTCATTGGGTTCAGCGACATTGATCAGGTGGTGCGCGACGCGCGCGCGTTGGTCGCGCGTCGGTTTGGCCGTTGCCGCGTCGAGTCCGCGATAGACCTGCCTTGAATCGGCGGAGACGATTTCGGCGCCCAAGCGGAGGGCGAGGGCCACGGCCACTTCCGATTTTCCCGAGGCCGTCGGACCCGTCAGGACGATCACGTCGCTACTTTTTCCAGTACGGAGCTTTAACGGGCTTGGCGCAAAGCATGTGGAATCTGCAATCGGGCACGCACGCTTCCGGGAGCCGCAACGCGACGCGGGTCTCGCAGTCCGCGTTGTCATCGGCCATCGCGCCGATCCGTTCTTGAATTTTCTTGGCAATTTTCTGAAACGACAGCCCGAGGCTGTACGTCTCGCCCTTTTGATGGACTCGGACGATCGAGGCTTCGATCGGCAAACGCTCCAGTCCTGGGATCGACAGGACCATTTCGAAGGTGTGGGCGTGGGGCGGTTCGCAGAAAACGAGCAAGGACATTCCGCCGGCGGAAAGGTCGGTCATGATCGCTGGCTGGGGTTTGCCGTTGGCCCCCAGTTCCAGGCTGATCGGTTCGACCATGCCCTCGACGACGGTGAAGCGGCGGTGCTGTCGGCGTTCGGCGCCGGTCTTTTTATCGCTCATTGGATGTCCCCCAACAAAGTGCGCTTCATGGTTCCAGTGATCCGGACCATTCGCAAACTCCCCAGCTGCGCCGGGGCCCCCCACTTCACGCGAAATCCATCCCGCGTACGGCCATAGCCGCCCGACTCGTCCAATACCTCGACGGTTCGCCCGACGCGCCGATTCATCGCGGCCTCGGTCAAGCCGTCGCACAACTCATTGAGGCGAGCCAACCGGTCTTCCTTAACCGACTCGGGCACGTCGTCCGGCATCTTATTTGCGGCCTCAGTTCCCGCACGCGCCGAGTACTTGAACGTATACGCAGTCGCGGGCCGCAGGTGCGCGACTAGATCCAGGGTCTTCTCGAAATCCTCGTCCGTTTCCGTCGGGAATCCTACGATAATATCGGTGCCGACTTCAATCGCGGGTGCGGCCGCGCGCAGACGTTTGATGCGCTCGAGGAAAGACGCCGCGGTATAATTGCGGCGCATTAGGGAGAGGATCCGGTCTGACCCCGACTGGACCGGCATGTGCACGTGATCGCACGCCTGCTGAGTTTCGGCGAAAGCGTCGATCAGTTCGTCGTCTAGAAAATGCGGGTGCGGACTTTCGAACCGGACGCGGGCCACGCCTTCGACGGTGGCGACAGACCGAAGCAGATCGGAAAAACACCGTTCGCGCCCGTCATCGCCGCGCGCGTGCCAACTGTTGACGGTCTGACCTAGCAGCAAAATTTCTCGCGCCCCTAACGCAGCCTTATCTCGGATATCGCTCATCAACGTCTCGTAGGAGCGATACACCTCGCGACCGCGCACGTGCGGCACGATGCAGTACGAGCATGAATAATTACAGCCGCGCATAATCGTGACCGGAGCGACGACTGGCGAACTCCAACCGACAAGCGCCGCGTCGCCCGCGGTGGCGGGGAAGGCCTCGCGGCTTTCGCGCAGAACGTCGAACTTAGCGCCCAAGGCCTGCTCAACAATACGAGGATAGTCGTCGATCGATTTGGCGCCGACCACGAGGTCCACGTGAGGAAAACGCCGTTGGATCCAGTCGCCGAGGCGCTCCGCCGCGCAACCGGAAACGATTAAGACGCGCTGCGGATCTTCGTCCTTCCATGGCCGCAGTCTGCCGATCAGGGAGAGGGCCTTGTCTTCCGCGTGTTGGCGCACGGTGCAGGTATTGAGGACGATCGCATCCGCTTGCTCTGGGTCGGCGACGGTCGAGAAACCCCGAGCCAAAAGGGGCGCGGCCAATTCGCCGCCATCGGCGACGGACATTTGACAGCCGAACGTCACGACATGCAGCCTCATACAGGCAGATTGTATCAGTTCGTGACCAGCGGAGAGCCGATGACGCAGGCGGACCTATTGGGTAAATCGATCGTGCGCGACTGACCAAATGTTCGACGGACCGCGGTTTCGATCGCGCGCAAGGAGCGACCCGAGGCGTCGGGCGCAATGAGCACTGCGATCGGCGCGTTCGTAGCCAGGCGCCGACGAAGGTTCTCCAACGCCCGCGGGGTAACGTTCGAACGCAATGACGTCGCATGGAGGGGCCGTGGTACGAAAATTAAGGCGGCGGAAGGTTTATCGGTCGCGGACGCGGCGGCGAAAGGTTGTCCGCCGTCCTTCCCTTCGCCGAGGACGTCGACGACCGCACGCTGCGCCGCAGACGCAAATTCCTGCCACACGATGACGCCCTCGCGCTCGGCGAGCAGTGCGGACCGAGGATCGGGAGGATCGATGATCAAGATCGAAGCGGGATTGTTCGCTTGACCGAGAAGCTCGCGCAGGGCGTGCCGGAGAGTCTCGGGTTCCCAGGATTGGATCACGCCGTCGCGCAAGGCAACTCGGCTGAAGTCTGAATATTGATACCCCCCCCAAACATAGGACCCGTCATCGCGCAGCGACAGGAACCGCCCCCCGGGGTAGGCCATATGAAGCCGAGATGTCCAGACATCGCGCAGCAGGCCCGGCGATTGCAACGCGCCAGCCAGTACCAAGGCGCTGGCCAGAAGAAATCCGCGCGTGCGCACCGGTGTAGGAGAAAATTGATTCCAAGGGCGCTCAATCACAACGGAGGAGAGCATCGCGGCGACGGCAGACAAAGCGAGGAGGACAGACGGCTCGCACCAGCCGACGGTGATTTTAGCGCCGGCAGCGCCGAACAGCGCGAGAATAGCGGAGCGGCTGCGCTTGGACCTCACGCATTGAGTCCACGCGGCGGCGGCCGCGGCGCTCACGAAAATGGCCTGTCCCAAAACGAAAAGAGCCAACGTGCGATTGCCGAGAGGATTCTGGAGAAATTCTGGGCTGGCCAGTCCCAGGCCCAGCACGCGCAAAATCACCAAGACGGCCGTCGTCAGCAGTGCGGCGGCAATAGACCATACGCGTGCGCCGTCGTCGTCAGGTGCTTGAAGTAAGCGTACGACGCCGGCGCCCGCAGCGCCAAGGCCAAGAGTCATTAGCCAACCGCGTACCGGATCGGCACACCAACGGCCCAGCAATTCGGCGTACGAGGTCAAGGCCACACCCGCCGCGATCGAAATCGCGCCGGCCCACCAGGCCGGATTCAAGGGGCGCCCTTGGCGCACGACCGGCACAAGCCGAATACCTCATGGCGATGCCATTTGGGCACAAAACCCGCGCGGCGGCAGGCGTCCTGCTGGATTTTTTCCAAGTCAGGCCATTGAACTTCCTGGATACGTCCGCAGTCGATGCAGATCAAGTGATCGTGGTGCGGCCGTTCCAGGTCGACCTCGAAGCGGGGAATTCCGTCGCGCCCGATTACCGGCGACACCAATCCGCAATCCTGCAACATCTTCAACGTGCGAAATACCGTCGCCCGGCCGATTCCGCGGCCGCGCAAGGACCGATAAATTTCGTCTTGGCCCAGATGCCGATCGGACGCGAGGAGATGGTCCAGGATTGAGCGGCGCTGGCCGGTCAAGCGCAAGCCGTTATTGGCGAGGTGCTTGGTGAAAACATCGATCACTCGCGCGGTGAAGGCGGGACGCGACGATGATTTCCCCTCATAAACCACTAATTCACGCATTACGATAGATTAACGCATCCCACCAGCGCAGTCAAGGGAAAATGGACAATCGGAAACGATCTGTCATCCGGTCAAAGTCTCGGAGAGGTCTAGTTAGGTAACGTCACTTGATGGTGACTGAGCACCCAGCTCGAGTCGCTAAGATTTTAATGAGTTGGTCGGAGTTCAAGTGAGAAGTTTGTGTCCGCGTCAGGCGTAGGTAGGTGCCGGTCCAGTTATCGGATTTATTATTAAACCACCCCTGCATCGTGCCATTGGGAAGCACGACGACCACTTGATTGCTGACCCACATCGAATAAATTCTTTTCAGGCAAGGATCTTCGTTATTCATCATGCTGACATGAGTAAACGAAAGGAATTCTTGGGCATTTGTGGCGGTGAGCACGTCGGTTCGAGGCAATTCAATAGTCGATGGCGATAAAGATCTCGAAAGTACCCCGTCAAAGTTTGGTAATTGTCTCAGTAAGATTGGCGGCATTCTAATTGAACGGGGCGAAGACGGTCCTGATGAAAATCCGGAGGAGCCTCCGCCGACGTAGTCGGGGACAGAACACCTATTTTTAGGAAGGACCGGAAGCCGGCATTCCGCTGTTTCACCAGAAGTTTGAGTTTTTCCGGAATAATCGTTCAACACCCGGACGATCGACTCGCGATAAATAGGGTCATGTATGCCGGTAGGAGCGGGGCCATTGGGCATCGTTGCCATTACGAGTTGGAGGTTGGCCGCATGTTGCGAGTTCTCTTGGATGTGATGAAAAGTCTCATGGATAATTTTTTTCGACAGATTTTGTGGATCGCGAAGGTAAACACAATTTGAATTAATTAATATCTTATCGGAGTACGCGGCTTCCGTTTGCGTAGCTTCGTCCGCGCAGCTTGACGTCAGCGGCGTGAATACGATGGGAATATTTTCACTGCGCACAATCGTTTCGACGATTTTTGCGCAGCCCTTTTCGCCGGGGTCAGTTATTCCTTGGCCGGAAGCCATAACCGACTTAGTGTGTTCAATGAGACGTTTGTCAATTTCCGCGGCCATTTTTGCGTCGGAATTAGGCGGTAACGGGAAAGGATTTTGTGCGCCGACTTTCCGAATCAAATACGCCGTCCAGGGGTCGCGCCCATAACCTTCCGGAACGCCGGTATCGCCGCAGGCAAGCGCTCGAGCATGCGAATATGTTGCGCTTTCACGGCCGGGGTCGGCAATAAAAAAACCGATAAGGTATATAAAAAGCAAGCGCAGAGGGATTCTCATCAGCTCAGTTATAACCCCTCGTTCGGATTCCGTCAATAGTGCCACTTGAAGTTTTCCGGAAATCCGCTACACTCGTCAGATGAGGCTGCGTGTCACGATTTTATCGGCGGTGGTTTCGTTCGGCGCGTTTTTTAGCCTGGCCGCCAGCGCGGAAGAGGGATCTTCGCTCATATTGGAAACGGCCAATCCCGAGGATCCTCCGGTGATGACGGCTCCCGTCCCAGCGCCGTCCTCGCTTTTGCCGAGCGCAAGCGAAGCGAAAAAGAAGCGGGCCGCCTCCGCCGGGGACGACGCCGAAGACGATCAGTCTTTAACTACCACCGAGCCCGCTGCCCCCAAGACTCCGGTCGTTGAGACGAAACCAGAGGAGCAGCCTTTTCCGGAGCAAACCGCTCAGGCCCCCATCGATGAATCTGCCGAGGCAAATACGCCAGCGGCCGTGATCGCAAAGGACGCCGCCGTGCCGGTCACCCCGCTCCAGCCGCGCAATCCCTAGGAGTGGGTTACGGGCGCTCGACGGCGAGCGCCTCGATCCATCCGCGCGCGCCTTCCTTCATGACGCCAACTTCGATCCAGGATCCAGACGCGCCCATCACCCGCACGCGGCGGCCTTCGGGGATCGTGAACGCCACTCCGAAATTCGGCCCTGGACCGTGGCGCAGTTCGGCGTGAGCAGATACGATGACACCCCGGTCCGTCGGCAATACCAAGCGCAAACCCATCCACCACGCCCCCAGCATCGCCCAAGCCGCCGCTGAACCGACAGCCCATGGGATCAAGGCCTGACGGCGGTTCAAGTTACGGCTCGAAAAAATGAAGGCGCCGAGCAGTGTCGCGATCCAGGCGGCAAGCCAATGGAGCCCGGCCAGTTCGCGCTCCGAGAAAATAGTGAATACCCAGAAAGCGGCGTTCGGAATTCCTGGTGGCACGAGGTCCTCGCCGGAGCGCCGCAAAGCGAACGCATAATTAAAGCGGATGTCGGCGTCGCGCGGATCGAGGGCGAACGCGCGGTCATAGGCCGCAATAGCGGGGCCCAATCGACCCGACTTCAAAAGCGCGTTCGCAAGGTTAAATTGAATGGCGGCGTCGTCGGGGTGGACAGACGCGAGTGATGCAAAACTTTTCGCCGCCTCGGAATAATGAGCCGAGTCGTAAAGGCCTCGAGCTTCGGACGCGGCCTCGACTGCGGCCATCGCCAGCGGGGAAAGTAGAGAAACACACATCAAGACTAGAAACGATTTCATCGGCGGATCTCCGAGTCGAGCAGTTTGAGGAGTTTGCGCGTCTCTTCGGCAAAATGCCGCGCGTCAGTTCCCGCAGCGCCGGGAGCGAAGCGGCGCAAATGCGCCTCGTCCCATGCGGATTTCAAAAGCCCGAGCGACGCCTCCGACGGCGGGTGAGCCAACGCCCCCAGGCCTTCGAGCGCGGTTTTCAGCGTGAGACCTGCGGTGGGCACATCAAGTTTGTCGGCGACGAAAGCGGCGATGGCTTCGTCGACGAGCGCTGCGGCGCGCGGCGCGTCGGTTTGCGCTAACGCGGCTTGTTCAAGACGCCTGTCTGCTTGTGAAAGCGCGGCGCGGAAACGGCGTCCTTTCGGATCGGCACCGGCGGCGCGTCGTCGCCAATCGGTTCCCCCCGCGGCAAGGAGGATGAGAAACGGCAACGCATGCCACGGCCCCAAATCAGCAAGCCTGGTCAAGAAGGCGGACAGCGGATTGCGGCTGCCCGAAGATTTTAAATAGCGGATGTCGTCGGCGATCGCGGTCAGGCCGGGTATCAGCGGCGAACTCGGCGTCGTTCCCATAGCGACGCCTGGCGCTCCCGGCGAAACGTGCAAAACGATTTCTTCCGTCGTAGCACGTTGGTAGGAGTTGCGCTGTGGATCGTAGTATGAAAAAGAGAACGAAGGGATTCGGATATCGCCGGAGACGCGCGGAACGAGGACGGTGCGCAATATCTTGCTGCCGCCGACGCGATCATTGGTTTTGTCGAGGACGACGGAACTGTCCGTGGCGAAGAAACGCAAGGACGGGAGGTCAGGTTTTACAGGATCGGGAATCGATTTTATATTCCCATGCCCGGCGATGGTGACCGAGAGCGTCACGGCGTCCCCGGCTTTGACGGAAGCGCGATCGGCCTGGGCGCTTGCCGTCAATTGTCCGACCACGCCAGTGAAATCGGCGGGTTTGCCCGTGGGAACGGGCTCGACGGTGAGAACCAGCGGATCCGATTGAACGGTGACCGGCTGGGGCGCAGCCATGGAGAAAAAGCGGTCGAAGAAGTCGTCGCCCCTGGCTCCGAGACGCGCTACTTGACAGTGAATGACGGCGCTCCCGATGCTCATGCGGCCGGCCTGTACGGGAAATAGTGCAACCTTGATTTCGTTGTATTGATAGGGACGGCCTTCGATATTGGTCATTCCGTTGCGCACGGGTGGAAGGTCTTCGCTGAGAAACCCATTTAATGCGGGAGGGTCGAAGCGCGTATCACCGAAAAGCTGAACCGCATTGTAGAAACGGACCGTCAACGTGACCTGTTCATTGACTTTCGCGGTGGCCTTATCGAGAGATGCGGTGACAAATACGTCATTGCCCCGGGCGCGTCCGGAGGAGACGCGAGGAGTGCTTCCTGCTGGAGCCGCCGACGGTCGCGACGCGGCGACATTCGGTGGCGGAGCGGAGGCGAGCACTTCGACGTTGAGCGCCGCAGTCGGCGCCGAAGCGCCGTCGGCCGAGATCGGCGGAACGACGTGTTTGCCCGCGACCCGTGGTGCGAGGACGAACGTGTGCACGACTTCTGACGACATATGTCCGTTGACAAAACTAAGACTTTGACTTCGACCGGAGTCGTAGACATTGAAGGCGTCCATTGGCGGCAGCTTCGGTTGGGGCAAGGAGGCTTGGTCGCCGGAAACCGTGACGGATAAAACGACTTGCTCCCCAATTGCAACCGACGTGCGATTCAACGCGGCCGAAATTGAGACGGCTGCGCGCGCGGAACCCGCGAATAGTAGGAGGAACAAGAGGATGGATGATCTCACCAATCCTCCTTGGACGAGACGGGAGGCTTTGGTTTGTGACCGTAAGCGGGCGATTGCGCGGCCTGCTGGCGCGCGGATTTCTCTCGCTCCGCTACGGCGCGCATCACGCGATCAGCATCTTCGCGCGACATCGTATCTTGGGGCCGGGGCTGAGACTGGCCGGCGGAGTTGCCGCCGCCGTTTTGTTTTTGGTCCTGATCCTTCGGCGGCGGATTTTTCTGTTGGTCGTTCTTCTTTTCCTTCTTTTTTTTCGGAGGCACTTTCATCCGGTTCAACGCGACGACCAAGTTGCGCCTGGCGTCCGGATCTTCCGGCTGCAGCGAGAGAGTACGCCGATAGGCGTCGGCTGCACCTGCGTAATCGCCGTTGCGGTACAGCGAGTTGCCAAGATTGTAGAGGGCGGCTGATTTAAGGGGTGGGGAGGCGTCGCGCCGGTCGGCGATGGAGGCGAATGCGCCCGCTGCGTCAGAGGTGCGGTCTAAACGGTAAAGGGCGTTGCCCGCGTTGAACACCGGACGCGGATCATTGGGCTTTTGTCCTGAGGCTTGGCCATACAGCGGGAGAGACTGCTCGAAATTGCCCTCTTCGTACTCGCGATTGGCGTCGCGCAGCGTCGCGTCACCAAACGCCGCTCGCGTCGGCGTCGCCGAGGAGATCATCAGAAGTATAAGCACCGAGACGACCGCCGCGGGGGAGCGCAACGGCATCAGTAGCGGAAGACCCATTTCCGCTAAGAGCAGAAAAAAAGCAAGAGTCAACGGCCATGCGTAACGGTTGCGCCAGCGCATCGCCGACCCGGAAAGTCCGCGGACTGGATCGGCATTCTTAATCTTCGCGACGATATCGGTAATTTCGTCCCCGCCGGGCGACGATCGATAATATGAGCCCCCCGTCGCCTGCGCGGCTTCAGCCAAGACCGACTCGCCGAGCCGGCTGATGACCGTCGTTCCCTCGCGATTTTTTTTGTAGCCGCCGGTTTCCAGAGGGATTGGCTCTCCTTCGGGCGTTCCGATACCGACGGTATATAAGCGAGCGCCGGAGGCGCCCGCTTCGCGTGCCGCGGCGACGGGATCGGTTCCGTGGTCTTCGCCGTCAGTGAGGAGAACCACGGATTTTTGTCCGGGGTAACGGCCGATCATCGCGCCGGCCAAGCGGATCGCGATTCCGATCGCGGTGCCGGGAACCGGAATTTCCCCCACTTCGAGCCCACTGAGAATTTCCTTGGCCGCTTCCACGTCGGCGGTCAACGGGCAAAAGACTTGCGCGTCGCCGGCGAAGGCAATGACTCCCACGCGGTCTCCTTGGAGTTGACTGAGAAGCAATGACAAGGCGGTTTTGGCGCGTTCCAAGCGGCTCGGCTTGACATCCGTCGCCCTCATGGAAAGAGAAAGATCGATCGCGACGACGACTTGCCGCGACGATGTTCGGGTTTCAAAGAGTTCGACCCCCCAGCGCGGCCCCGCCAGCGATAAAATTATCATGGCCAGGGCGGACAGGCGTAGGGCGGCGGCCCAGCGACGACGTGTAGCCCCGTCTTCTGAGATACGCGCGAAAGTCTGTTCGAGCCCCCATGCTGCCGAGATTGCGCGGCGACGCGAGTTTGCCCACGCCAAGAGTCCCCAAGCCAAGAGCAGCGCTGGAATCGCGGCCATCAGCCACGTCGGAGAAGTAAACATTAGCAGGCCCTAGGGCCACCTCAAGAACACGGTCGCGGCGAGCGCGGACTCGAGTAAAAGGAGAAGTCCAGAAAAAGCCAGGGCCGGTACGTGGTGATCGGCGACCGCGATAACCGGGGGACGTCGGACCTCCCTTTTTTCGAGGCGATCGATCTCGGAGAATATTTTTTGGAGCTCTCCTCGGTTTTGAGCACGGTAAGATTTGCCGCCCGTGATGTCGGCGATTTGGGCCAACAATTCTTCGTCTAAATCGTCGTTGATTTGAACCGTAACGCGGCCTTGGCGCGGGTCATCTACGGTCAGCGTGGCGGGTCCTCGTCCCGCGGATCCTATCGCATAGATCTTGATACCTAAGGTCGCAAGCGTTTTGGCAGCGGTGATGGGATCGACGGCTCCGGTGTTGCTGCGTCCATCGGTCAGCAAAACGACGACCTTGCTCTTTGCAACCAGGTCCTTGAGACGACGGCCCGCCGCCACGAGTCCGTCACCGATGGCGGTACCGTCGACCTTGGTCATTTCAGGTTCAAGTTCATCCAGGCGCTCGCGCAGCGAGTCATAGTCGGTGGTGGGTGGGCAAGCAAGCAGTGGCGCGCCGCCGAAGGTCACCAAGCCGATCCGATCCGAGACGCGGCCGTTGATAAAGGATTTCGCGATCTCTTTGGCGGCGCCGAGGCGGGTCGGAGCAAGGTCCGTGGCGCGCATCGAGCCGGACGAGTCGATCGCCAAAACAATGTCGACGCCGCGGCCGTCGTCCCCGACCAAGGCGCTGACGGATTGCGGGCGAGCCAACGCTACCGCGGCAAACGTCAGCGCTAAAGCGCTGAGGATGGGAGTCCAGACCACAGCGAAAAGCGCGCGCCGTGAACGAGGAGCCGCCCGAGCGAGCTCGCCCGCGGGGTAGGAGATTGCCGCGGCGCGGCCGCGCCACAGCACGGCGCCGGCCAGCGCCCAAGCAATCGGGATCAGCGCCAAAGCCCAGGGATTAGCCAATCTCATCGGGCGCTGTCCGGTGCGACAAGTTCATGCGGCGTCGTTGCATGGACGATGCTGCGCACGAGTTGGGCGTCATCGTCGCCGTCGCTCGGCGCGGGCTTGATTCGGGCGAATTTGACGAGGTCGGCGCGCTGGAGTAGCTCACGGCTTTGTGCCGCCAGCCGGATATCCGCATGGCGGTCCTTAATCAAACGGGCGATTTCCGGAGTCGTCATCGCGGTCGCCGCTTCCCCCCAGCGCGCTTCTAAATAAAGGCGCAGAATTTCGGTTAGACGTAAGTAGTAAAGGTTATGTTGGCCACTCGACCAAAGTCCGGACGCCTGAAGCTCCGTTAATGCGGTCTCGGCCGCGATTTCAGGCGGAATTGACGGCATCGGAGCGACGATTTCTGCTGGACGGCGGGATCGCCATGCTTTCCACCGCCGCCAACCTTCCCAGACAATCGCGCCGATGACGGCCGCCAGCAGCCAAGGCCACAGCGCGCGCCGCGCCGCCAGCGGTCCCTTGATGTCTTCGATATCGGCGTCTTTGTCGATGGGTGGAGTGATGATGGCGAGCGTGATCGCAGGAGCGGAAACGGGAGCCCCATCAAGGTTCCAGCGTGCCGTAAAGCGCTGGATTCCCTCTGCGAGCGGGATCACGCTCCATGCCCAGGTTCCGTCGGCGCGGGCTTCGGCCTTGAGAACGGCGAAGTGTGTCGTCCCCGAAGACAAGACGTCGGGGGCAAGCTTCTGGCCGAGGGCCACGGACGGCTTGTAAAGGAACACATTTTCCGATCCCACCAAGCCCGAGGTCGAGGCGGCAACTTGCCAGGTCGGATCGGTGGCCCATGCCGAAACGACGAAAAATGAGGCGAGGACGAGGTTGGTCATCGGTTGCGCCTGCGCGCGCGGCGATGAAAAAACGCGGCGAGTGGATCGATCGTCGGACGGTCCGTAGATACGACGACGGTTTCGAGTCCGCACTCGCGAAACGTACGAGCAAGTTCAATGCGTCGCGCGTCTTCACTGCGATGCACGGCCGCCGCCGCCGTGCGTAGGTCCAGGGCCTTGCGTTTTCCGGTCTCGGGATCGACCATTTCGACGACCGCTGCGGCCGCCGGCAAAACTTTTTCACGCGGATCTTCGATGATGATCGGGACCACATCGTGCTTGAGGGCGCACATTTTGAGAGACTGTTTGAATCCGCGGTCGCGAAAGTCGGAGATGATAACGAGGATGCATCGCCGCTTCAGCATCCGTGCCAAGCGCTCCAACGCGACGCTGAGCGACGTCCCGCGTTGCCGAGGTTCATAAGCGAGAATCTCCCGCACAATAGCCAACGCGTGGCGCCGACCCTTGCGCGGAGGCACGAACCTCTCCAGACTGTCGGTAAAAAGTGCCAGACCCACCTTGTCATTATTCTGGAGAGCGGCGAAAGCGAGTACCGCTCCCGCTTCGACCGCCGCTTCGCGCTTGAGCCTATCGGCCGTCCCGAAACTCTGGGAGCCGGAAAGATCGACGGCGACTACCACCGTCAGCTCTCGCTCCTCGACATACCGCCTAATGAAAGGCTTGCCGGTGCGCGCCGATACGTTTCTATCGATGTCCCGCGGGTCGTCGCCGGGAGCATATTCGCGTACTTCCGCAAATTCCATACCGCGGCCTTTGAAAACGCTGAGATAATCCCCGGCGAAGCTCTCCGCCACCAGTTTCCCGGTGACGATCTCCAGCCGCCGCACTTGGGCCAATATCTCTTTCGTCGTTGCAGACGACACCGATTTCCCGGTTTCCACCGTTTGCTCAGGGGACTTCGATGGCTTCGAAAACGGCGCGGATAATTTGGTCGCTATCAACGTTCTCGGCCTCGGCTTCGTAGCTGACGAGCACACGGTGACGAAGGACCTCGGGTCCGATGGCCTTGACGTCTTCGGGAGTGACGTAGCCGCGAGCGTTCATAAAGGCGTAAGCCTTGGCGGCTTGAGCCAAGGCGATGGTTGCGCGCGGGCTGGCGCCGTAGGCGATCAGGTTTTTTTGGGCGGCGAGCCGGTGTTTTTCCGGTTCGCGAGTGGCGAACACCAGATCCACGATATAGTCTTTGATTTTTTCGTCTATGTATATGCCGGCGGCGACGTGGCGGGCGCGTAGAAGCTGCTCGGGAGAGGCGACGTTTCTGACCACGGGGGTCGAGTCGCCTGACATGCGCTCGAGAATCTCCTTTTCTTCGGCCTTGTTCGGATAACCGAGGCGTACTTTGATCATGAAGCGATCGACCTGAGCTTCAGGCAAAGGGTACGTGCCCTCCTGTTCGATCGGGTTCTGCGTGGCCAATACGAGAAAAGGCTCGGGCAGCAGGTGAGTTTCGGGGCCGATGGTGACTTGGTGCTCTTGCATCGCTTCGAGCAGGGCGCTTTGCACCTTGGCGGGCGCGCGGTTGATTTCGTCGGCGAGGACGAGATTGGCGAAAATCGGACCCTTACGGGGTTTGAAATCGCCGGTCTTCGGATCTAAAATAAGGGTTCCGGTCAGGTCCGCGGGAAGCAGGTCCGGAGTGAATTGAATGCGCGAAAACGCGGCGTTCAAGCACGCCGCCAGGGTCTTGATGGTCAGCGTTTTAGCTAAACCCGGGACACCCTCGAGCAAAACGTGCCCTCCGGCGATAAGTGCTACGAGAATGCGGTCGAGAACTTCGTCTTGCCCGACGATGACTTTCCCAATTTCTCTTTTTAGCTCAGCTATGAAGAGACTTTCTTCTCCAACTTTGCGATTGAGTTCCTTGATTCCATTGACATCCATATTGGTTGGTCCCCTAATTTTTCTGGGCAGCGGCTTTAGCGGCGGCCGTTTTTTCCGCCTCGTAGCGCAGACGTGCCGCTTCGATTTCCTTCTGTTTGCGGTCTTGCAGGCCGTTCAGCGTCTTCAAGGCTTGTAATCGAACTTTTTCGTCATGATCTTTGAGCGGACCATTGGCGATCTCGCTGGCCACCGAAAAATTTCCGATCTTGTCGAGCGAGCGAAGGGCCGCAATTCGGACGTCCGGCTCATTATCTTTCAGCGCAGAGAGCAGCGCCTGGATGGGCTCATCGCCTTTGCGCTCGCCCAACAAATCGATGATCTTGACGCGCAACGACGCTTCTCCATCATGGAGTATAAGCTCCTGCATCAGAGGCATCGCCGACGGCGATTTTATCTTGTCCAGGAATACCACTGACTCCCAGCGCACGTTCTCATCGGTATCGTGAGCGGATTTAAGGATTTTAGAGAGTTCCGCCTCATTGATCACGGGGGCGGGCTCGGTCAGGATCGCAGGTGGTGGCGGAGGTGGCGGCGGAGGTGGCGGCGGCGGCGAGAAAATACCTTGGCGCCACAGCAATGCGCCGAGTGCGGCGACCAGAGCGAGAATGCTGATAATTTTCATGAACGAGAAACCTCCGGGACGGGTCCATTCAAGCCTTTCAGTTCGAGCGGGTGTCGGACGATTTCGACAACGGAATCGCGGGCGACAGCGGAAATGACTTCAGGAGGCGAGAATCGAGACCAATCCCCCCCGTCCACACCTTCACTGGCGATGACGAAACGGCGGTCGCGCCAAGCAAAGCTCATAACTCCCCACGGTTGATCGGAGTGGAAAATGCCATGGGTTGCCGTGCCCCGCCTCGCCCCATGACAGACCGCATGGAGCGATTTGCCTTCGGAGGCGATGGCATTGAGGCCTGTGTATGGCGTCGTGACGTCCGGGTAACGATCGCGGCACGACGCCCACAGACTCCAGTTCTCTTCAATACAAGCCTTGAAAGCGCCCGCGGGATTGCCGACGATGGCGAGGTGTTTTAAGAATTGCTGGAAGTAAACCTCGCTATCAGATTTCGTGTGAATCCGACCTTTCCGGGGACCCATGGCGTCAGCGACTTCCTCGGCAATGGTCAGCGTCCCGTTGTGTATGAACGTCCACCCGTCATCGGTGAAAGGGTGCGCATGCGCGTCGTCGAGATGAGGATTGGACGCCGCGCGAAGATGGCCCAGCACGACGTTCGATGTCGCAGACCGTGAGGCCTCGATGAATTTCTCCTTCTCGACGGCAGCCGAGCGGCCGCTTTTGCGTACGCGAGGTCTCCCGTCCGCGTCGAACCACGCCAGTCCCCATCCGTCTTGTTGGGGGTTTTTCGCGTCCCCATCAGCCTGACGCAACAGCGAATAATTTGTTTCGGTGAGCAGGTCCTTCGCGTTGTCCTTTGTCGGAGAAATCTGGGCGAAGAGTCGGCACATGGCTTTAGTGGGCTGCGTTGTGATTGAGAGCCAGGTTCTCGAGGATCGTCAACGCGCGATCCGTGTTCTGCACCGCGATCAACAACCGGGCGGTCTTCGCCCCGTCTGCGGACGTTCCGTAGACGGTTGTGATGTTGATCTTGCCCTCGCCCAGCGCGTCGGCGACCTTTTGCAGTTGCCCCGGCTGTTCGTCCAATTCGACCGAGAGTATGCTCGTCTCAACGCTCGATAAACCTGCTCGGGATAGGATCTCCGATCCATCAGTGTCGTGCGCCACGGCAATTCGCACCAAGCCCGAATCGTCGCGGACCTCGGAGGCGATGCCTAGAATGTTGATTTGTTTCTCGTGAAACAAAGACACCAGGCGGCTCAAGGCGCCGGGTTTATTCGGCATGAATACGCTGAATTGTTTTATTTTCTCGACCTTCACCTCGTCATGTTAGCGCTTCCAGCTCGGAGTGTCTACAGCGTCGGCGGAAAAAAGTCCACCTACTTCGCTCAGCGCCCCGCTCCCATCCAAGAAATACATTCCTTTTCCTTGCGAAGCTCTCACGACGGTCTTGACCCGCCACGTCAGGGTCGCCGTCATCCCGGCGATCGGATTTTCTGATGTCCCGACGTTCACTACGCTTGATTCGGGCACGCTGGCCTCTAATGTGCACGAATAACCCCACGCGACGTCGATAAATGTGGGGTCGACGGCTACGGCGGTCAAATACTGGCCTTTTCCGTGATAGTGCCCTCCGAATGTACGGAGGACTTTATAGCGGATTTTCAAAACTTGAATGCCGTAGATATTTCTGGCGCTTAGTTCATAAGTAGTGGCGCGCGGAGGTTGCCAGTCGGTCATGTCCGTCCAGCGGATGGCTCCTTTAGGGAGGGCTGTGGCGTACTGCGTGCGTACGTCGGCGACGGGATGATTGGCCTCGATGATCGTCCAGAATTTTGACCCGATATTCGTGATGTCCTCAAGGAGCGGCGTGGTGGTCATCGTTTGCCCGAAATCCGCCCCATCTTCCAGATCGTCCGGTGCCGAGAATTTTTCGATTCGGATCGAAGTCTCATCCAGCGTCAAAGCCCCAGCATCGGAGCGCACGTCGTTTCGCCGCATAACTGTGGACAAGGACCAGCTCGGAGTTGCGGACAAGGATATAACCAGCACGACCAGAGTGCCTTTCATCTTCGAGTCCTCCTGAGACGTCTTCCCCGGGTTCGCCTTCGCGCAGTGTTGCCCCTATGGCTATTTATGGAAAAGAATCAAGAGACCCATTGATTCATGGGACCTAAGACCCATGCGTAAAAAAAGGTGTAACAGCGCGCTCATCTGAAGTCCGATTACGAGGACTGCAGCTTGGGTTGTCGCGTTGGCGAGAGGTGTGCGATCTGCGGTGGCAATGTGATCTGCCTGCCCGTGCGCAAATGCTCCTGAACCAGGAACAGAAGCGTGT
>JANPGH010000064.1:0-3817 GCA_031423795.1 Elusimicrobiota bacterium | reverse complement strand
GAAAATCACGATAACGGACGAGGGTTCCGTCGACGACGTCTGTGGGGAGAGCGGGCCCCGGGGCCTTCTTATTCCAGTCCGATCGCTCCAGCCAGTCGCGCACGTACTGCTTGTCGAAGCCGTCCGGCGTTTTGCCCGGCTTCCAGTCCGACTTGACCCACACTCGCGACGAATCGGGCGTGAGGATTTCGTCGATGAGGCGAAGTTCACCGTCGATGAAGCCGAACTCAAATTTTGTGTCGGCCAGGATCAGGCCGCGCTTGTCCAGATGTTCGGCGGCCTTTTGGAAAACGGCCAGTGTCAATTTTTCAAGCTTGGCCGCGAGCTCCGCGCCCACTTGCTCGGCGAGCTGGGCGGGGGTGATGTTCTCGTCGTGGCCTTCGTCGGCTTTGGTCGCGGGAGTGAAGATCACCGCGGGAAGCTTCGAAGCTTCCAGAAGCCCTTTGGGCAGCGGATGGCCGCCGACGATTCCGGTCGCCTTGTATTCCTTCAGACCCGAACCAGCGAGGTAGGCGCGGGCTACGCACTCGGCGTCGACACGTTTGGCTTTATGGACGAGCATCATGCGGCCGTCGAACCAGGCGGGGTCGAGGCGGACGCCATTGGGCATTTCCGCCGCGATCGCGTCGAAGTCCGCGGTGATCAGGTGGTTGGCGACGACATCCTTGGTCAAGTCGAACCAGAACAGGGCGGCGGTGGTCAGGATTTTTCCCTTGCCAGGAATGGGCGTCGGCAGGATAACGTCGAACGCGGACAAGCGGTCGGAGGCGACGATCAACAGCTTCTCGCCCAGGGCATAGACGTCGCGAACCTTGCCGCGCCGCAGCAGTGGGAGGCCTTCGATATTGATGGACGCGGGAGCGCTGATGGTCATTCCCATTCGATAGTGGCCGGAGGTTTTGAGCTCACGTCGTAAGCGACGCGGTTGATGCCCTTGACTTCACTGACGATGCGGCTGGAAATTTTCGCGATCAAGTCGTGCGGCAGGCGCGACCAATCGGCGGTCATGCCGTCGCGGCTGTCGACGCAGCGCATTACCACGGTATTTTCGTAAGTGCGCTCGTCGCCCATCACGCCGACCGAGCGCACCGAGGGAAGAATCACAACGAACGATTGCCAGACCTTGTCATACCAGCCCGAAGCCTTGAGCTCTTCGCGCAGGATAAAGTCGGCGTTGCGCAAGGTCTTCAAAAGCTCCGGGGTGACGGCGCCGAGAACTCGGATCGCGAGTCCCGGTCCCGGGAAAGGATGTAAGCCGAGCAGTTCGGCGGAAATTCCAAGTTCTTTACCCAGGCGACGGACTTCGTCCTTGAACAGCATGCGCAGCGGCTCGACGAGCTTAAGTTTCATCTTCTTGGGCAGGCCGCCAACGTTGTGGTGGCTCTTGATCACGACCGATGGGCCGTGCACCGACACCGACTCGATCACGTCGGGATAAAGGGTGCCTTGCGCGAGGAACTCGACGTCTTTGATGCGCTTGGCTTCCTTGTCGAAAACCTCGATAAAAGTTTTGCCGATGATTTTGCGTTTTTTCTCGGGATCGGATACGCCTTTGAGGCGGCCGAGGAAAAGTTTCGATGCGTCGACGACCTTCAAATTGAGCTTCAGTTCTTGGCCGAGGACTTTTTCTGCGCGTTCGCGGTCGCCGTGGCGAAGCAAGCCGGTATCGACGAAAATGCAATACAGGCGCGAACCGATCGCGCGGCTAATCAGCGCGGCGGCCACCGAGCTGTCCACGCCGCCAGACAGCGCGCAGACGACCTTGCCCTTCTCGCCGACTGTGGACTTGATGGCGGCGACCTGGGTCTCGAGCAACGAGGACATCGTCCAGCGTTTGTCGAAGCGGCATATAGTACGCGCAAAGTTTTCTAAAACTTTCGCGCCCATCGGGGTATGGACGACCTCGGGGTGGAACTGCACGCCGTACCAGGACTTGCCTTCGTCGGAGATCGCAGCATAAGGAGCGGTCGGCGTGCGAGCGATGACTTTAAATCCATTGTCGAGGCGCGCGGCGCCGTCGCCGTGGCTCATCCAGACTTGCAAGTGTTTCGGGAGGTTGGCGAACAGCGGAGATTCGGCCAGCACCTCGAGGTTCGAATGACCGTATTCGCGCTTCTGCGCCGGCGCGACCTTTCCGCCATGGAGTGCCACGAGCAGCTGCATTCCGTAACAGATGCCGAGAACGGGAATGCCGGACTCGAAGACGAACGGATCCGGGCGGGGGGAGCCCGCGCGATGGACGGAGTCGGGCCCTCCGGATAGGATGATGCCGGCGGGGCGCAGTGCTTCGATCGTCTTACGGTTGGCTTTATACGGAAGAATCTCGCAGTACACTTCCAGCTCGCGCAGGCGACGCGCGATCAGTTGGGTGTATTGGCTCCCGAAGTCGAGGATGAGGATCTTTTCAACAGCGCGCTCGACCGTCGTCATTTCACTTTCCCATCCCGATACGCTGAGCCTTCTGGAAGATCTTGCCTTCGGTCTTAATCGAGGGTGCGATGATGATTTCGGTGGTCTGCATCTCACGAATCGTCGCAGCTCCGACCGAGCCCATGCAGGTACGCAGGGCGCCGACCAGGTTCTGCGAGCCGTCGTCGAGGCGCGACGGGCCGTATAAGATCTCCTCGAGAGTGCCAGTGATGCCGACCTGGATGCGCGTGCCGCGCGGCAGATTTGCATGCGGCGTGGCCATGCCCCAGTGGTAGCCCTGGCCGGGTGCTTCCTTGGCGCGGGCGAAAGCTGAGCCGACCATCACGCCGTCGGAGCCGCAGGCGATGGCCTTGCAAATGTCGCCGCCGGTGGACATTCCCCCGTCGGTGATGATCGGAACGTATCGTCCGGTGCGCTTGTGGTAAAAATCGCGGGCGGCGGCGCAATCGACGGTGCCAGTGACTTGAGGCACGCCCAGACCCAGAACGCCGCGCGTGGTGCAGGCCGCGCCGGGGCCCACGCCGACGAGAAGTCCGGACACGCCGGCTTCCATCAGTTCGGTGGCAACCGAGTAGGTCACGCAATTGCCGACGACGACGGGGATCTTCATCTTTTTGCAGAACGGCGCGATCTCGAAGGGCTTGTACTTCGTCGCCTTGTGGCGGACGGTGGTGACGGTGGATTGGACGACAAACAGGTCCGCGCCTGCCTCCATCGCGATCTTGCCGTACTTTTCCGCGTTCTGAGGAATGGTGGAAATCGCGCAGGGAACTCCAGCCTTCTTAATTTGCTTGATGCGCTGGGCGATCAGCTCTTCCTTCACCGGTGGCCGGTACATTTCCTGCACCAGCCTAGTGGCCTCTTCTGGTGTGGCGCCGGCGATCTGGGAGACGACCTCGCGTGGCTTGTCGTACCTTGTGCTTATGCCGTCCAGATTCAGCACACCCAGTCCGCCGAGCTTGCCCATCGCGATCGCAAATTCCGCGTCCACGACTCCGTCCATGGCCGACGCCAAAAAAGGGATTTCCAACTTCACGTCGCCGAACTGCAAAGTGGTATCGACTTCGTCCGGGTTGACGGTCACATCTCCGGGGACGAGCGCAATCTCGTCAAATCCATAGGCCCGTCGGGCCTCACGGTCGCGTCCGATGAAGAAAGCCATTATAGGACACCTCTCGTCGAGAATTTGGTGGGACGATGCTACATGGTACCAAATTCCTCTTATAGGCGTCCACTTTCGCCTTGACGGGTGCAGAACCCCCATCTCGGTTGATTTTCAATAACCTGTATGCTATACATATTATAGACATGCAGATACGAGGAACAGGCTTCAGCCGGCTCCTGCAAAAGTTGCGGGAACTGGCGCACGCGGCTCCCCAGGAGATCG
>JANPGH010000063.1:0-4566 GCA_031423795.1 Elusimicrobiota bacterium | reverse complement strand
CGATCTCCTGGGGAGCCGCGTGCGCCAGTTCCCGCAACTTTTGCAGGAGCCGGCTGAAGCCTGTTCCTCGTATCTGCATGTCTATAATATGTATAGCATACAGGTTATTGAAAATCAACCGAGATGGGGGTTCTGCACCCTGTGACCAAACGCCGATTGACTTGGTCGTTGACGCCGGCTATCATTACCGCGACAACATTATGGATTTGACCCCTTTTCTCGGCTTGCACGATCCGGTGTCGAGTCTGACCCACTTGCTGGCGGCGGTGGTCGCGTTCGGCGCCTCGTATTCGCTGTATCGCCGAGGCCGAGGCGACAGCCTGCGTACTTTGTGTCTTTCCGTGTTCAGCGCGACGCTTTTGTTCATGTTCGCAACCAGCGGGATTTATCACGGCCTTCATCCCGGGCATTGGCGGGAATTGTTCCGGCGCCTCGATTACGCGGCGATTTGGCTGGTGATCGCAGGTTCCGCCACCCCGATCCATTTCCTGATGCTCAAAGGCCATTGGCGTTGGAGCCTGACGGCGCTTTTTTGGGGAGTGGCGCTGAGCTGCTTGGTCATCGTCGAGGTCTATTTTGGAGTGCTTCCCTATTGGGAGGTCGTGACGGCCTACATCGCCGTGGGCATGCTCGGCATCGTGAGCTTTTCGCACATCATGATGGACTACGGCGTGAAGGAGGCGGCGTTGCTTTTCGGCGGCGGACTCGCCTATTCGGCGGGGGCAATCATCGATTACGTCGATTCTCCGATCATCGTCATCAATGGCGTGTTCGGTCCGCACGAGCTGTTCCATTTATTCGTGATCGCCGGCGCGCTGCAGCACTGGCTTTTTATCTACAACTCGGCCGACGGCAGCTTTAGCGCACGTGCGTTACGGCGTTTCTGAACATTTCGAGCCCTATCGCCTGCTTGCGATAGGTCTGCCGAGTCCAATTCGGATGCTGATGGCTGGCGACAAAGCGCTCGGGGTGTGGCATCAGACCGAGAACGTTGCCCTCGGGATTGGTCAGCCCAGCGATGCTGAAGACCGATCCGTTCGGATTGTGCGGATAGCCGGTTAGTTTTCCGTCTTCGGTCACGTACTGCAAGGCGATGGATTTGTTTTTCTTCAAATCCTCGAGTTGGCGCGGGCTTTTAAGGACGAGCTTTCCCTCGCCGTGGGCGACGGGAAGCTCGATCATTTCGGGCAGCCCCTTGAAGAATAGGCACGAGCTTTGCGTATTAAGACGCAGATGCACCCACCGCGCCTCGAACCGGCCGGAATCGTTGAAAGTAAAGCTCGCCGTCTGATCGCAGGCATTCGAGTGCGGGAGCACGCCTGCCTTGACCAGGACTTGGAAGCCGTTGCAAATGCCGATGACCGGACGGCCCAGTCGGACGAACTGGCGCAGGTCGGTCAGCGTGTGGCGGACCTGGTTGGCCAGGACCTTCCCGGCGCCGACATCGTCGCCGTAGGAGAATCCGCCCGGGATGACCAGGATCGGGTAGTCCATTAATTTTTTCTTGCCGGCCTTGATCTCGGCGATATGCACGAGCTCGGGATCGCCGCCTACGGCGCGGAAGGCGTTGGCGGTTTCCAGGTCGCAATTCGTACCGGCGGCGCGCAAAACGAGGACTTTGGGTTTTTTCAAGCGAGCACCTTGGGCAAAGCCGCCTGCCACGCCTCTTTGAGTTCCTTAAGAGACTCTTCCATGACGACTGCGCCGTCAAGGCCAATCACCTTGAGAATTGGATTGGCCGTGGTTTGTCCGACGCGGCGCACGGACGCTGCCTTGGCACCTTTGCCGAAGTGGCGCAGGAACGCGTTCTCGTTTTCAGGAGAGACTTCGACGAGGATGCGGCTGGGGCTTTCGCTGAAAAGTAGCGTCTCGTTGGAGTAAATGCGCGGGTCGCGCGACAGCTCGTCGAGGTCGATCACGCAGCCGAATTCGCCGGAGAAACCCATCTCAGCCGCCGTCACCGCAAGTCCGCCTTCTGACAGGTCGTGGGCGGAGAGGACGACGCCCTTGTTGATCGCGCCGTGCAGCGAGCGAAAACCGTCGAGCGCGCAGGCTGGCGTTACCTTCGGAACCTCGCCGCCGGTGCGGTGCAGGATCCGGTGGTACAACGATCCGCCGAGTTCATCGTTAGTGCGGCCAATCACGTAAAGAGCGTTGCCCGGCCCCTTGAAGTCCATCGTCAGCGCCTTGCGCACGTCGGGCACGGGGGCTATCGCCGAGATCAACAGCGTTCCCGGGATCGGGAGCTCGCGGCCCTTCTCGTCTTTGGATTGGTTGTACAGCGAGTCCTTGCCCGAGATGAACGGCGCGCCAAAGCCTTGGGCGCCGTCGCGGCAACCTTCGGCCGCGCGCACGAGCGCTCCCAGCTGCTTGGGATCGGCGGGGCTGGCCCAGCAGAAATTGTCGAGCAAGGCGGCCCTAGAGGGGTCAGCACCCACGCACGTCAAATTGCGCAGCGCCTCGTCGATGGCGGCCATCGCCATCCAATACGGGTCGATTCGGCCGTAATCCGGATTCAAGCCGTGGGCCACCGAGAAGCCCATGTGGTCGTCAAGGTCGCCGGTGGCCGCGTGCGGCCAGATCACGCAAGCGTCGCCAGGACCGTCGTGACGCACGCCCTGCAGCGGCTTAATGATCGTGCCGCCTTGGACTTCATGATCATATTGCCGAATGACCCATTCACGAGAGCAGACGTTCAAGTGCGCGATGGCTTCGCGTAAGACCAAGGACGCCTTCTTGTCGGCGCCGCCGGACGCCTTGGTGGACGCCGGGGCCGTCCAAGTCGCCGTGCGCTCCACGCGCGGCAGGCCCTTGTGCAGGAACTTCATCTCCAGGTCGACGACGCGCAGGTCGCGGTGCTCAACGACGAGCCGGCCGGAGTCGGTGAATTGACCGAGCACGGCGGTTTCGCAGCCTTCTGCCGTAAAAACGGCCTCCAGCGCCTTCAAATTTTTAGGCGGGACAGCCAGGACCATGCGTTCTTGGGATTCGGACAGCCAGATCTCCCAGCTGTCGAGGTCGGCCACCTTGAGGGGCGCGCCTTCCAATTTGACGAGCACGCCGCAATCAGCGCCAAGCTCCCCGATCGCCGACGAGAACCCGCCAGCACCGCAATCGGTGATCGAGCGGTACAACCCGCGGTCGCGCGCGCGCATCTGTCCGTCCAGCACCCGCTTTTCGGCGATCGCGTGGCCGATCTGGACTGCAGAAGAAGGCGCGTCGGCGCCGATATTTGCAGACGAGAAAGTCGCTCCGTGCAAGCCGTCGCGTCCGGTGCGGCCGCCGACGGCGACGATCAAGTCTCCGGATTTCACTTCCTTGTCGATGGCTGACTGCGGGATCAGGCCGACGGTCCCGCAGAACACAAGGGGATTGAGACGGTAGTCGTCGTCAAACCAGATGCCGCCGCTCGCGGTAGGGATGCCCATCCGGTTGCCGTAATCACGCACGCCGGCGACCACGCCGCGCATGGTGCGGGCGGGATGGAGCGCGCCTTCCGGCAGAGGACCTGCATAATCCGGACGACCGAAACAAAACACATCGGTATTTAGAACGGGTTTGGCGCCCAGGCCGCAGCCCAGCACGTCGCGTATCACGCCGCCTATTCCGGTCGCCGCACCCCCGTAGGGCTCGAGCGCCGAAGGGTGGTTGTGAGTCTCGGCCTTGAACGCGAGCGCCCACTTTTTGCCGAATGCAACCACGCCGGCGTTGTCCTTGAACACGGAAAGGCACCACGGCTTTTTGACCGCGTCGGTGGCCGCGACAATTGTTTCCTGAAACAGGTTCTTGATCGTGCGGGTTTTCTTTCCTTCGGTGTAGCGGATGGGGCTGGTGAAGGTCTTGTGCTTGCAATGTTCCGACCAGGTTTGGGCGAGCGTCTCCAGCTCGGCCAGCGTCGGTTCGCGCTTCAAGCTTTGGAAATGGCCTTGGATCGCCGTCCATTCCGCGTCACTGAGGGAAAGATGGCGAGCCTCGCCGAGCAGGCGCAGCTCTTTCGGCGATTTTCCGAGGATGGAGAGGCTAGTGGGGGCGGCGGTGTTCACGGCGGGCGCGTTCAAGGGTGGGCCTCCGTGACGACGGCGCGATGGATCAGTGGGTTGGCGAGGCATTTCGAAATAGCTTTCTCGAGCTGAATTTTAGTGGTGCGCCCAGAGATGCGATAGACCATCGCGCAGCGCACGGCGTCGGGGCGGGGAAGGCCCATGTCTGCGATCGCATCACGGACCGTTTCCCCGACGGGATCGGTGACAGTCGGTTTTAACCACACTTCAACGCGCCAGGAATTCATACCGTTCATCGGTGCTGGCGCCAGCGACAGGACACGATGGTCCTGGGTGACAGCGTCGCACAGCAAATCCTTGGTCGCCTGCAGGACCTGATTGGCCGACAGCGGCCCCTTGATCTCATAGACGCGCGACACGCGGGCTTCCCTAAGTGCGGTGAGCCCATGCGGCTGGAGCAGGGAGAGCGCTGCAGCGCCCTCGGGATCGGAGTGCTCCGGGCGCAGGCGGATTTCGATTAAGTGGGTCAAATTAGGTTGGATGCGGACGTTCACGAGGTCACCTT
>JANPGH010000062.1:0-3302 GCA_031423795.1 Elusimicrobiota bacterium | reverse complement strand
CAGCGCGGCTGTCGGCACTTATCCGAATACCTGCCCGCCGTCGATCGCGTCCGACGGGACTATCTATCTCGGCATTCATGACACGCTTTCGCTTAGCGGGGCCGGCAACGGCGCATTGGTCGCCTTCAGCTCGACTGGCACAATCAAGTGGGCTTATCCGGCGGGCGATTTCGACGTGCGCTCACAGCCGAGCATCGATACCGACGGGACCGTCTATTTCGGCACAAAAGGCAATAACGGGTATGTATATGCACTCAACCCCGATGGCACGCTCAAGTGGAGACACGCGACGCTCAATGACATTGTTTGCCCGGGTTGCGGCACGGACGTCTACAACACCCCAGCCATCGGCGCTGACGGGACGATTTACGTCGCCAACGAATTGGCGATCCTCTATGCGTTTAACCCCGACGGAACCATCCTTTGGAAAGATACGGCGCTGGTAGGTAACGGAGGATTTACCGAATCGGCGGCAACGATTGCATCCGACGGCACCCTGTACATCGGGACCGCTTATGGCCAGTTCATCGCGGTGCGCACGGCCAGTCTGGGACTATCAGCTACCGCGCAATGGCCGCGCTTCCACTACGACAACCTCAGCAGCGGAGCAAAACCCTGACGAGTAGCTCAGCACGCATCGACGACGGGTTTATTTTCGCGCGTCGTCAAATATGCGAGCAATATTAATCCCATAAATGGTCCAAGCAGAATCGCCAAAATCGCGACAACCCAAGATCTCAAATGGCGTAAGAGGCCCTTCTGATTAAGAATCGTAATCGCGAGAGCTCCCATGAAGACAGGAGCTATCGTGAGGCCAACCTGGGCCCCAGACTTTAGTCCCAAAAAGAACCCATACTGGACGTTTGATATACCCGACGGCGGAGCTGATCGCGGTCCGATCAGGAAGAAAATGACTAAAAAAATTGCTCCGATAAGTGCGCTGCAAGCGAAATAAACGATGAAAAATCCAAACGCTTCCCGCTGGCTACGACGATGAGAAAAATCTGTTAGGTGGGTAAACATTGAGGCACGCTACGCAGAGCCGAGTCGGGCCCGCAACAAGGAACGAATGCTGCGGCGGCCATCGAGTTTCCATGAGGGCGCGACTTCGGCCAGAGGAGCCAGGGCGAAAAGGCGCTGGGCCATGCGTGGGTGGGGCAACGTCAGCCAAGGAGTGCTCAGGCGCACCATCCCATAAGCCACGAGATCGACATCGAGGGGGCGCGAAGTCCACCGCGATTTGACGCGGCGTCCGGCGGCGGCCTCCAAAATCTTCGCGGCCAAGAGCAGACCCATCGGCGTGCGCGTGGTGCGCAACCGCACGGCTTGGTTGAAATAGCGGCGCGTGCTCGGACCCACCGGAGCCGTCTCGAAAATTTGCGAGAGGCAGACGATACGCACTCCCTCCCAGCGTCCGATCGCACTGGTCGCTCGACGCAAAGCCTTGGCTCGGTCGCCGACGTTTCCTCCCAGAAGCAGAAGCGCGTCGACTTCTTTCACCGCGAGCGTCGCGCGTGGCGGCGGTCAAGCCGCTGAAGGGCCGCGATCAGTGCTAAGACGAGGACGAGGGCGACCACGTTGGCGATCCAGCCTTCAAACACGTTTCCGTGACCGGGTCCGCCGAACGCGCCGGAGTTCTTGAGCATGTGCGTTTCGGCCGTGCGATCGCTTAAGCGCGTGAACAAGGCGCCGATTTTCCGCGGCAGTCCGCCTTCATAAAGGAACAACGTCCACAAAAGCCAGAACAGGACCCCGATGACGACCTGGCAGACGACCAAGACCGCGCCGAGATGCATCGGATCATAATGCGGTTCAGTTGGCTCGTCGCGGTCGTCAAAGAGCGCGCTCCAGTTCTTCCAAACGGAGGAGGCGCTCATCGCAGGCCCATCCAGTCAAGCATGTCGTAAAGTCCGGGCTTTTTCCTGACGACCCAAAGTGCTGCCTCAAGCGCGCCGCGTGCGAACACGTCTCGCGACTCGGATCGGTGATTGAGCTCGAGGCGCTCGTCGCTCCCGGCAAAGATTACTGAATGTTCGCCGACGACGTCGGCCAACCGCAACGACGAAGTCGGCACCGCCTCGTCATTGCCACGTCCGTCGCGCACGGACTGTGCTAAGCGCAGCGCCGTGCCGGAGGGAGCGTCTTTCTTGGCCTTGTGATGGATGTCCACGATCGCCGCTTCGTAACCCTCGAGATGGCGGGCCGCCTCTGAGGCCAGATGCGCCATCAGCGTGACTCCACGGCTAAAGTTGGGTGCTACGAACACCGGAATTTTTTTGGCCGCAGCGGCCAGCTGCGCGCGCTGCACGACGGTCAGGCCCGTCGTGCCCGTCACGAAAGCAGTTTTCGAAGCCGCGCAGGCCGCGGCAAAGCGCACGCAGGACTCGGGGGCCGTGAAATCGATCGCGACACGGACGTTGCCCGATTCATCCTCGAACTCGGCTATGCGCGCGCGGTCCACGCGACGCACGAGCTGGAAACGCGGGTCGGCGGAGGCGAGCGCGGCGACGCGCGAGCCAGTCCGTCCTGTCGCTCCGCAAACGGCGATTTTCAACGGTTCAGGCATTGATGGCAAAACCTGCCCCCAAGGGGAATCGAACCCCTGTTTCGGCCTTGAAAGGGCCACGTCCTAACCGTTAGACGATGGAGGCTTAAATCGAAAAAACATGTGAGCCCGGTGGGATTCGAACCCACGACCCCTCGCTTAAAAGGCGAATGCTCTACCCCTGAGCTACGAGCTCGTAAAATCGAGTCATTGTAGCAAAAAACCTTTCGTAGCTTTGAGGAAAATCGCCACTGTGAGTCAGGCAATGGGTGCAGGATTGAAACTAATTAGATTGCTGGTGCCCTCTGTGGTGCCCTCTCGTCAACCTGAAAAGCACCATTATTTAGGCGTATCCCAGAAAAGGGGGAGCTCAAGAATACTTTGCAGGGACGCTCGTGACTTCTTCTTCAATTCTGGCGGAGACACTAATCCATCAAGGATTTCCCATGCAGCCCGCTCAAGTAGCTCAAGGTATTTTTTGACATCGTACTCGAGGCCGTTCTCAAGCAATGCCAACGGTTTGGAGCGCCACTCTTTGACCTTGTCGGCGGCATTGGTGATGACGTAGCGGACAGACTCCCCGACATGCAGCGGTATCCCTATTGCAGCAAGTTGCTTGTCCAGTCCCACCAATCGGAACCCAGTGCAATCCCACCAACACGGACCCACCTGGTTTGAGCGTTTTCTAGTTTAGCGCATCACCCTCATCGAGTCCATCTCATTTTTGACGTTTTGGCGTTCATCAAGCAGCTCCTTT
>JANPGH010000061.1:0-4552 GCA_031423795.1 Elusimicrobiota bacterium | reverse complement strand
CACAGAGGAACGTCAGGAGACTATCCGGAAAGTTTATCGGGGGGGGGGGGGGGGGGATTTATAGGGTCCCATGTCGGGGGGCTCCCCCTGTCATTTTCCGCTTCGGGCGCGCTATTTCAGCGGTGACCCTAAGGGCCCCATAGTTTCGACCAGCTGACACGTCTTAGAGATATCGGCAAAAACCGCTCCCTCCGGCATAAACTGGGGTACCCCCTTGGCATCGTACGAATGAATAATTGAAGCCTTTACCACCCAGGCCAGGCTGGTGGGAGTTTTGTCTTCAGCATAAATAGGAGAGAACGTGCGCGCTGAGAAAATGCATCCGTGGCTTTCCCCATGGACCTTCTGAACGCAAAACCGCGCAATGGCCGGATTAGAACGGGCTATGGCAATGGCCTTATTCTCAGGGCAGACGGATGGAAGATTTTGTCGAGAAGGCACGCGCTGTATTGCCCGGAATTTTTCAGAATACGCTTTAGGGTTCAATAGGCAGGCATCGAACTCTGGATTTCGTTTCCAGCCGCATGTGCCGTTTTCTATTCGCGCGCATTCCCCATACAATACCTTGCAGAGGCTGGGACTTTCCGCAGACATGCGGGGGCATTTGGCCGGATCATTCGGCCGGTTTGAAAAATCTTCACATTCCCCAAAACACACCGAGGCGCAGCCACCTGAATACTTATAATTCGAAAATGCGGGCAAAGAAACCGATGCCAGAATAGTGACCGTCACCATTAAATTTCGCATGGACCTTTCTTTGCTGCCGGCGAAAGTAGATTATAGTGTTTTTTGTACTTCGAACGTGCCTCGCGTCGCTTTTCCGCGGCTTACAGCATTGGACTACGCGGACTCACGTTGAACGGATTGGAAGTGTCGGAGTTCCCGGATTTCGGAGCGGGGACATTCCTCAATGTGGGAACTTTTCGGCTGCGCCCATCGTGGAAGGCATTGATGCGCCGGCGGTTCGTCGTGGCCACAGTGACGGCGGACGATTTTCATGTTCGTGTCATCAAAGGCGCCGACGGCAAATTCAATTATGCGACACTCGCGTCCACAGCGACGGCTTCTCCGCGGCGTCGGCGCGAGGATGCGGGGCCGGTCTTCTCGCGTGTAGGTCTTGAAGTTGTAGACCGGTTGTGCGATCGACTCTCCGGAGCGCAGCTGGCGAAGCTGCTCGAAAGCCAGATCGAAATCGATCGCTTGAGGGTGATCGAAATTGTATTCCTTGCGCTCGTCCAAATTCAGATGGCCGAGCGGCACGTAATAATTGTCGAGGGAAAACATCAGACCGGGGATGCCCGCCGCTTGGCTTTGTTCGATCACCTTCCGCGCGAAAGTCGTCTTGCCGGAGCCAGAGCCTCCGGCCACGCCCACGACGAATCGACGATCGGTTTTCATGCGCGGTTGGAATATACTAATTCCGCAGGCCGGACTCGGAGATGTTCGGGCGAGGGCAAATCGCGTAGAATCAGGCCTATGCTGGCCGCCTTCGCCATCTTCGTCGCCTTGCTCGCGACTCACGCTGGCGGCGTGGTCTCCTACCTTTGGACGAATCCGTCGACATTGGACGGACGTTCGGTTCGTTTATGGACGGCCGCGGGAATCATCCCGCTGATCGTTGCGATCGGATTTTGGTCGGTTGCGTTCGGACTGGGACACGCCGCGGCCGGTCGCTGCGGCGGCCGCCTCACGGGGCGAGCCACGCCGACGATGGCCGCGGCCCTCGGGTTGGGAGCGCTCGCTCAGGCCGTTTTTATCGCGGCGCTGGCCGGGGCAATGAGGCCCGTCGTTTTCGCGGTCGTATTCGCCGCGGCGCTAGCGCTCGTCGCGCCGTTTTTGAGGCGCGGCACTCGGCCGCAAACGCCGTCATGGAACGCGGCGCAGGGAGCCGCTGCGGGATTCTTGGCCTACGCCCTTTTCTGCGCCCTGATCCGGGCGCTTGCTCCGCCGATCGAATGGGACGTGTTGGCCTACCACCTCGCCTTGCCGGAAATTTATCTTAAGGCCGGAAAAATGGTCGACGTCCCGTGAATAATACATTCCCATTGGCCGCGTTTGATGGAGACGTTTTATTGCTTGCCGATGGCGTTCGGCTCCGACACGGTCCCCGCCTTGATTCATCTGGGCGCCGCCATCTTTTGGATCGCGGGCGTCGTCTCTGTCGCGGGGGTCGGACCCGCGGGATGGGCCGCAGCCCTCCTACTTTGCGGCCAGCCCGCGCTTCTGCGCTTGGCCGGGAGCGCCCACAGCGATGCGGCGACCGCGTTGTTCGTGTTCGCCGCGGCGGGAGCGTTGTCTCTTTGGGAGGACGGCCGCTGAAACGGCTGGCTCGTCGCCGCCGGACTTCTTGCCGGCTGCGCGGCGTCGGCCAAACTTCTGGGCGTCGGCGCGCTGGGAGCGTGGACCGTCGTGTTGATCGCCAAAACCCGGAGGCCGAAGGAAGCGCTTCTTTTTTGTGCGGCAGCGCATTTAGTATTGGCGCCGTGGTTGGCGGCGACATGGAAGGCGACCGGCGACCCCGTGTGGCCGTTTTTGAGAATCAGTCCAGAGGCCGCCGATTTGGCCGCGCGCTACTTGAGGTCCAATCGTTGGGATTTCCCGCCGTCGTTCGGCGTCTTCTTGCAAGACGGACCCGGTTTCCTGGCGCTTCCGGCGATCGGCCTGTGGTTGCTGACGAGAGGACGGACGCCTAAGGCCGAGCCGCTGGAACGCTGGCTCTGGGCGGCCGCTCCCGCTTATGCCGTTCTGTCCTGGCGGCATAATGAGGCGTGGCGCTTCATGATGCCGATTTGGCCGGCGCTCGTCTTGGCGGCCTCACGCGCGATGGCCGCGTCCTGCGTGGCCGGCGGCGTGAGGCGCGCGGCGGCGATCGGACTTGTTGCCGTCGCCGTCGTTCCAATCGCGGCGTTGTCGCCGAATAACGCCTTGTTCGCCGTGCTCGGCGCCCATTCCGTCCGTGAGCCGGACGCCGAGCCGCGCGATTTATTTTTGCGCAAAAGCGTCGACGTCGCGGATTTCTACCGCGCCGCACGGCAGATCCTTCCGCCGAAGGCCGACGTGCTGCTCTTTCGCGAGGTGCGCGGTTACGGCGCCGGATTTAAATACCGGTGGGGGGACCCGATGAATCAGGCGGCCATCGATTACGCGCGCATCGCGAACGCGGACGATTTGGCCGTCAGACTGAAGGCGCTGGGCGTTACCCATGTTCTCGACCATTCCGGATCGCATCTATACGGCGAAGACCCGGCGTACTACAGCCCGCGCATGATCGGTTTGATGGAGCGGTGCCTGCGCGCTCATGCGCGATTGGTGTTGGCCGGCGAGGGAATCTCTCTTTATGAATTATTTTGAGACCGTCAAATTCCGCGCGCTGCGTCCATGGTTGCCCGCGGCCGCGGCGGCGTTGATCCTTCTGGCTCACGCCTTTTTTTCTTGGCGGGCGATTGGCGCTCGGAGCGCGACCTTCGATGAGCCGATGCACGTGGCGGCAGGCTACACCTATTGGCTGCGCGGCGACATGCGTCTTGATCCCAACAACCCGCCGCTGGCGAAAATGCTCGTTGCGGCGCCGTTACTGGTTCAATCCGCGACCGTGTCGTGGGACACTCAGGAGTGGCTCGGCGGATATCACTATGCATTCGGCGAGCGGTTAATGTTTTGGAGCGGCAATAACGCCGATCGTCTGCTGACGAGCGCGCGCAGTGTCAACCTGCTTTTGTCGATGATGTTATTGCTGGTGATATGGCGCTGGAGCCGGCGCCGATGGGGCGCGGCTCCGGGCCTGGCCGCCTGCGCCGTCGCCGCGGCTTCACCGACGCTGCAGATACTTCGTGCATCGCAACCCCCGTCTTCCCGGTGAGATCAGTCGGATATTGGCGTTGGCCCTGACGCGCTTCTACTGCCGCCGCGTTGTAGCACCCAAGGGCGCCTCACCCGCCCAGCTGCATGTGTTGCAGCGCTTTGGCTCAAGCGTGAACCTTCACTTGCACGACCATGCCGTGGTCTCAGACGGGGTGTTCAGTCTCGACCAGGGTGTGCTGCACTTTCACCTAGTCCCACCGCCCAGTGGTGAGGACGCTGATCGTCTCGTCGCTGAGCTACGCCATCGTATTCTCAAGCGGATGCAGCGCCTGGGGGTGATGCCCCATGAGACGGTGGCCTCGATGCTGGCCTGGCCGCATGGGGGATTTTCGCTCGATGGGGGGACAACGGTTGAAGCCCACGACCGCGCGGGTCTTGAACGGCTGCTGCTCTACGTGTTAAGACCCGCACTGTCACCCAAGCACCTGACGTACAAGCCAGAGCAGGACCGCGTCTTCTACCGCCCGAACAAGGGCAAGCGCGACATGCCCAGGCTCCTCGAGTGGACCGGCGCTCAGTTTGTCGGGCGCATGGCCGCTTTGATCCCTCCTGCTCGCAAACACCTGGTGCGTTACTATGGAGCACTGGGACCCAGATCACCCCTGAGAAGGGCGGTGACAATGGCGACGCGCAACAAGGCGGCCGCGTCTGAGCTTGAGGCAGGCTACGGTGTGAAGCTGGGAGCGCGAGT
>JANPGH010000060.1:0-3508 GCA_031423795.1 Elusimicrobiota bacterium | reverse complement strand
TCGAGATTTCCAACGGCAACGACTGCCGACCGACTTCCTTCACACGACCGCTGTTTCTCCGACGAAGAATGTGGTAGTTTCTCATGGGGCGATTCTCTCCTTGTGCATCTGGTTGACCGACTTGATGCTACCAAGTCGGGACTCGCCTCAACTCTTTTCAACTAGACTCGGGACATCCTCATACAATCCGCAACCATGAAAAACTTGGTTATTGTGGGCGCAACCGGGATGATCGGTGGATGCGCCCTTCGCTACGCGCTGCAGTACCCGGACGTTGGACGCGTGACGGCGATCGGACGTAGATCGGTCGGGATCAGCCATCCGAAACTGCGCGAGGTCTTGCACAAAGATTTCAGCGATTGCACGGGACTCGCGGACGCTTTATCGGGGCAGGACGCGGCGCTTTTCTGTCTGGGCGCCTATACCGGCGTGGTGTCTGACGACGAGCTTCGTAAAACGACCGCCGAGTACCCCGTCGAGTTCGCTCGAGTGCTGCGCCTCAGCAGTCCACAGGCGGCGTTCTCTCTTTTGAGCGGTCAGGGCGCGGATCGGACCGGGCAGAGTCTGCTGGCTTTCGCGCGATACAAGGGGGAGGCGGAGAAGGCGCTACTGGAGGCGGGTTTTCTCGGCGTCTATATATTCCGTGCCGCCTATATCTACCCGGTGCAGCCGCGCAATGAGCCGAGCTTCAGTTACCGTCTGATGCGTCTGATGTACCCGGTGTTCCGGTTTTTGACGCCCAGTTTAGTGATCGCCTCAGACGACTTGGCGCAAGCAATGGTGGACGTCGTCGTACAGCCCTCCTGGGAGCGGCAGACCGTCACTTTCGAGAATCGGGACATACGCGCCCGGTGGGCTAAGTCCTGACCAAGGCCAGCGATTTCGCTTAGCGGGGCTACTGCCGGCTTGAGTGTTATGGCTTACGGCCAGGCGCAAACCCAATTGACCGTCGTGCCTCCTCGGGTTGGGCCATCAGGCTTTGGATCGCGTCAAATACCTCTTTGTAATGGGCATCGTACTTCGATTCCAGTGCGTCTAGGCGGCGCGCTACGCCGGGATAAGAGGCGATCAGTCGGCGTAGTTTCACAAAAGCACGCATGATGCCTATGTTGACGTACGGCCCGCTTGCTTCGCAGGACGCTCGAAAGCATGGCGACCCCTTGTTCTGTAAAAGCGCGAGGAAGATATTTAGAGTGTTGGCCGCGCTTTAAGATTCCAAATTGGAATCTTAAAGAAAGGCATTCCGCTCGGCCGTCTCCCGCCGCGATTTCGTTTAGCGGGGCCGTCGTCGCCGGGGCAGGGTCGCGTCGTTGAGCGAGCGAGGGTATGAAACCTTCGCGTCGACGAGCGTCCCGTCCTGATATATCGGCGACAGTCGCGGGGTGATCGGGACGAGCCTCTGGGGTATATCCAGCGCCGCGTAGCGTGCGATGACCTCGTCGCGCCAAGTGATGTTGACCGAGTCGCCGTAGCGGTCGTAGAGGGCTTTGGCGGCGTCGTAGTCGCCCTCGGCCTTGATACGCATGACCTCGCCCAGTAGGTCCGCCACGACCGTCCGTGCCAGGAGCATGTCGGTCACCCGAAGGTATGTCTTACCGTTGCGCGATTCCACAGCCACCGCGCTTTGCTCGATCATCTTCTGGATGATAAGGTTTCGCGCTCGGTCGTAGGCGTTGATGAAGCGCGTCTTCCCGGGCACGCGAATATTTTGGACCAGGACCGCCCGCACGAAGGCGCGGTACTCGGCTTCCTCCGTCTCGGGCGTGACGATAGGCGAGCCGTCCTCATGACGCAGCGCTTGCACCTCGCGATCGCCCATTGCCCACAACCCGAACAACTCGGCGCGTAGCTCTTCCAAGGTAGAGGCGTATTCCTTTAGGAACTCGGCAGGCTCCCGGCCCCCCAGCTTGTCGCTCAGGCGACCGGTGCTGTGGCCCAACTCGTGCGTGGCCACCTGGATGCGGCTTGCGTGCGGCTGGCTCCTGGCCAGTTCGCGCTCCGACTCATCCCACGCAAATTCATCGAGGAGCCTGCTTCCGCGGGACGCGAGCGCTGCGTCCTCGGCGCTGATGATGGTGATGTTCTTGGCTCCGTTCACCGCGCGTAGCGCAGTGTCGTTGGGTAGGTTTACGCCCAAGGTGAGCTTGGTGGCAGCATCGCCGGTGGCGGCCACGGTCTTCACTGCGCTGGCGATCAGGGGGACGTTCGAGGACTTCTTGTAGCGGGCGTCCCACGGTGCCCGAGCCTCCAGGCCGCTCGAGAGAGCGGCCAGCTTGACGATCACGGCGGTGTACTCCGGGTCACGGAAGCTGATCATGCCCTCAAAGGTCGGGCGTCGTCCCAGGGGATCGCCGTACATCTCGATGAAGCCCAGGATGAAATCGACGGACGAGTCGTCATGCGTCCAGATCCGGTTGTATTCGCGGAAGTCCACCGGATTGCCGCTCTTAAAAAATGAGATCAGGTGGCGGAGCGCCCCCTGCTGGCGCGGGCCGGAAGCGTGCGGAATCGCCCTCTCCAGGTGCTTGATCACGACTGAGAGCTCCTTCGCATAACGGCCGGCGGGAATGCCTTCGGCCGGGTCGCCCGCGCGGTAGACCTCCGCCTGGAGCACCCCGTCCACTTTAGAGAGACGGTTAATGACCGGATAGGGGGCTCCCGCGTCGTGAGCCTCCACCTCGGCCTGCGTCAGCCCCGGCTGATAAAAGTTGACGGCGCTGCCGGCTACCAGGTCGCCTTCTGTCACAGTGAGGCGCGGCTCGTGCGCGGTGTCGAACACGGGTGCGCGCAGTCCCTCCAGACGCGCGTCGAGGTCGCCTGCGCTCAAACCTTTGAAAGCTCCGTGCTCCCGCGCCGACTGCGCCGCGCGGCGCAGTTCTTCGAACGTGAAGCCGGGCTTCAGCTTGTCCTGCGTTTTCATGTCGTATTGACTACGGTTGGAGTAGAACTGCCGGTAGTAGTCCAGCAGAACCGCCTGCGCCTGCCGCTCATCGACGGAGGCGCGCGGCATATTCGGGAGCATTTCTTGGAACAGGTTCCGAATGGCGGGGGCGTCCCGGTGCATCTGGTCGTAGGCGATCGTGTCGCCGGCACGGGCGGCCTGGGTCAGGTGATAGGCGAAGAGGCGATCCTGCTGGGAGAGTTTCTCGAAGCCATCGGCGCGGAGCTGCACGAAGCCAACATCTCCCGCGCGACCCAGCAACGGGCGGGCGACGGGCGCGGACGCGGCGCGAGCGGAAATGGGCAAAAGGGAGAGCAGAGCGATTAGAAGAGTTGTCATGTCACGATACTAACCCGATACCAGGGGGGTATACAAGAGTCTCGCGGGCCCAAAGAAAAGGTCCATTGGACCTACGCGATAAGGGATTGGTAACAGCGCGCTCATCTGAAGTCCGATTACGAGGACTGCAGCTTGGGTTGTCGCGTTGGCGAGAGGTGTGCGATCTGCGGTGGCAATGTGATCTGCCTGCCCGTGCGCAAATGCTCCTGAACCAGGAACAGAAGCGTG
>JANPGH010000059.1:0-20222 GCA_031423795.1 Elusimicrobiota bacterium | reverse complement strand
CGATCTCCTGGGGAGCCGCGTGCGCCAGTTCCCGCAACTTTTGCAGGAGCCGGCTGAAGCCTGTTCCTCGTATCTGCATGTCTATAATATGTATAGCATACAGGTTATTGAAAATCAACCGAGATGGGGGTTCTGCACCCTTGGACAAGTCTACCTATTGCTCCGCGTCATCGATAAAACTATAATATTCCTCGATAGTTGATGGCTGAGTGTCTATTCTGCCGTATCGTCCGACGCGAGATTCCCGCCCAAATCGTCCATGAGGACGAGCAAGCGCTGGTCTTTAAGGACGTGAGCCCCCAGGCTCCGACGCACGTGCTGGTGATCCCGAAACGTCATATCGGGTCGCTCAATACGACGGCGGACTCTGATGAGTCTTTGTTGGGGCATTTACAGCGAACGGCCAGTCGGGTGGCGCAGGCCGCGGGCCTGACGTCGTTTCGGTTGGTGATGAACAATGGACGGGAGGCGGGCCAGTCGGTCGATCATCTGCATTATCACTTGCTCGCCGGGCGAACCCTGCAATGGCCGCCAGGATGAATTTGAATACTTCTCGTTCCGACGACGGAAAGGTGGTGAATCATTAAATGGTTTTTGTAAAACTGCGTGAAGGCGAGGGTCTCGAGGAGGCACTGCGCCGCTTCAAGCGGGAGTGCGAGCGCAACGGTGTGCTGAAGGAAGTCAAGCGCCGGGAGCACTACGCCTCGCCCGCCGTCAAGCGTAAACTTAAGGCCGCCGAAGCCCGCCGCAAACAGCGGCGCGCCAAGCGCCGCCGCGTTCCGTAAACCAAGCAGGTCCGCGCCGGCCCTGGCGGCCGGCGCGGACCGCCTTTTTCCTGGAGGGAGGCTTTTTGATTCAGCCGGAAACGCTGGAAATGATTCGTTCACGGCTCGACATCGTCGAGCTGGTGGGCGAATGCGTCCAGCTGAGCCGCGCGGGGCGCAACATGAAGGGCCGCTGTCCCTTCCACCAAGAGCGCACGCCCTCGTTCATCGTGAGTCCCGAGCGCCAGACCTTCCATTGCTTCGGCTGTGGCGAGGGCGGCGACGTATTTTCCTTCGTGATGAAAACGGAGAATCTAACCTTCGTCGAGTCTGCCGAGAAGCTGGCTGAGCGCGTCGGCATCCAAGTCGAGCCAGCCAAGGAGCTTGATCCGTTGGACCGAGCTAGGTTGCGTATGAAAGAAGCACTCGAATTTGCCGCCGCCCATTATCATGCGACATTGATGAAGGACCCCGGAGCAGAATCCGCACGGAAATATGTCGCGTCGAGGCATTTGAACAAGGAAGCCGTCGCGGAGTTTTCGCTTGGGTACGCGCCGCGCCAAGGCAACCTCGTTCCAGCGGCCAAGACGAAGGGCTTCGAGGACGAAATCCTGCTCAAAGCCGGTTTGGCCGCCAAGCGCGCCGACGGATCGCTGCGCGATTATTTCTTTGATAGGCTGATGTTCCCCATCCGCGACGCCAAGGGAGCGACGATCGGCTTTGGCGGACGCACGCTCGGCGACGGCGAACCTAAGTACCTGAACTCCCCGGAATCGCCGGTTTTTTCGAAAGGGCGAATTCTGTACGGGCTGTTTGAGGGTGCGGGCGCTGTGCGCAAGTCGCGGCGGGCGCACTTCATGGAAGGATACATGGACGTGATCGCCGCGCATCAGCACGGGCTCAAGTCCGCTTGCGCGCCGCTCGGGACCGCGCTCACCGGCGAACAGGCGATGCTGATCAAGCGCTACGCCGATTCCGCCATCATCGTTTTCGACGCCGACAACGCCGGTCAGAATGCGGCAGTACGGGGGGCAGAAATCGCGCTTGCAGCGGGACTGGCCGTACGCGTGGCGACCGTGCCCGAAGGGAAGGATCCCGATGAGCTTTTGCACGCGAAAGGCTTGCCTGCGCTGATTGCAGCACTCGACGCGGCGCTTGATTTGGTCGCATTCAAGACCGAATTGCTGGCCAAGCGCACCGGTGAACTCACGCCCGAAGCTAAATCGGCAATCGCCAAGGACGTGATGTCGACGATCGTGCAATGCCCCGACGAAGTCCTCAAGGACGAATGGGTTCGGCGCCTAGCCTTGCGGCTCGGCATAAACGAGGAATCTCTGCGGCGTTCCGCGGGTAAAGGGGTCGCGCAAAGCCGGCGGCCGGCCGTTGCCGCGCCGACGCCCCCGCGCGCGGCGCCGTCGCGCCCGGCGGACGTTCCCGCGGCGGACTTGCAGCTGCTCGGCCTTATCTTCAAAACGCCGACGTCGGCCGCGGACGTTTCCGAGGACGCCTTCGACTCGCCGGCCGGGCGGACGATCTTAACGGCGCTTCGCGCCGTCGAACCGGGCGCGAAGGGCTGGGGACCGCGGTTGCTGGACGCGTTGCCGCCGGCCGAATCCGCGGTGGCTTCGCGCCTCCTCGCCGACGAGCTGGGATACGACTCCCCGGCGGATGTGTTGCGCGCGTTGCTTGAGAAGCGCGTGCAACTAAAGCGGCTCAAGGAAATCGAGCCGATGGTTCTTTCGATGGGGGCAGGCCGCCCCGTGGACGCCGGCCTGCGTGACGAGTACCAGCGGCTCGTCGTGGAATTGAAGGGGACGAAACGCTGATGCAAGGGAGAGTTATGGCGATCCAGACGAGCCAGGCGATGAAAAATTTGATTGACCTCGGCAAGGAGCACGGCTACTTGACCCTCGAGGAAATCAGCCGGACGGTGTCGGTTGCGAACATGAAGTCGGAGGAGGTCGACGAGCTGATGACGGCTCTGGAAGACCTGGGCATCGAGCTGGTGGACCGCAAGAAGCCCGAGGCTGCGCGCCCTATCGTTGAGCGCGAGCGTTTTTCCGAGGACTGGGGCGGCTCGTCCGATATTTCGAATTCGATCCGCATGTACCTTTCGGAAATGGGCCGCGTACCGCTGCTCAATCGCGAGGAAGAGGTCACGTTGGCGCGAAACGTTCGCGAGCGCGAAAAGGAATTGCGCATGCTCGTCCTGGAGTCGCCGGTAACGATGCGCGAGATCCGCTCTTGGGAAACCCTGATCGAAGCCCAAGAGATGACGCCAAAGGAATTGATGCCCCGCGGCCGCAAGACGAACGCAGAGCTGTCGGGCATGCGACGTAAGATGAAGTCCGTAGCACTTTTCATTACCAAGGCAGAAAAGCAGATGACGGCCGTACGCCAGAAGTTAGACAATCCCAAGCTCAAGCCGCAGCGCCGGATCAAGCTACAGAAAAAGATCGAAGCGATGAACAAGCTCGTCATCGCGCGCATCGTCAGCCTGAACTTGAACCAGGACAAGATCAAGCGCCTGACCAACAAGATCAAGAACCTGGCCGCCAAAATCGACGAGTGCAAAGACGAGATGGAGCGCTACCAGAAGCGCTACGGCTGCTCGCACGAGGAGCTGAAGACGTATTTTGCCGCGGTGCGCAAGGGTAAGATGCGCGATGCCGCTTTCAAGGCCAAGACCGGCTACGCGCCGTCTGCGGTAGAAGCCGCGCTCGAGAACATGGACTCGGTGGTTGATCGGCTGCAGCGCATCCAGAACACGCTGCCGATCCCGATCGAGCGGTTTTTGGAGCTCAACGACAAGATCGTCCGCCTGGAGGACACGATCCTCGAGGATAAGCTTAAGCTGATCAAGGCGAACCTGCGCCTCGTCGTCTCGATCGCCAAGAAGCACGTAAACAGTAACCTTGAGCTTTCCGACCTGATCCAGGAGGGCGGCCTCGGCTTGATGAAGGCCGTCGAGAAGTTCGAGTACAAGCGTGGGTTCAAGTTCTCGACTTACGCGACATGGTGGATTCGCCAGTCGATCAACCGCGCGATCGCCGACCAGGCCCGTACCATCCGTATTCCCGTGCACATGAAGGAGCTGATCTCGAAGCTCACCAAGGTCACGCGGCGCTACCGTCAGGAGCACGGGCGCGAGCCCACTCTTGAGGAGTACACGCGCTCGCTGCACATCACCATGGACAAGGTGAAAAACGTCCTCAAGATCATGCAAGAGCCGGTGTCTCTGGCGACCCCGATCGGCGAAGACGAGGACAGCTACCTCGAGGATTTCATCGAGGACAAGACCACGTCGGCGCCGTCGAATTCAGCAGGAACGTTCCTGCGGCGGTCGGAAATCGAGAAAGTCCTATCGTCGTTGACGGACCGCGAAGCTAAGATCATCAAGCTGCGCTTCGGCATTGACTCTGGCTACCCGCGCACGCTCGAGGAAGTGGGCCGTATTTTTCGCGTCACCCGTGAGCGTGTCCGCCAAATTGAGGCCAAGGCCATTCGCAAACTGCGCCATCCTTCGCGCAGCAAATCGCTACGGGACTATCTCGACTAAGGGACTGGTATGAAGCGGGTTCTCGAGGCGATCCTTTTCTTGGCAGTGGTTGGAATCACCGCGACGATGGCTTCGCGTTTCGTCGCGCGGCGACATGACGCCACGCTACACATTCCGCCAGCGGCGTCCTATCAGGGTGAAGACGTCGAACCGGGTTCTAAGGTTGCGCCGCGACCGCTAACGCCCAACGAGCACAGCGTGGGCGGTTTTCCGGGAAGCAGCGATTCGCCTCTGGGATCACATCGACCGGGCGCCGTGCCGCCTCCGACGCAGTAATCTGACCGCCGCCTAGCCGTTTTTCTTCAGAAGTTCGCGCAGGCGCTCGGCGGCGATGTCTTTGGCGCCCCAACCACAGGCTATCGCCAATGCCAGGCCGAGCGAGCCCAGCAGAATTTGGCCGGCCGAGAGCACGAAAGCGGGACGTGCCCCGATCTGCTCCAAGGCGGCGAGCGCCGAATAGCCGACGACCACGATGTAGGCGCCGACCGCCACGGCCTTGCCACCCCGGATGGAGTTTGCGATCGCCGCATTTGAAAGAACTTGCGCCAGCAGGCGGCCGAAGAGCAGGCCACCGAAAAGAATTAAGACCGCGGCAACTAGCGCCGGAAGAAACTGGGCGAAGCGCTCCAATAAGTCGGAAACGACACCCATATTCAAGGCATTCGCCGCAGAAACGACGAAAACGACCAATAGGAACCAATAAACGACGAACGCCGCCACCGCCGTCGGCGATTTCCCCAGTCCCAGGCGCGCGAAAAGCTCGTTGAGGCCTATGCGACTCGTATGATCGTCGAATCGGATTCGAGACAGGGAGGCGTCCACGACAGATCTCGCCAGGCGCGCCAGAACCATTCCGACTAACAGGAGCAGGAATGCCGCTGCCAATGAGGTGACAGCACCCGACACGCGGCGATAAGCGTCGAAAAAAGGCTGGGCGAAAAGTCTCACCAGATCTTTAGGCATAGCTTGATTCTAGCATGAGAAATTGAGGGAAGATCTGTAACAAAATCGCCGTTGACGGATCAGGTGTGCCTGTTACACTGGGGAATATGACTCTCCTTATAGCATTGGCGCTGTTTTGCGCCCAGGCGCACGCGGCGACCCTAAAAGAAGCCTCGGGACTCGTCCAAATTCGCAAGGCCTCCGGCGACCGCTGGGCGCGGGCGGGCAAAGCCCCGATTCAGCTGGAAGTCGGCGACGCGGTGCGAACGGGCTACAACGCCCACATCGTGATCGCGTTCGACCGGACGGCGGTGCTCGAAACGGCCGGCAACACGCAATTGTCTCTCGGAGAATCAGTTCCGGGAGGGGTCGTGGTCAATGTCCTCTTCGGTGCAGTGAAGGTAACCGGCAAAGAGCTCGGCGGGCGTCCGCTCGAAGTCCACGCTCCGACCGCGAGTATCCGAGCGCGCAGTGATTCAGCGGCGTGGAAGACGGTGGTCGGCGGCGGCGGCAATGCCGTAATCGAGATGAACGAGGGGCAGGCGGCGGTCGAGGACGCTCATGGCGGCGCGCTGCGCATGCGCAAGGGCGAGCGTGTCGAGGCGGATTTGGCCGGCCTTCATGAGCCGACCGTCGTCCCGTCACCGGCGAGAGCGCGCAAAGAAGAGTTCGCGCAGCGCATGAGGCGAGAGTTGGCGTTTGACCGCGAGCCCGATCAGGCCCAGAAACAGGTTTCCGACCAGATTCGCCGCGAGCAATACGAACTCGGCCACTTGTTGACGGATGTTTCCGGAGCGCGGGTGCGCATGGAAGACTATGTCGTTAGGTCCTCGCCGTCGAGCTTCGCGTACGTCGCGATGAACGGCCGGCGCGGGGCCGGTCTGTCCTGGTATTCCTGGGAAGGTTTCTTCGACCGGGCGTTACCCAAAGATTTGACGAGCGTGTTTGCGAGCTTGCCGGGATCGTTGGGAGCGCCGACACCGTGGACGCTCGCAGCCTTCACGGAAACGCGTTCCAACGGGATTGATTTTCTTATCGGTCGCGCCGAAGGCGGCCATCAAGTCGACCTGAACCACAACACCGACCCAGGCGACGATATTTCATCGTTCTACGATCCCATCCGCGACGTTTTCATCTTCGTGGCCGTCGGACAGACCGCGTATACAACGCTGTTCGATCGTTACGGCCTTTATGCCAACGGGATTCTCAAACGAGGTTGGACGGGCACGAACATACAAAGTCAGGGCGACGTGACGGCGGCGTCCGCCAGCGATCCCATTAGCGGGGCGATATTGGCGGCGCCGCTCCCAATTTATAATGATCCGCCGCCCACGACATACGCCGATGGGACCGCGCGCCAGGAAGTCCTGGAATCTTACTCCGACGGCACGCAAATTCAATACATCAACCAAGCCGTGTCCTTTGGCGGCGGCGGCATGTCTTGGAATGCGTTTACGGGTGGGCAATCGGCCCAGTCATGGCAAGGTGGGTTGCTGCACTCGGCCTTCTCGCAAACGGTGTCAGCAACCGAGTTTGGCGGCCGCACAATCCAATTAATGCTGTCACCGCGCGTTCCGATCGCCATCGGGAGCCTGCATTGAAATTAGGCCTGGCTCTCGGCCTGATCCTATGTGCGGGATCGACGAGAGCATACGAATGGGAGGCCTTGGGCGGTATTACCGCGCTCGGAGGTCTAAACTCCTTCGACGGCAAACGAAACAGCTTCAGCGGCAACTTGGACGGAACGTTTGCGCCGGCGATCAAGGTGTCCGAGACGTGGTCGCTTTTACCCTCGGCCTTCGCTGGATATCAAGGCACCCGTCCGCTCACCAGCGTGCTTGGCACGGCGACGGTGAACCAGCAAAGCGCGGAAGGGCGTCTTGGCGTGCGCGGGATCTATGCCCGACCGCAATCGCGGTGGATTTTCAAGCCTCATATTCTGTACGGCATGAAATTCTTGAAGGAGACGACGGACGAGAATTGGGGACAGGGCTTGTTCGACCATCGCCAGCAAGCCGTCGGCGTTGAGGTCGAGCGCATGGGCGACGATATGTCGACGCTACGCTTCGATATTACATGGTTCAACGAGACTTATCCCAATTACACCACCTTGGAAAGCCAGGCCGCGCTGCAGTTCGCAGGCCTGACCGTCGCTCGCGAGCTGGTCGGGGATCACATCTTAGACCATTCCGGATATCAATTCTCTCTTTCTGGAGATCACACGCTGGGTCAAAGAGCAATGGGGATGGCTAAGGCAAGCGTGGTCTGGTCCCGGTTTGATCGCCAGCACGTGATCGACGAAGGCGGGCAGTTCACGCAGCCGACGCGTTCGGATTTATTGACGGACGTGGCACTCACCGCGCGTATGCCGCATGAATGGAACGCGGATCTGCGCGCGTTCGGCGCGCTGGAATTTGGACTCACGGCGAACACGTCAAACCAAAACGGCTACGATGCCACGCGCGGCAGGTTTAATCCCGGATTTTATGATTTCGTCGAGTGGCGGATGGTTCCTTCGGCGTCGCTGACGATCGGCCCGCCGCGTCGGCCGGTAACGGTCACCGCAAGAGTCAGCTGGAAGACCCGGCGCTACCCGCACCGGCCGCCTCAAGAAGCCACCGGCGCGTACGGATCGGGCGTATTGCAGTCGACGGAATTGGGCGGGGGACTGTCGCTATCCTATCCGATGGCCCCGCGACTGCGCCTGATCTTTTCATTGGACCGGGTCAGCGCCAGCGCGAACCAGGATTTCCAGGCGTTTTACCGCTACTCGTACCAGTCGACGACAGCACTCGCCGGCGTGAGGTGGGACTGGTGAGAAGCCTACTCCTCGTTGTGTTCTTGACGAGTACGGCGTTACCCGCCGCAGCCGTCCCAAATAATTGGATCGGCGGCGCAGCCGGCGATTGGAACACTTCCACGAATTGGTCACTGGGAACGGTCCCTGGTGTTGCCGACGATGCCGCGATTTCCGCGGCTTATGTAATCGCGTATGCGACCAATACCGCACCGAGCGTCAATTCTCTGGACTTGAGCGCCGGCGCGGTGCTGCTCACCTACTCCGGCGCGACCGCGGTCGGCTCCGTTCAGTTGCAATCCGGGGCGGGGCTGCAATTCGGTGCGACCGCACCCTTTTCCGTCGGAGCATTAACCTTGTTTTCCGGCTCCTCGGTGGCGTACGTCGCCTCTCCGGTCGCGGCGGGCACCGTGCCGGCGTTAGCTCTCCAGGCCGGTCAATTCACTTTGGCGGCGGGTGCTACGGTTACAGTGAGCGGTCGCGGATTTTCGGGCGGGGCCTTGAGCGCCGGCGGTTCCGGTCCCGGCGCCGGCGGAGTGGGCGGCGGAATTTCGGGCGGCGGCGGCGGCGGTCACGCCGGCGGCGGAGGAACGGGCGGGGGTGCCGCCAACGCCGGAAGCGCTTATGACGCGCAACCGCCCAGCCAAGCCGGAAGCGGCGGCGGCGGATCTGCGAGCAGTGTGGGCGGCAGCGGCGGCGGTTTGCTGGCGATTTACGCGACGACAGCCACGATCGACGGACTCATCGAAGCCGACGGAATCGACGGCGAAGGTGCCGGCGGATTCGGCGCCGGCGGCGGCGCCGGCGGAGGCATCGTTATATTGACGCAGGTTCTCAATGGAGCTGGGCGCCTCAGCGCTTCCGGCGGCGCCGGTGGGACGGCCATTAGCCGAGGCGGCGGCGGCGCCGGCGGAGGATTCATCTGGATCCGGGAGACCTCAGGGTGGAGCGTATTGCGGTCAACGTTGACGCTGCAGGTGAACGCGGGAGCCGCGGGTGGGGGTGCGGTGGTCGGCATTGCGGGTGTTGCGGGCGCTTTATACGCGGACCCGCGCCATTGGTCCGGCGGGGGCAGCGGCGGATTGGCCACGGATGCGCTGAACTGGAACTTGGGACTTTTACCCGTCGACGGTCAGAGGATAGTTTTCGGAAGTTCGTCGACGTCGGTCGCTTGTCTTTGGGATTTGAACTCGGTTTCGGTTGGCTCGGCGGCGCTCGTGGCGACGTACCGATCCTCTGTCCTGCTGAACGTGCCGATGGCGATCACGGGAACTTTTTCAATGGCGGGGGGGACCATGACGTCCAGTCCCGGCTTATATTTGTCGGTCGGCGGGGATTTATCCCAAAGCGGCGGACGTATCGATTTCTCGGGATCATCGCTGACACTGGCGGGCATCGGGGCGTCGGTGGCGGCCTCGTTCTCCGACGCGCGCGTGGGTATACTCAACATTTCCGGGCTCGCCGCGGCGACGGCGACAGTAACCGGAGCGTTGACCGTGGCCGATCAAATTAACCTAGCGGGAACGTCGACCCTTTCGCTATCAACCGGAACGATTCGTTTCGAAGGTGACGGGCCGTTCGTGGGCGGAGGATCGGTGAACGCGTCCACCGGGGCGACGTTCGCCGCGGCCGGTATTTCAACCCAGACATGGACTCCGTGGCCCGGCGTCTTGGGAAGGTTGCGTGTTTCGAACACCGCGGTCGGTGGACTGCGTTTGGTGGTCGGAAACGGAGGGACGTTCGCGCTCATGGGCGGCGTATTGGTCGACACGGCAACGACGCTCACCGTCGGGGCCAGCCGCTTGGAAGTCCGCGGAGGTTGGGACTCTTACGGCACCCAGACGATGACGGGGTCAACGGTCGCGTTCCGCGCGACGACAGGAACACAGACGGTTGCGGCGGGCGGGAACTTCGACAACGTCAACGTGGACAATGCCGGCGCGGTACTGCAGCTGTCAACTCGCGTCGTCATCGCCGGCCGAGCAGTCATTCAATCCGGTACCTTCAATCTTTCCAACTCTAATCTGTCGGTGCGCGGGGATTGGACCGAAAGTCTCGGCGCGGTCGTTTTGGGCGGCACGAACATATCCGTGTTCGATGGTTCGCGGCCGCAGACGATCACCCAGCTTGTCGGAAACTCGTTCGGAACGTTCCGCGCCGCGAACACGGCCCAAATTACGATATCGAGCACGCTGACCACGATGGACGGCTTCCATTGGGACGCGGGCAATCTTGTCTACACGCGGGCGAAGCTGACCATAGGTGGAGACATGATGATCCATTCCGGCATCATCTTGACGGTGACCGGTTCGACGGTGATCTTCAATGGGACCGGTTCGACGCAGACCATTAATTTTCCCACCTTCGGCGATGTGGTCGTCGCGCATTACGGGCCTTATGGAGCTTACTTCACCGCGAACGCGAATGTCGCCAACTTCAAGATTATGCCGGGCGCCGTCTTCAATGGCGGAACAAGCATCGTCACGGTAGCCGGTTCGTCTTATGACACGGCGCTGTCGACGTATTACGCGACTAATGCCACGCACCAGGTCCTTTGGCAGCCGACGGGACCAATCACTATTGGCGCGGGAAGTGTGGTCAACGCGAAGCTAACCTTGGACACCGGAATCACCGCAATACTTCTGGGGGACCTCAACGTCGGCGGGGCGGGAACCTCGTTCGACATCCGCACCGGGGCGACCTTGGTCGCGCCAGTAGGCGGATCTACGATCGCGTTCCGCGGCAGCGCGGATTTCCGGCCGAGCGCGGGAGGCAATTGGACGTATGCCGGTGACGTCGCCAACTCCTGGCTGGTGTTCGAAGGCTCGGGAACGCACGGAGCATTCCTGTCGACGACGACGATCGGCACGCTTCGCGTGAGCCTTAATACTTCGAGCGACACATTCCGGGCACCGAACCTCAATATCACCAAACATCTCGTGCACGAAGGCGGAACCCTTTCGCCGAGCGGAGCTGTGACCATTAACGTGGGCGGAGATTTCCTGCAGACGGGGGGCGTCATCGATTTCGGTACCGCGTCTACGGGAACGGTGGCGCTGGTCGGTTCCTCGAGGCAGACGTTGAGGCTGCGCTCCGGCGCCCACGCGCTCTGGCATTTCACGGACTTAAATGCCTCGACGGTGACGCTGACGTCCGACATGCTGGCGCGGGGGGATTTCGTCGTCTCGACGGGACTGTTCCGGGCGGGTTCGGGGAATGTGCGTCTTCAAGGAACCGTGCTCCTGTCCACGGCGGCGTCCTTCTCGAGCCAAGGGAGCACCGTGACTCTTGACGGCGCGTCCGGCGGGCGGCCATCGCAGACCATGGCTTTCTACGGCAGTGGAACGTTCGATGGCTTGGCCACCAACGTCCCCGCAGCGACATTGCTGACACCGACCACTGCGACCGTGTTCACCGACGCCACGGCGGGAACGCTGACTTTCGCAGCGGGGGCGCAGTTTACCTTTGCCGATTTCCATTTGGCTCCGGTCGGTGGCGGCTTGTTACGCGTGCAGTCCTCAAACCCCGGAAGTCCGTGGTACTTGAAAGTAACCTCGGTATCGAGCGTGACCGCGACAACCGCCGTCGACTCCGACGCGTCGCGGGGGCGAACCATCGAGGCCAACGACGGCCGCAGCGTTGACGGTGGCGGTAATGTGAATTGGAATTTCTTCTCGCAAATATTGGTGTTGCTGCCTGGCGAGACCTTCACTCCAACGATGCCTCCCGGAAAAACCGGGGTTCCTCTGGTGTCAACAGCGGGCGTGCCGATAACGATCACCGTGCTGGCCGTATCGTCGAGGTACGATTTGTCCACCTCGACAGGTATCGTCACTCTCACCAGCGACGACGCGTACGCGTCGCTTGGCGGTCCGCAAGTCCTGTCCACTGGAAGCACCGCATTCCTCGTGACACCATATGTCGCCGAACCGAGTCCGCGGTCCACACATTTCATCGCAACGACGAATTTCGGCTCCGGTCTCTCCACTGGTTCGATCATCCCGTCGGGTCTGTCGCGGCTGCAAATCATCATGCCCGGAGAGGTCGCGACTCCGGGATCCGTCACTGGCCATTCGGGTTACGCGTGGCCGCGCGTTAGGGGCATTGCCTTCGCAGCGACGGTGCGCGCGGTCGATTCGTACTGGAACATCATCGACATGGTCACCCATTCGTTTGCGCTAAGGTCCTCGGCCTCATCGGCGACCCTGCCGTCGCCGCCCGCGCTGGTAGGCGGAACAGCCAATGTCGGCGGATTCATTTTCTTCAGCACAGGACTGTTCACGATCAACGCGACCGACATCACCCAGTTCAACGTCTTGTCGGCCACCAGTAGCGTATTCGGCGTGACCCCGCCCAGTATTTCGAGTCCGACGGCGGCGTTTTATATCCCGAATGGGGCGTCTGTGGCGACTCTAAGTGGGTTCATCGCTGGCACGGCGTCGGATAGTTCCTCGATCTCGCTTGTGCGCGTCGACTTGACCGAGCTGGAGACGGGATTCCATTTTGACGGCGGCGCGAGCTTCCTGTCGGCGGTCGCGGTTTTTTCAACCTCGACCTTGGCGGCTCCACTCTCCGCCTCGACTTCATGGTCAAATCCAATTCCGGATTCGGCCTTGGCCAGCGGTCGACATTACGCCGCCGTCGCGATCGTCGAGGACCCAACCGGGTTTTTCGGCGTCACCTCGAGTACCTTCGTCGTTGACCGGTCCGCGTTGTCGTACGGCGCGCGCTCAGGGCAGGGAAGTGCGACAATGGTCGCATCCTCGACGTCCGGATGTCAGGTGATCACGGCCTCGTTGACCTACGTCGTCGCTGGGGCGGGGATCAATCCGGGTGGAGCGGTCGCGGTCCGCGTTCCCGCGGGATGGAGCCTGCCGGTGGGAGTTACGTCGCAAAATCCGCCGTTATTCGGATACTGGACGGTGATTTCGACGTCACAAGTCGGAGTTATCGGATCGTCGATTGTCACGGTGAGTCCAGCTGCCTTTGGGACACAGGCGTTAGGGGCGCAGTGGCTGCTCTTGCAAGTCGCGACCAATTCTGCCGCGAGCTTCCTTCCCGGAGAACAAATCAGCTTCGTTTACACCGGGATGCCGCCTTTGTCGAGGGGGGGGCGGGGCGTTCAGACCTTCGGACTGTGGTCGACCGCCGACGCTACTGCGCCCTTGGCTCCCATTTCAACACAGCCATTCATCAGCCTTAATGCGGGGCAAACGAGGCTCGTGGCTTTCAAGGAGCAGGACCCTCTAAACTTGGGTCCGGCGCAAAGATCCCAAAACATGCAGTTGAAGGTGGTCGACCAATGCGGCAACGACAATCTCGGCGTATCGTCTGGCGCGGCGACACTTGCCGTCGTCGTTGCCAACGGAGCCGGGTTCACCGTCGATTCAGGAGCCATTTTCATGTCCTCGAGCAACGTCGTGATATCCACGGTCATCCTGCCGCTCAACGTGTCTTACTCGCAGATGTTCTCCGTGACGACATCGACGAACGCGCCGCTCGCCTACTTACGTGCCTCCGTCGTTTTCCCGGTGATTACCACTAATACGGCAGTGATCGCGATGCGCGCGATCGCTCTGCCGGGCAGCTCCGAAACGTTCATGGGGGCTTCGATCGACACCGGAACGCTCATCGCGGGTGCTACCAGCGCGATTCTTTCCTCGGCGACGCCGGACGCTTATCCAATGAGGATCACCTTTACGCTTTCGGATCCGGACCTATCGTGGGACGCGATCCTGTCTACCGATGCGGTCAATTTCGGCGGCCCCGTTTTCCGAGCCAACGGCTTCGGCGACGCGACCCGACCAATCACTTTGGTCTGGGATGGTGTTGACCGGATAACTAACGTTCCCCCGCGCATGGCACCGGCGGGGCATTATCGTCTGCGGCTGCGGGCGGGAGGTGGAGTGTCCGTTGATTCGACCTTGGAGGCTGTAGTCCCCCAAACCGCGGGTTATGCCGGACGGCTTGGCGCCGCGGCCGCGGGCGCACAGGTGCGTGCGTTGGGCCCCGGCGCAGGCGAAGGCGCTTTTGCGGTGGCCTCCTCGACCGGTTATTTTGTCCTTCAAGGATTGCGCACCGGACAGGCGTACTTGCTTTTTGCTACGACCGCGACGCGAGTGGGATCAATTGGAGTGACGCTGTCTTCTTCCATCGCCGCTCCCGCCGCGACCTGGCCCGTCGCCGATCTCGGCTCGATTACGATGCCCTCGGCCGCGCGCCTGCGCTTGGCCGCGATGCTTTCGGTGCCGTCGCCGTTCGACGCGATCGGCGGGTATGTCGGACGCTACGCTGATGGGTCCGTCGCTTTTGCAGGCCCCTTAAGGTTCTCGACGGGTGCCGCTACGTCCGACGATGCGGGCCCCTTGTTCGGCCGGGCGGCGAGCACTTGGAGTGCGGCTTATGCTGCTCCTGGAATCTATAACATCGAGGTGGATGTGCCGGACCTGCGCATATCGACGACGATCGCCAACCTGAACCTCGGCTCGTCGGGCATAGATTTTTTCATTCCGCTGTCGAAGGTCGCGGGAGCGACCGGCTGGGTAGTCTTGCCGTCAACGATTTCGGCGCCGTTGACCGTATCGATCCAGGCCACACGCGGCGTCAGTGCCACGCCGACCGCGTTTATGAGCGTTCTTATTTCCTCGTCGCCGCCGTTGGTCGGGGCATCGAGCGCGCCGTACGTCCTTTATGGACTCGAACCCGGAACATGGAGCGTGCGGGCATCGGCTGCGGGTTTCCTATCGACTGCGGCCACGATCATCGTTGCTGACGCGATCGACGTCGCCGCGCCCGATCTCACGCTCGGCATCGGCGGATCGATTGTTGGAACACTGCGTGTGCTCGGTGACAGTGGAGCGGCGACACAGTGTTACGCCGGTTCGGGCGGCGCACCCGGAGGGTGTCCCACCGGTGGGTTCGACGTGGCGGTGGAAGCCCTGGCGCTTTCGACGCTTGATCGCGGTTCGACGCGCGTACGCATGAGCAGTTCCTCGATTTCTTCGCAAGCGTCATTTACCATTACGGGCCTAACCCCGGGTTTATGGACGTTGCATGCGACGCTGCCGGGGTTCTCGCTCTATCCGGCCAGTGGCGTCGTCGTTTCAGTTCCGACCGTCGGAACATCGTCGGCCACGGTCTCGCTCAACCGCGCGGACGCGCGCGCGAGGGTGACCGCGCAGTTGCCCACGCTGCTGTACGGCGCTTGCCGTTCGACCACGACCTGGACGTCGTTAGGACTGACGCTGGAGACTGCGGACGGACTTGCTCGAATATACGGCGATGCGACGGCCATAACTGGTGGCGGCGCGTTCGCGCAGTATGGGTGCTCAAGTGCCACGTTTTTTACTCCCGCCCTGCCTCCGGGCGCCCTGCGGGTGGCGGGACTGTATTTGCCGTCCGGCACATGGGCTTTCGGGCGGACGTTACTCATCGACGGGACGACGGCGTCCTTGACGCTCGATTTGACCGCCTCGTCGGTCTCCGCGCGCGGGTCGTTGGCGGTCAGCGGTCCGATTGCGATCACCACCATGGCGGCGGGCGTGCCTTACTCAGTGATCGCGACATCGGCCGCCGGTGTGCTGTCGGCGGTCCCCGGCGTGGCGCTCTGTCATCTCGGATCGAAGGATCCCTTCATACGGCCGACTTTGCGCGCAGAACTTATCGCCTATGAAAACGCCGCGACGGCGTACGTATTGCCGCGCGCACCCGGCGGAGTCGGCTCATGCGCGGCGCTTAACCCTTCATCGGCGGCGGTTACCGCGGTCGCCATCACCGCGCCGATCGCAGCCGACGGTTCGTTCTCATTCTCGCCAGGAGTTCAGCCCGGCCATTACCTCTTGCGCATTCCCGGAGATCTCGACGGTGATCCGCGCAACGGCAACGAGGCCGTCGAATACTCTCAGCTCATCACCATCGGCGCGGGGGGAGTCACGTTGCAGCCGCGCCTCGGCCGAGGCTGGCGCGTCTCTGGAACTTTATCCGCGCCGCCAGGCCTGCCTGCGGGGCGGCAATTCCGTGTCGCGCTCATTGGGATTGGGGGAGTGGAAGTCCGCGCCGCGATCGTAGCACCGCCGGCCGATGGTGCTGCGTCATTTGATTTCGACGGGATCGCGGACGGCGGATATTCTTGGGCCGCCGAGGATGTTGCGGCGACGCGCGCCTGGGCCGCGCCCACTCGAGTTGTGACGGTGGCTGGCGCCGATGTGACTGGGCTGCGCTTGTCAGTCGCGCCTGCCGGTGTGATCCGCGCTCGAATCGCCGTCGTGAAACTGCAGCCGGACGGCACCGAGCAAGTGTCGCTTATCACTCATGAGGACGCCGGACTATTGCCGCCCGGATTCAAAGCCGTGCTTTATTCCGGCAATCGCGCCTTCCCCGCGCGCATCGCTCCGGACGGATCCATTGTCGATGCTCTCGGTCGCCTCGTGTTCGACGGGCTTCCCGCCGGACTTTATGACGCGATGTTCTCCGCTCCGACGAGTGCTGCGGCCTTAGGTGCTGGTTCCTTGGCCTTGGCGCCAGCCCGGGTCTCTGCGGTTTCGGTCGCTGAGGGACAGGCAGTGGATTTGGGCGTCGTCGTGATGTTCGCGGGCACGTTAGTCTCTGGCCGAGTGACCGACATCCGCGACGCAAGCGCGGTGGCGGAACTTCGCGTCTGCGCACGACCGAGCGCTACCGGCGGGGCAGCTCCTGGAGCGGTCGCCGCCGATTTGTGCGCGGAGACTGACGCGTCGGGCCGGTATTTATTGCGCGGACTGGATCCCTCGGCACATTGGTTTGACGTGACGGCGGCGCCCCGCGGAATATTAGTTTCCGGCCAAGCGTTGCCGCCTTATGCAATGAAGCGGGCGCTGTCCGTCGACGTTTCGAGCGGCGCGGTCGTGGATTTCGCTTTGAGCCCCGCGGCATCGACCATTATCGGCCGTATAGCTGGGGCAACAGGGCTCCTCTTGACATCCTCCCTGGGACCGAGCGACGAGATCGCCCCCGGGGCGGCCGTGACCTTACAGGCGGGTGGCGTCTCGCCGGGTGACGATCCCGCAGCTGACCTGGCTTTGCGCACGCTGCCGGACGGATCTTTCGTCATTCCCGCCGTCGCGATCGGATCCTATCGCCTTACGGCGACGGCAGTCGGACAAGGCTCGGTCGTGCGCAGCGTGGTGGTGACGACGGCGAGCGTGGATTTGGGCGTATTGAATCTCGGCGCTGGAGCGAGTCTGTCTGGCGCATTACGGATGCCCGACGGATCGGCGCCGGCCAATCGCGAGGTCACGGCTATCGCAGCTCTGACGCCCGATTCGTCGGAATTCGTTTACGGTGCGCTACGACCGGATCCGACGGGCGCGTCCGTGGTCGGATATTCTTTCGGTGGACTGAGCATCGGCAAGGTCTACCGTGTTTTGATCATCGACTCCGGCGGATTTGCGACCGTCCCACCTGAGGCGGGCGCGCTCGTGTTGACGAGCAGCGTCACTGCGCGCGTCCTCAATTTGACACTGCGACCAGCGCCGGGCCCGGTGGCGATGCGCGGCACGCGTAACGGTTCCCTTTGGAATATCAGCGCGCGTTTCCCCAGTCCAATTCGTTCCCGCTATTCCTCGGATTCCGACGCGTCTTTGATTCTGGCCACGGCTGCGGCGACGGGAGCATTGACGGAAGGCACCGTGATGGCCGACCGGCTCGCGGTGACGGCCGTTTACAACCCCGGCATGGGCGAGTCGTCGGCCGTTTTTCAAGCTAGCGCGCCGCTCGCGGCGATCGATTGGAACTCAACGTCGCCGACGGGCCGGGAGTTGATCGCGAGTGCCACGACCCTCGTACAGCTTTCTGGGGACGGATTCTCCCGCGCGACGCTGATGAACGGGCTGGGTGGGGCGCTGACCCTGGACGGTGACGGCGGCCGCGTGGTGTTGCCGCGCGGTGCGTTCGGCGTGGACGCCGCGTCGGCCGTCGCCGTTACTTTCACGCGCGCGGTGTCACCCGCCGTTTATGCCGCGGCCGCACCCGTCGTCACTCCGGCGGGCCCCTATTACGACGTGTCGTTGGCGGCCGGGCTGCCGGCGACACTCGCGCGTCCCGCGCAACTGACGCTTTCGTATTCGACGGCGGTCGCCGATCCCGCACGGCTGCACGTGTATTGGTGGAATCCGGCGGCCCGGGCCTATATCTTGACCGCCGACGCGGCCGGCTCGGCAATCATTCTCGACCGCAGCGCGCGAACGGTGACGCTCAACGTGCGGCATTTCTCGACATATGTCTTGCTCGATAGCGGATTAGCCTCCATCGTTGGCTCCGATTATGGCGGCGGTCAACTTGACGCCTACAATTTCCCCAACCCGTTCGACCTCAGCGTCAAAACTGTGACCACAATCCACGGCGGCGGCTCGCCAGCCGTGCGCGGCACGCTGGTGCGCGTGTCCGTTCCTCCCGAACTTTCCGGCGGCGCCAGCTTGCGCGTTTTCGACGTGACCGGGCGCATCGTGCGCACAATTGACTTGGGAACCTTGGCTGGCGGGCGCGTGTATTATCAGGCCTGGGATGGCCGTAACGACGGCGGGTCCGAGGTCGCCAGTGGCTTGTATATCGGCCTGATCGACGTGGGCGGCAAACGCAAAACCTTCAAAATGGCGGTGCTCAAATGAAGAGCATCGTTCTGGTCGTCCTCATCTTCTTCGCACGCGGTTCGGCCGCGGCTTTCGGATCAAGCGCCAAAGGCACGACGTCGGCCGCTTTCTTGACGCTGAACCCCGGCGCGCGTGAGTCCGCGATGGGAGGGGCGTTCGGCGGCGTCGCCGACGACGCGCTGGCCGCGAGCTACAATCCGGCGGGTTTGGGTTTCTTGACACGCATCGAGGCCGCCGCCGGCCGCGAGCCCCGGTACGACGCGTTGAACTATGATTACGCCGTCTTAAGCGTGCCGGTTCTCGCCTGGACGGACCGCGGTTTGCCGCCGGGTGAATGGGGAGTGGCCGCGGCGTCCGTGTACAGCCTCACGGCCCCAAACATCGATCGCCGCGGCGCCGTCGAAACCGACGAGCCGACCGGGTCGTTCTCGGCGAGCAACCGCGCGTTCGCCCTGTCCTACGGCCGCGCCATCGATGAGAAACTGGCGTTCGGCGGGACATTCAAGTACGTCGAGCAGAGCTTGGACGCGACGCGAGGCGGCGCCTTCACCGGAGATTTCGGCGGCCTGTGGCGCGAAGAGGCCTGGTCGGCGGGCGCCGGCGTGCGCAATGCTTACGGCCGGCTGTCCTTGGGTTCAGGCTCCGATCCGTTCCCCACCGTCGGCTATATCGGGGGGGGATGGCGGTGGCGTCAGAATTGGATATTTGTCGCCGAGATCGATCAACCCCGTTACGACGCCACCATTCTCGCTCTCGGCTTGGAAAGAAAAGTCGTTATGATCGAAGGCGTCTCGGCCTTCGCCCGCGCCGGGTGGCGCTCCCCGCGCGGGGATTACAGCGCCTTTGGCGGCACGTCTTGGGGTTTTGGCGTCGAGTGGAAGGGCCTGAACGTCGAATTCAGCTGGTCGCCCGGCGGCTTGTTGGGCGATGTCTTCCAGTATTCGCTGCGTGCGCGCTTCTAACGCCAGCGCTTCTTCGTCTTGACGTCTTCCAATTGTCGTAGCGCGCGGCGCGGAGATTTTCGTTGCTTTGGCCGAACGCGCTGAGCGATCAAATCTTTTGCTGGTTTCAAAGCGAGATCGGACACCCTCGCTGCCGGGGCCAATCGCGGCACAGGTTCTTCGCCTCTGATGACCTCGATCTTGCCTGAGGGCAAGCGCATTATCGTGATAATCCCATTGTTGGGAAGAATAGTAGTGGAATAAACCTGCTTGCTGAACCAGTCGCCGCTGAACGGCAGGAGATTTTGGGCTCTCGCCGCCGCTGCATACGCCACCAAACCTGCCGTTAAAATCAAAGCACGCATACGATGAGTGTAGAGTTGGAATGGTTTTGTGGAGAGGAGCCTCGGACCCGTCCGTAGTTAGGTCTTTGGACCTAGGCGATATTCAGCGCGTAACAGCGCGCTCATCTGAAGTCCGATTACGAGGACTGCAGCTTGGGTTGTCGCGTTGGCGAGAGGTGTGCGATCTGCGGTGGCAATGTGATCTGCCTGCCCGTGCGCAAATGCTCCTGAACCAGGAACAGAAGCGTGT
>JANPGH010000058.1:0-3882 GCA_031423795.1 Elusimicrobiota bacterium | reverse complement strand
TGGTAGGCATCTCGCAGGCATCGCTGTTTTCGCATCCGGCAATCGTGCCAGATTTTGCGACCGCCTTAAACGCTATTTCTTCGTCGAGAGCACCGCGCTTTTTACGCCGATTTCACCCACTCGCCGGGATGAAGACCCTTTTTTCATAGCGGTTGCCGCAAAGCATAACAGGACATGGCGTCTGGCGCAAGCGGGGGGAGGCTTTTTTGGTAAAATCCGCTAATGGCATTCCCGACGACACGCCTACGCCGCCTGCGAACGTCTCCCGCCCTACGTGCGTTGGTGCGCGAAACGACGCTTGGTGCCGGCGACTTCGTGTTGCCGCTGTTCGTGCGCTCTGGGAAGGGCCAGAAGCGGGCGATCTCGTCCATGCCCGGACACTTCCAATATTCGGTGGATACTGCGGTGAAGGCCGCGGGCGAGGCGGTCAAGATAGGTGTTCCCGCGCTGATCTTGTTCGGTATACCGGATTCCAAAGACGCGAAGGCCTCAGGGGCGTATGCCGCGGACGGCATCGTTCAGCGCGCGGCCAAGGCGATCAAGGATAAATACCCGAACCTCATTCTGATCGCCGACCTTTGTTTTTGTGAGTACACCGATCACGGCCATTGCGGGATCGTCAAAGACAGCAAGGTGCTCAACGATCCGACGCTGGAGCTGGCCGCCATGACCGCGATCAGCCAGGCCCAGGCGGGGTTTGACATCATCGCGCCCTCGGGAATGACGGACGGCGTGGTGGGCATGGTGCGCGCTGCCCTCGATGGAGCCGGGTTCCCAGACAAGCCGATTTTGGCGTACGCGGCCAAGTACGCCTCGGCCTTTTATGGACCATTTCGCGAGGCCGCCGAGTCGCCACCCGCCTTCGGTGACCGCTCGACCTATCAAATGGATCCCGCGAACGTCCTTGAGGCCATACGCGAGGTTAGATTAGACATCGCCGAGGGGGCGGACATGGTGATGGTCAAGCCCGCGCTGCCTTATCTGGACGTGCTGCGCGCGGTGAAGCGCCGCTTTGGAGTGCCGACGGCCGCCTACCAGGTTTCCGGGGAATTTTCGATGATCAAGGCCGCCGCGGCCAAGGGCTGGATCGATGAGCGCAAGGTAGCACTCGAGTCGCTGACCTCGATCAAGCGCGCGGGCGCCGATTTCATCCTGACCTACTACGCGCTCGAGGCGGCCCGGTGGCTGTCCTGACCAAGCGTCGGCAGAAAAAGACGATCAACGCGCGGGCCCTTTTCGAACGCGCGCGCAAAGCCCTGGTTGGCGGCGTGAACTCTCCAGTGAGGGCATTCAAATCAGTTGGCGGAACGCCGCTTTTCGTCGAGCGCGGCTCCGGCGCGTATTTGTACGCCGATGACGGGAAACGTTATGTTGATTTTTGCCTCTCTTGGGGGCCGCTGATGTTCGGCCACGCGCGCACCGAGATCGTCAAGGCGGCCAAGCGCGCGCTCGAGGAAGGCAGTACTTTCGGCGCGGCGACCATGGCCGAAGTCGAGCTGGCGGAACGGATCCAAAAGGCGTTCCCGTCGATGGAGCTGCTGCGCATGACCAGTTCCGGCACCGAGGCCGACATGAGCGCGCTGCGCGCCGCGCGCGCCTATACCAAGCGCGACCTGGTCATTAAGTTTGCCGGCTGCTACCACGGCCACGTGGACAGCCTGCTTGTCGCCGCCGGTTCCGGGGCGACCACGCTGGGAATCCCCGACTCGGCGGGCGTGCCCGCGGCCTTCGCGGCGACCACGATCGTTGTCCCCTTCAACGACTTGAGAGCCGTCGAAGCTGCTTTTAAAAAACACAAAGGCAAGATCGCGGCGGTGATCGTCGAGCCCATCCCGGCGAACATGGGCGTGGTTTTCCCCGCAGACGGATTCTTGGCGGGATTGCGCAAACTCGCCACGCGCGAAAAGTCCCTGCTGATCTTCGACGAAGTCATCACCGGCTTTCGCCTTTGTTACGGCGGCGCGCAGACCTTATTCAACATAAAGCCTGACTTGACCATTTTGGGAAAAATCGTCGGTGGCGGCCTGCCGCTCGCGGCCTACGGCGGGCGCAAGGATGTGATGTCGATGATCGCCCCGGAAGGACCCGCCTATCAAGCGGGCACCCTTTCTGGGAACCCCGTCGCCGTTGCCGCGGGTACTGCTACGCTCGACTTGTTGCGCTCGGAAAATCCGTACCCGCGCTTGGAAAAGCTCGGCGAGTATTGGACCGAAGGCCTGCGTGACGGGGCCAACAGGGCCGGCGTTTCGCTACGCATTCAATCCGCAGGCTCCATGGCCACGCCTTTTTTCGCGGAGTATCCCGTCACTGATTACGCTTCGGCCCTTAAAGCCGATAAACAGGCTTACGGCCGCTTCTTCCATACGATGCTCAAGCGCGGCGTGTACTTGCCGCCCGCGCAATGGGAAGCGAACTTCGTTTCCTATGCCCACACCGATCGCGACCTGGATTTTGCGATCAGCGCGGCCCGCGTCGCTTTCCGCCTGGTCGCGACTTAACGCTCCTGGCTCTTGTAGCGCTTGAGAACGGAGGCAAAAACTCGGCCGATCTGCGCCGGGCGCGCCTCCGTGATCGGAATATGTATTCCGCCCGCGCCAATGATGGTGTCATAACCTGCGCTTTGGAGAATGAGGAGTTTTATGTTCCAACCAAGGTATGGTGGTTCGGGAAGGTCGGGGTGGGCTGCGACTAGCTCGCCAAAGAGCGCAAAATTCATTTTACGAGCTCGGCGAAGAATGCCAGCGGATCGTATCGCGGCCTCGTCAGCCTGATGGTTGGCTTCCACGATATCTGCTCCCGCCATCAATAAATCGTGTTGGATGTCGTCGTGCGGGGGTTCGTAACCATGTTTGACGCTCATTTCGAAGAAGGCGCGAGCGTCTCCGGCATCGAGAGCATGTTTAACTTCGGGATGCATCGCCGTTGCCCAGATGGTCATACTTGCCTGACTAATTTTGGCGGCGGCTCCTTTTCTAGGAGAGTCGATCGCCAGGTCCGAAGGGGCGGTCTTTACTGTTGTCGGCAGCGTACTCATCTGAGCGACAGGCGGCGTTGCTACAGCAAACAGGGAGAATTGTCCCGGAGGAGCATACGGCACGCGCCTGGTGCCTGCCGATGCCGGCAGAGCCGTGAGGAAGAGAACCCATGAAGCGATGTAAGCATGCGGCCTCATACCCCCCTAGGATGGGGTATAGAGCATTAATTCCCTAGGGTCAGAGATCCTAGGAAGGCGAAGTCTTTAGGGCCAGGGTCCCGAGGGCCTATTTGGCCGCGGGTCCGGTAAGGCCGATCACGCCGCAACCGACGCGGTTTCCGGCATTACCGACGGGCTGGGAGAAGTCGTCGACCTTCTCATGGATGACGACAGCGCGACCGATGACGGGGAACTTACCGCCGTTCAAGGCGACGCTGGGAATGACGGCGTTAAGCGTCGCATCGCCCTTGGCGTCGGCGACGATGTTACCCATGTCGCCGGCGTGCGCCTTCTCCGGACCGTCCTTGAGAGCCTTGCCGTGTGAGGCGTGGGCGGGGTTGAAGTGACTTCCGGCGGCTTTGGCCGAATCCTCGCACGTGCCCCACTCGTGAATGTGAAAACCGTGTGCTCCAGGAGGCAATCCGTGCACGGCAGCGGAGACTTTAAGGCCGGCGGCGGTGTCCTCGAAGGACACGTTTCCGGAGACGGCCGAACCCGAAGCAGTGCCCGTGATTTTTGCGGAGCCCGTCTCGGCTGAGGCGATAGCGGCAACGCAAGCGACGGCGGCGGCAAGAGATATGGTCTTCATGCCCGCAATTTACAAATTTAAAAGTCAGTCTTACGTCGGTAGCTTTACGGAGCCCGAGAGGGGGGGGTCAGGCTTGCAGTTTTTGCAGTTAACTGCAAAA
>JANPGH010000057.1:0-2122 GCA_031423795.1 Elusimicrobiota bacterium | reverse complement strand
ACACGCTTCTGTTCCTGGTTCAGGAGCATTTGCGCACGGGCAGGCAGATCACATTGCCACCGCAGATCGCACACCTCTCGCCAACGCGACAACCCAAGCTGCAGTCCTCGTAATCGGACTTCAGATGAGCGCGCTGTTACTCCTTCTGATGGAGATAGGACTTAATGCCCAAACAAATTGGGCCGTATGGCTCAGGCAGGGCAACTCAATTTCATCTAAATTCTTAGGACGCGGTCGAGGGACGCGATTTGCCGCTCCAATTCACAACTGACGTGCAAGTGCGGGAGTCTCGACCCAAAAACATATGGGACAAAGAATGAGCCGCCTTCTCGCCCCCGTCTCGGCGGTGATGATCTTCTGCGTCTCTCAAAACGCCGCTGCCGCCAAGGTCACGGTGCTGCCGCTGACCGCAAGGCTCCCGGACAGGGACAGATCGCCGGTCTCGTTGATCGAAGCCCGCCACATTCAGCGCTTGGTCGCCGATCTTTTGACAACTGACTCGTGTCGACTGTCGAAATACGGCCCCACAATGATCGAACGAATCCAGGGAGTGGATATCGACAACCGAGATCAGCGGCAGCTCTTGGCGCCGCTGAAAACGGCCCTCGAGTTGATTTATGAAAAACGTCAAGACGCCCCGGACCTCGTCGATCTGGCGCTGATCGACGTCGCGCAACGCGCGAGGAAAGCCGTCGACACGACGCTGAATCCTTTCGTTTCCCCTGAGGAGCTGCAGGCGGCGCGCTTCGAGTTGCGCGAGCTGTCGGGCCTTGCCGAGGTGTATCGTCCAGATCTGCGCAATCACTTGGTCCTCGCGTCCCAGATCGCCGTCGAGCGCGCCCGCAATGCCGCCAAAAATATCGACGACGCCGCTGTTAGGATCGCCGAAAACCTGGGCCTGCCCTCGATCAATCTGCATTACTTTCCTCCCACGCATCTGATCAGCGGCAATGCGCACGAAATTCGCGACGGCTATTTCCTCGTCCGCTCTCAAGCATCGTCGGCTTCGATCGATCCTGGCCGCACCCATGTTTATATCGACGACCATGCGCGAACGCTCAAAATCGTGGTCGGGCCTTCGGAATTCCCAGGAGAGGCGGGGAATGCGGATGCCACAAAAAGCGAAAGCACGATTGTCTCCCTCCTGTCTCAGCTTCGACGATTGCAGGTCGCCCAGTCCAGACTTCCCTTCGATATGTCCAACGTCAATTATGAAATCGGAGAAATCGCGGAGCTGTGCCGCTTCCTTTGGATATCCGCGGACCAGCTCATCACCCTCGACCAGGTGGACGTGTTCCATTCCGGCTCCAAGGGCTGGTCGGGTAACAAAATAATCGACGATTACGAGAACGGGCTGCGTCGGATTGAGAAGATCCTCATTTCGCCGTTGGTATGGCCCCGCCAATACGGCGCCCGCGATGCGCTGCACTCTTATTTTCACAACGCCCGTGCCGTCGCAAGCTTTTGGGACCGACTAATGGACAAAGGATTCGACGTGCCGAAATCTCCGGCGAATCGATTGGGCTGGCTGAAGCTCCGCAATGAAGCCGCGCTGCGATCCGCTGCGCCGAATTTGCGCTAGAATCATTTGACGATGGCGCTTCTATTGATTGCTGTGTTGGGTGGCGCAATCACCGGAGCCTCGGCTGCGAGACTGGCGCTTGATCAACCGAGCGTCGGACTCGGCGTGGCAGTGCCCCGTGTCATCGTCGGCGCTCCGGCGTCTCCCGCGGCGCCTCTGAAATCTCTTGTCCCATCGGCGCTTATGTCCGTCGTGATCGCCCGCGAGGACGCGTCGAATTGGCGCTTCGGACCTCCTGGCTCAGCTCGGCGAGCCTGTGGGACGGCGCTCGCCCGATCGAGAAAATTGATTCCGGCACGTTTGGCACGGTGTTCGTCCATCCGACGCGCCCGCACGCCGTTCTGAAAATCATGAGCGAGGTATCCCCCAAACGACCGCAAGACGCCGAGGCGGCCCTGGGCCGCCGTGCGCGCTTCTCGGCTCACTCGTGCTCCCAAAGTTGCACCGTAGCCTGCCTCAAGTTCGGAAGCGGTCGCCTTACTGCGCGTTGCCATTGTCACTGCCTTTCTCAGTGGCGATCTCGGTCCCAGCGCCCCGTAG
>JANPGH010000056.1:0-57669 GCA_031423795.1 Elusimicrobiota bacterium | reverse complement strand
TTCATTCTACAGCGGCTGGGGATCGGTCTGCCGAGACGGATGCGAATTCCGGAACATCTGGTGTCTCAAATGTAGTGCCAACTTTTGAAACCAGATCTAGGAAATTACAGCGTTATTCTGTATTGACTGCGGAAGTTGGGTTAACGCCATGAGGAGTGAAGCTACGACGAATCTCATCTAGGTAGAGTGTAAACCCACAGCGGCTACTTGTCGAGACCGGCGGGGTTAAGAAATCATTGCCGACGCTCGGCGAATTTGTAGCCGGTCCCATGGACGGTTTCGATGAGCTCGCCGGCGCCGCCGAGCTTGGTCCTTAAGTTGTTGATATGGTTGTGGATGTTGCCCGAGGTTAAATCCTTGCCTCCCTCCGCCAAGGCCTCGGCGATTTGGCGGTAGCTCAGCACGTAGCCCGGTTGTCGCATCAAGAGAGCCAGGATCTTGAGCTCCGTCGGCCGCAAATTCACGCCGCGTCCGTCGACGAAGACTTCCTGACGCTGGAGTTCCAGGCGGATGCCTGCGACCTGCAAAATCTCGGTCGGCACGGACGTCCGTTCCGTGCGCCGCAAGAGGGCGCGAACGCGGGAGAGCAGTTCCTCCGACGAAAACGGCTTGACCACGTAGTCGTCGGCGCCATGGTCGAGGCCATGCACTTTGTAATTTTCTTCCTTATGAACGCTGAGCATGATCACCGGGACGGCGGCTGTCGCGGAGTCGGCCCTCAGGATTTTTAGGAAATCGAATCCCGATAAGCCCGGGAGGTTAATGTCTAAAATGAATAGGTCGGGGGACGCCGTTTTCATGAACGCGACGGCATCGTCTACGCTTTTGACCCGTTTCACGGCAAAACCGGCATCTGAGAGCGTGGCGCTCGTCAGCCGGGAGACGATGGGGTCGTCGTCGACGATCAGAACCGAGCGACTCATGCTCGCGCGACCGGTAAGGTAATGGAAAAAGTCGTTCCTTCGCCGATTTGCGAATTCACGGCCACTCTCCCGCCCATCGCCTCGACCGATGACTTAACGATGGACAACCCCAGGCCGGTGCCCTTGATTTTTTTCCGGCGCTGGGCGGACATGTCCGCCTGGTAAAATCGCTCGAATAAATGGGTCATTTCCTCCGGAGCGATCCCCGCGCCGGTGTCGACGACGCGAATTTCGACCGCCCCGGGATGCTCGACGGCCGATACGGTCACGCTGCCCGCGCTGGGCGTGAATTTAATCGCGTTAGAGACGAGATTCATCAAGGCTTGCTCCAAATGCTGCCCATCGGCCAGGACCGGGGACAAGACGTCAGGAATTTCTGCCGTCAACCCGATTTGCTCGCTTGCAGCCAGCATCGAGTATAACGATACGATATTCTCCAGAACAGGCTTCAAGTCGAGGCGCGCCAAATGGTACTCCATCCTTCCGGCTTTGATCTTGGCCGCGCTGAGCACGTTGCCTACCAGCATACTCAGCCGTGTGGCGCAGTCTTTGACCATCATCAGGATATTGAGGTATTTGGCGGGGATTTGAGAACGTTCCTTGTCAGACAGGATATTGGACACCAGCATCGACATCGCCGTCATCGGGCTGATCAGGTCATGGGAGACGTTGGCGACGAAATCCTGCTTCAGCTCATCTAATGTCTTGAGCCGCGCGGCCATGACGTTTATTTCTTGCGCTAGAACGCCGAGCTCGTCATTGCGGGAAGCAATCGGCGTTTGTGTTTCCAGCTCTCCCTTGCCGATGGCGCGAGTCGCTTCGACGAGTTTGCCGATCGGTTGCGACAGGTTCCAAGCCAAGGCGAGGGCGAAAAAAGCCGAAAGAGCGAACGTGATGGAAGCCACCATGACCGGAACCCGCATCATTCCCCAGAATTTTCGGCGCATGTTGTCTTGGACCCGATTTTCGTCGTATGCCAATACGGCAAGTCCCGCGCGCCGGCCACCTATGGTGACTGTGGAAAACCATTTTCGCGTTAAAGATCCATCGCCTTGACCCACGACGACCGACTGCGGTGACGAAATGTTCATCATGCCGAGGTCGCGCATATCTCCCCAAGTCCGACCCAGCCAGCGGGGATCGGAATGCGCCTGGACCTTGCCGCTGCCGTCCAGGCAAACGCCGAAAATAATGGACGGTTCTTTTTTGACTTGTTCGATATAATCGACCGCCACGGCTGGACTGCCGGCAAGGTCGATGAGCCGGCAGACGGAGGCCAGCTTTTCCGCGGCCTGAAGCTCGCCCGCGCGCTCGGCCGCGATAGCGGCGCGTTTTTGGACGTAATAATACGTTCCCGCAAATAACGCCAGCGACAAAAAAGTATTTCCCAAGAATGCCAAGGAAAACCGCGTCCTAATCCTCATGTATATGGTCGCCCGCCACTGCGAGCGTCATCATACCATGATTGCGCGATGCGCCAAACGACGCGCGTTACAGCTGCGGTTTGCGCGCGACGAAATTCGAGGTGTTTCCGGAAATCTCCTCGCTCGCGATTTCAAAACCCGCGGCTCGAACTCGGCGCAGGATGTCCTCACGATCGAAGGGGGTCGTCAATATTCCCTTACGCGTCCCCCAATCGTTGATTCTCTGCGCGATCGCGCGCAGTGGTTGCGGACCGGACGCGTATAAGAGCGCATTGACGGCCAGCGTGCCTCCGGGCTTGAGGACCCGGAAAATCTCGTGCAGCCCGTCATCGACACATGGGAAGCAGTGGATCGCGTTGGCGATGTTCGCCGTGTCGAATTCCTCGTCGTCAAACGGCATCGCGGCGACGTCGCCGTGGTGCAATTCCACGCTTTTGTCCCCAAAGAACCTTCGCACGGCCCCCGCCAGCATCGGCAACGCGTAATCGATACCCGCGATGCGGCGCGGGCGGCGAATTCCGAAAAAAGACGCCCAACGCAGGATTATATCGAGCAAGGAACCCGAGCCGACGGCGACCTCCAAATGCTGGTCGCCCAGGTTTCGGCTGAAAAACCGCAATTGATAGGTCAGCGTGCTGCGGTAAGCGAAGGTCAATATAAAAAACCCGCGCACATCGTACCACCACGGCGGCGAATCATAGGCGCGGGCGATTTCTTCCAGCGTTTTAGTCCTTTTACCAACATCGGCGCTTGTCATAATCATAATGCTCTCCGTCGTAACCTAAATGATTCCCGCGATCACGTTAAGGCTTTTATAAACATCGCCGAAAAATTTGAAAAACCACAAGCGGTACCACCATGCAGGGCTCGTTGGCGGCTCGATCCCGTCGCGTTTCGATGTCCACCCCGTCATCTCGTTTGTGAGCTCCATAAATCCTCCGCTGGGCAAATTATGGAATGCGGTTCTTTAAAATCCGTCTGCGGATTCTGTAGGAGTTCTCTTTTAAAAAGTGTTTAAAAATTAAAGTTTATTTTTTAATTTAGAAACGCCGCGGACGGCAGGGAGGTGAAAAATGTGATAATGGACGTAGCAGTGTCTTCTCCCGCCTTCCGCATCGATCCTCGCTTCTTGCCGATGACGCGCGCCGAAATGGACGCGCGCGGTTGGGATGCCGTGGACATCGTCTTCGTGACCGGCGACGCCTACATCGACCATTATTCCTTCGCGATGGCCATCCTTGGCCGCGTGCTCGAAAAAGAGGGATTTCGCGTCGCGATCCTGTCCCAGCCCGATTGGAAAAGCGCCGAACCGTGGAAGCGTTTCGGGCGTCCGCAGCTGTTTTTCGCGATCTCGGCGGGAAACATGGACTCGATGATCAACCATTACACGGCCAACCGCAAGGTGCGCAACGACGACGCGTACTCGCCGGGCGGCAAGATCGGCTTGCGTCCCGACCGGGCCACGATTCCCTACTGCCAGCGCGCGCGGGAAGCTTATGCCGGCGTGCCCGTGCTCGCCGGCGGTGTGGAGGCCAGCCTGCGCCGTATGGCACATTATGATTACTGGTCGGACATGGTCAGGCCTTCGATACTGATGGACTCCAAGGCGGACATGGTGGTTTACGGGATGGGCGAGGAGAATATCGTCGAGATCGCCCGGCGCATGCAGGCGGGCAAGACGATCAAGGAATGCCGGGATCTCAAGGGTGTGGCCTATGCGCTCGGCGCCAGCGAAATCGCTCCGACGGGCGACGACGTCGTCGAACTGCCCAGTTTCGAGGCGGTGAAGGCGGACAAGGACGCGTTTTTAAAAGCCGCCCACATGATTCACCGCGAGACCAGTCCCTTCAACGCCAAGACCGTCATACAAAAACACGGCGCTCGCGCCGTGGTGGTGAGACCGCCGCGACTGCCGCTGACCCAGGAGCGGATGGATTATTACTACGGCCTTCCGTACACGCGCCGGGCTCACCCATCTTATCGCGATCCGATTCCCGCGTGGGAGATGATCAAGGATTCGGTCACGATCATGCGCGGCTGCTTCGGCGGCTGCACGTTCTGTTCAATAACCGCCCATCAAGGGCGCACGATCCAGTCGCGCTCGTCGGACAGCGTTCTGACCGAACTCAAAACTATGGCGGCCGATCCGGAATTTAAGGGGGTCGTCTCCGATTTGGGCGGGCCCACGGCGAACATGTACCAGATGAGGTGCACGAAGCCCGAGGTGGAGAAAATCTGCAAGCGCCTATCCTGCGTTAGCCCGGTCATCTGTAAATTCCTCGGCACCGACCACGGTCCGCTGGTCAAGTTGATGAACAAAGCCGACGAGGTTCCGGGAGTGAACAAGGTGCTGGTCGCTTCCGGCATTCGCATGGACTTGGCGCGCCTGTCGCCCGAGTATATGCGCGACCTGACCGCGCGCCACGTGGGCGGACGCCTCAAAGTCGCGCCCGAGCACGTGAACAAGGACGTGCTGGCGCTGATGAAAAAACCGACGCACGACACTTTCGAAGATTTCGCCCAAAAATTCGCGGCGGAAAACGAGCGCGCGGGCAAGAAGCAGTTCCTCGTGCCCTACTTCATCGCCTCGCATCCCGGGTCGGGCTTGAAGGAAATGATCGAGCTCGCCGTATTCCTCAAGCGCAACGGCTACAAGCCCGACCAGGTCCAGGATTTCATTCCCACGCCTCACGACCTGGCGACCGCGATGTACTACACCGGCAAGAACCCCGACACCGGACAGCCGGTGGCCATCGCGCGCGGCATGCGCGACCGCAGGCTGCAGCGCGCTTTGCTGCAATTCTTCAAGCCCGAGAATTATTTCGAGGTACGCGAGGCGCTGCTCAAGGCCGGACGCAGGGATTTGGTCGGCAGTGGCTGCGACGCTTTGATCCCCACCGACCCGCCGCGCGAGGCGATTATGGCGCGTCGCGCGCGCGCCGATAAGGACTTCCACGAGCACACGCATTTAAAGGACAGGCCCGGCGCCGCTGCGGACAAGAAAAAAGCGGGTTATCGGCCGGGCCGATCGAATTGGGGGCGCCGGGAGGGAAAGCGGTGAACGCGGAGCCGAAACTTTCGCGATTGGGGGAGCTCGACGCAATCGAGTTTCCCAACGCGGACTCCAAGGCGCTCACCGTCGTCTGTCTGCACGGTTACGGCGCCGATATGCGCGACTTGGCACCGCTTGCGCCCGAGTTTCCCGTGACCAGGCCCGTGCGCTGGATATTTTTGGAAGGACCGCAGGTCCTGGATTGGGGAGGCCATGCTTGGTTTCCGATCGACGTTGCGTCCTTCGAGGAAGCCCAGCGCACGGGCAAGCCTCGCGATTTATCCGCAGGCACTCCGCCGGGAATGGCCAAGGCGCGCGCGACCCTTCAAGCCGCCATTGGCGACATCGGGGCGCCGTGGGAGTCCTTGGTCCTGATGGGATTTTCGCAAGGTTCGATGATGGCCGTCGACTTGGCCCTCCATGCGCCTAAATCTCCGGCCGGAGTCGTCATTTTATCGGGAACATTGGTCGACCGCAAAAGTATTGCCTCGCTCGGCCTCAAAAGAAAAGGACTTCCTTTTTTTCAAAGCCATGGCTCGGTCGATTCGGTATTAGGATTTGCGCAGGCCCTGGAGCTGGAGCGCGAACTTAAATCCGCCGGCTGGGCCGGCGGTATGCGGCGCTTCGAGGGCGGCCATGGCATCGCACCGGACATCATATTGGAGCTGGGCTCCTGGCTGGACGCGCTTTGAGCCGGGACTGGATCAAGTCTTTCTTCCGGGAAGAGATATTCACGCCGGGATCGCCCGAGGCTAACGCCGCGGCGGCCGACGAAGTCCGTTTCCTTTGGAAAGCCCTAAGGCTTAAGAAGGGCTCGCGTGTCTTGGACGTCGCCTGCGGGACCGGCCGCCATGCGCTGCGCCTAGCCCGCCGCGGTGCCGACGTCACCGGAATGGACATCACCACGGCGTATTTGCGCGACGCACGTCGCGCGGCGAAATCCGTTCCAGGGGTTCGTTTCATTAGAGGCGACATGCGCCGCCTTCCTTACAAGGCTGAATTCGACGCTGCGATCAATCTGTGGACGAGCTTCGGTTATTTCGAAGATCCGACCGATGATCTAAGGACATTACGCGCCGTTGCGCGCGCGTTGAAGCCGGGCGGACTGTTTTTGATCGACCTGATCAACTATGAAGCCGCCAAAAACTCGGGACTCACTAAAAACTGGATACGGCGCGACGACGGCGCGTACGTGCTCGAGGAAATGCTATTCGTCGGCGGTTGGGACCCGAAAACGGTCAATGAGTGGACCGTGTTGCGGCCCGGAAAGCCGGCGCTGCGCTCGCGCTTCGTTGTGCGCGGGTATGATCAGGCCAGATTGCACAAAATTCTGCGACAGGCGCGGTTGACGCCATTGAAAACGTGGTCGAGCATGGGACCGGACAATCGGCCGCCCGGGTCCGCGGGCTCGCGATTGGTCGTTTTGTCTCGCAAAACCTGAACGGCATGTCGGGAGCTGAACGCATATTCAACTCTTGGCTGCACCAGCGGCCGGATATGGTGAACGGATCCTGGAAGCTGGAAAACTGCAATATTACATTCCGACAATCGACGGAAGAAGATCCGCGTGAACGCAGCCGGAGTAAGTAGCCGCTCCTAGGATTTTGGAGAGGATCGCTCGGAGGCCGCCCCGGCATGGCGGCTCATTTTGGCGGGTTCGACGGCGCGGGTGGTCCGATCGCCGACAGCGCGAATGCATAAGGTCAAACCGTCTTCTGCGCCCACGGAGCGTGCCATTTTTCGGGTTTCTTCGGGGCTTAACATCAGCTGGACGGTGGACCACTCCTCGTTTTCCCCGTTCGCGCGCGTCCCCAGCACAAGAACGTCCTGGAACTGCATGGTCGCGGCAAGTTCCGCCTTGCTGCTGATTTTTCCGTTGAGGTGAGTCGAAATCACGTCGACGCGGTCGCCGGGTTTAAGGAAGGATTGCTGATCAGGGTATACCAGCACCGCCACACCGCGCTTACCGGATTCCATGACAGGGTGTTCTGGAACAGCACGTGCATTGAGTGGGGCGGGGTCCGGAAGCTTATTCAAGAACAGGCGGTCCTCGCCGTCAATCGCGAGCGCGGTGAACTGAGCCTCTTCCGGCGTCAGTGCCAGGCTGACCAGCCCCGTGCTTTCGCCCCATTCGCGGTCGAGGCGCAGGATCTCGGCGCGTGCGGCCAGCATCTCGGATTTCGAGTCGTCGCTCCCGTCCGAGCGCGACATGTGCGTGAGTATCACGATTTCGACAGCGTCGCCGGGCGTCAGAAATTCAACCTGGCTGCGGTCGACGGCGACGCTGACGGCTCGCTTTCCGGCGGGTGGGGCGAAATGACCTTCGGCGAGCGTCGAGAACGACTTGGGACGGCAGGCGCACATCAGAGCGATGGTCAGGGCAAAAAGTGGTCGATTCATAGTCCTCAAAATTGAAAGGTCATATTCGTGCCGAGCGAATAGGCGATGAAGCTTTCCTGGGGCAGGTACACGTGCCACAGGCGCTGGACGACGCCATTGAGAGTCATGCGCAGGTTCTTGGCGAGCTCGTAGTCGGCGCTGGTGTTGAAGGACGCAAGCCTTGAGTTATCGGCCACGGTGACGGGCGATTTGCGATACGCGAGCGACAGGGTGGTCGTCCAGATGACGCGGTTCGTAAACAACAGAGGGCGCGCAGAACCCGGTAGCCGCAATCCGGCGGGAAGAGCCAAGTCGGCGCGGGCAAGTATACTCGGAGTGATCACGGTGATGTTCTGGCTTTGCACGCCAGTCCCCAGAAGCGTGATGTCGCGTGAGTAGTCGATCTTCGGCGTGAAGCGGAATTTATTTACGTCAAACGTGACTTGTCCGGACGCATCCTCGTGCGACGTTTTCTGGGTATTCGCGTCAACGACCAGGTCGCGGTTATTTGCGCGTCGCAAATTGACGCTAATCGACGTGTCGAATTTCTTGATCAGCAGGGTGCGCAGGTCGGTACCAAAGGAATTCTCGGTGTTGATCGTAGCACCTACGTTTTCCGTCGTACGACGGGAGTACTTAAAATTCATTTGGGTGTTCGTCATCCAGCGCTGTACGCTAAGCAACTGTTCGATTTGCGATAGGCTGGCGACGGCATCCGGTAGAGTGCGTGAGATCGTTTTCGAAGGAGTGCCAGTGACCTCGGAGCGCTGAGTGCTCAGTACATAGTTATTTGAGATCGACAAAGTGCGCAGAGCCGCCCAGCGGCCGCCGATCTGGTAAGCCTCTAGCGGCGTCCAACGCTGGGTAGAGTTGTAAGTATCGCGCAGCGTGAGGTTGGCGCGCTGGGCCGCGGGGCTTGACGGGCGCAGCGTCTGGCGCACGAACAGCATGCCGGTGGAATCAAACTCCTTCTCGACGTTGTTCCACACATCGCCATCCTGGAGCTGATAGCCGGAGACGATGTTCATCGAGTGCAAAAGGCGCGAGCGCGGCAAGAGGTCGGCAACTGCGAACGGGAGACTGATTGAGCCGTTGGCCGAGCGGTTGATAGTTTTTATGTCGCCGGTGTTGAAGATATAGGTGGACGCCCCGACCACGAATGTGGAAACGTTCAGAATGTTATTTTCGATTGTGTCGACTTGGTAGTTCACCTGGGGATTGAACCAGGAGGCGAGCCGGTAATTCGACGAGAAGCCCAAGGACTGGTTCATCGATTTCGGATAGGCTGAGTCCACGGGGGCGCCGGTTGTGTAATCGGTGCGTTTCTCCTTCACCTTCGTCCGGGAGAATGTCGGGTTAAAGGACGCCCCGGCCCAAGGCGTGAAGGTCAGGCGGCCGCCGTAGGTGTTGCCGCGCTCGCTGGTGTCGAAGTCGCCCGGCTGCGCGCGCGCGAATTCCGATTGGAAGCGGACGTCGTAGAGGGTGTGGGCGACGTTCGCGTCGAGCGTGCGTGGCAGCCACCAACGCGGGCGTGGGATGCCATACTGGAACGTGCCGGTATAATTTTGGCGGTCATCCTGCCGGGTCAGGAGATCGTAATCGATGCGGTTTCTGATGTAACCAAAGTTCAGCCGCGGGAGAGCCCCGTAGGCGATATTGGCCTGAGCGTTCCCGGTCCAAGCGACGACCTTACCTTGCTGGAGGATGTTGACGACGTTGGAGAGGTCGCCGGTGTTTACGGTGCTGGGTGTGTCGGTGACTGAGCGCGAGACTGTCATCGAAAGCGGCATCCAATTGAGGCGCGTGAGGTTGAGGTAGGCGTTATCGTCGCGTTTGTCCTGGTTGGAAACCACAGACGTCGGCGTTTGGAAATTGCGGTCGATCGCCTTTTGTTTGAAACCGAACGTGCCCCAGCCCTGGTACTCGACGTCGGCCTGAAGCTTGTGCGCCTGTCCGACTCGAACGACGGGTTCGGCCAAGTGAATTTCATTGAGGAACACCGCACCCTGGGTTTTGGTGATCCCCGGACCCCCATAGACGCCGGCGACGATTTCACCGACTTGTTGAAGCGAAGGGTTGCCCGAAGACACCACGATGGTTGCCGGCGAGTCCGCCGACCAGCTGTTCATCACGCCGTTGCCCGGGTCGTTTTGATGGACGCGAATTTTCTTCCAGCCCGAGAACTTCAACGGGACGCGGACCTCGAAGAAATTCTGGTCGCTGCCGACGCGCAGGAAGAAGGTGGTGGAGCCGGTCAGGTCCGGGGGAGCGGAGTCGGCGTTGCCGAAAATGAGGAAATTGAAGAAGCGGTGTTGGCTGACGTCAAGCGCGGTCGAGAACACGCGTTTTGTGTAAACGGTGGTCCCCGCCACCAGTCCCGTGTAGGACAGCTGCAGCGCCTGCTCAGAGATATTTTTCGTGTTGTTGAGCTTCTGCAAATTCGTGATGCTGCCGTACAGGTCATTGAAAACCCCTGACGCCTCGCCGCCCGCGTTGTAAATGGGAGTGTACAGCGGATTGTCGACGTTGTTGACCGGCGATACCGTCAAGGACTCCCCGCCGACAGGTCCATCGCCCGAGGCCGGATCGCCAGCCTGGCCGCGTTGCCAAGAATTTCCGACCACCGCGATGCGGGCGAATTTGAGCACGCCCGCTATCTTCGTTCCGGGCTTGATGGAAATGCGGATTTGCTTGACCGAGGTCCAATTGCTGGCCGTTTGCGACGAGATGTTCAGCGGAATTTGGAACGTGTGCCACTGCGCCCCGCCAAAATTCATCACCGTGCGCGTGCTATTAGACGTCGCATCGAACAGGTTTGTGCTGTTGGGATTGTTGGGATCGGGGATATAGCCGTAATCTCCGCCGCTGAAGTCGGGGAGATCAAGCCGGCCGTTCTTGTTGAGATCCTCGCTGTCGAGGAGTCCGTTCGTCGGGGTATAGGGAACGACGAAATTCGCGGCATTGTAGCGATACAGCCAGCCGATGTCCTTTGCAGGAGACAAGATGCCGGTACAATCGGTGTCCTCGGTCTTCGGCACGCCCACCCGAGTCGTCCCGTCCGCGCAATTCAGTGTGGTTCCACCGGTGCCATCGGAATCCTCGTTGACGCTGCCCAAATGGACGTTGATCGGCTCGTCGCCGTTGTCGCCCAACATGACGATTTCGAGAACTGAACGTTGGGACATGTCGACGCCGGAGATGGAAAACGGGTAAACAATGGAAAGTTCCTGGCTCGCGCCGTTGGAAAAATCGTAGTTGAAGGCGAGGACCTTTTGGGTATCGTTGGTATTGGCTTGCGCGGTCGGGAAAATCTGCAGGATGTTGAAATCTTCCGAGACCCAGTTTAATTTGGACGGGTCGCTGGGCACCGCACTCGGATTCGAGGAAATCTGCCACGCCGACGCCAGCAAGGGCGTGGAATCCTGTTGTTTGATTCCCTCCATGTTATCGAGCAAAGCGAACGGATTTAGATTCTGATCTTGGCGGCTTTGGGCGAACTCGCCTTGCAGGGTCAGCGTCATGTGGCCGAACTTCAACTTTTTGACTTGGGAATCGAATTCATAGACGAACAGGCTTTTCGCGAGTTCGGTGACCTGGGGGACGGTCTGGGATTTGGTGCCTGCGTCGTACAGAAGCGTCGATCCGATGGCGAAATGGTCGTTGAACTCGTGTGAGACGCGTCCGCCGAGCAGCGTGTCGTTGGTGGCCCCAGCGAAGGGTGCGACCTCGTAGAGGATGTCGATTTCAGACGTCGTGAGGATGCGGTCCGGATTGAAGAAAGTAATGAAGCCGGCCTCGTAGTCGATGAAATAGTCGACGTTGCGGTTTAGCTTCTGGCCATCGAGGATCGCCACTTCGGATTGCACGACCAGGTTGGGCTCCAGCACGAAAGTCTTGAAGCGATAGTTGTATTCGATATGGATCAGACGCCGACTGATCGGCGATTGCGCGTAGATGTTCGGGTCGGGCACCGTCGGCGAGTCGTTGCTGACCGAGAAGGGCTCGCGCAGCTGGAAGATGCCGTTTTCGAAGTCCACGTCAATTGTGTCGGGGTATTTCTGGACGGGGAAGAGAGACGTGCCCACTTCCTGGCGCGTCGAGGGGTCAAGGACGCGGAGAATGAAGTTCCCGCGGCCGTTGTCGCGCACGATGGACGTCTGACCAATCGAATAAAAAGTTTTAAGCTCCGAGTTGTATCCGGCTTCCGTCGACGTCGAAAACAGCGGCAAGTCCGAAGCGGTCTTGATCAGCTTAAAGTTCCCGGAACCGCCGAGGGTGGTGGGCGTAGCACTTGAGGTCTGCACGGTGATGTGATTGCCATTGGCATCGATGTAATCGACGGCGACCACATATTGCGGCAGCAATTGATTTCGGAAATGGATGAAGCCTTTAGCGTAGTTGATCGTGTAATCCTGCCCGGCAACCAGCGTCAAGAAGCTGGCTGTAATCGAACTCTGCGCCACGTTTGGACACGGAGCTGCGTTGCATGCCAAGTCGTCGACGGTCAGGATTTGGAGGTTGACGTTGCTCGTCTGCGTCGGATCCTGGCGCGCGAGGAAGATCCGTTCTGAGCCGGCCCGGATCGGAAGGCGGGAGGACGCGCCGAACGAGAGGTCGTAGTATTGGCGGCGCAGGTACGCGGTATCCTGGAAGTCGGTGGTGACGAATTGAGAGTTGCCCAGGAACTGTTTCGATTTCGTCGTGCCTTTTGTGCGGCTGGCGATGATTGTCCCTTTGAATCCCTTGTACTTGATGTCGGCGCGGATGCCGAATAGCTGCTTGTTGTATGAGACGAACTCGGTTGAGGGCAGCGATAGGTCGATGTCGCCGAACGCGACGTTTTGTACGACCTCGTTGGGGTCGCCGTTGTAAACGACGGAAATATCCTGTTGGTTTGTTTTGGTGTCGTCGTAGTCGACGTTCACGGTGATTTTCGGGCCGACCTTGCCCTGCATGCGCAGCTGCAGCTGCTGGGTGATTTCGATAAGGTTCGTAGTCTTCGCGCGGGCGGTAGTCGTCTGTGATCCGGTGTAGCGCTTTTCGGAGAAATTGAAGCCGATGACTTTGCGGCCGGTGACCGACAAGCTCGTTCCGTAGGTCGGTAACTCGATTTCCGGCGGCGGGGGCTTGGGCGCGTTCGTCGAATAGGAGATTTCCGCGACAGGGGTCGTCCAGCCCGGCCCGAGCGCAGGAAGTTCGTCGGAGCCCGGATCCTCTCCCCGTTCAATTGCCGCCCCGATGCGTTGGAAACGGCTGATCGAGTATTCGTTCGACGACAGATTCGCGGATGTTCCGGAAGAAAGCGCGAGTGGATCGAGAATGTGATTGGGATCGGAACGTTGGATCAGTTGATAGGTCGGTTTGGGTACGCTAGGCAAGGGTAGCGGCACGCTCGGCGCCGGCTGTAGCACCGGCGCGGGCTGGGGGGCAGGCTGGGAAACAGGTGTCGGCGCGGAAGGGGGGGCGCTCGACGGCGCAAAATCAGGATCGTAAGGCGCGGAGAATTGGGCGTGCGCGGATCCCGCCGACAAGGCCGCCAAACAGGCGAGCCCCATCACGCCGACCATGTGCCTTAAGTGTCGCGGATGCAGGAAGTTGATCAAAAGACGAAATCCCCAAGGGGAATCCCGCGCGCAAGGTCGGCGTCTCTTAATACGCGCGCGAGACGATGGAGTATAGCGGGAGCATGGGGGGTCGTCAAGAATTACGACTTAATTCCTTAACGGTGTCAGTGGGGCAATAAGCCGGCGTATGCGGACTCATACTCGCGTACCATTCGGGCTCTGGTGAAGCGTCGTGCTACGGTCGCTTTTGCCGCGGCGCCGAGGCGGGCGCGGCGTTCGCTGTCGAGCGCAAGCGCGCGCAACGCTAAGCTGAGCGCCGCGGGGGAGGATGGAGGTACTAACACCCCGTCATGGTCATGTTTGATCGCCTCGGGAACTCCGTCAATCGCGGAGGCGACGATGGGAAGGCCGCAGGCCATAGCTTCGAGAAGCGCGTTCGGTAGGCCTTCCCAAAGGGAGGGTAAGCAATATATGTCGAAGGCCGGCAGCCACGAGGAGATGGCCGCCTGCTCGCCGAAAAGGCGGACCTTATTCGCCAAGCCCCACTGCCGGATTAGGTCTTTGAGGTACTCCCGTTGCGGCCCTTCTCCGATGATCGCGCAATCCACCGGCAAATCCTTAAGGTCTTTCATCGCCTCGATTAGGGTCGCGAACCCTTTTTGGGGGTCTAGCCGCCCTACCGCGCCCACGAGCATATTGCCGGATTCCAAGCCCATTTCTGATCGTTTCTTTTGGCGGTCTATCTTCGCCGTCGGCGAGGAGTCAGGGTCAATCCCGTTGAGAATCGCGGTCACTTTTTGGGCGTCATAACCCAGATGTCCGACCAGGAACTGGTGGCTGGTCTCGCACTCCGCGATCAAAAGGTCGTCCTGGCCGCGCAGGAAGCGGTCAATCAGCAGCGTCAGCCAAGAGCGGGAGCGGTAATTTACGCGCGGAGACGCGATTAATTTGAACGGAGTACGCGTCCGCATCTTGACCAGGCGCGCGAGCTGGATGGCCTGGTACATGAAGGCATGAACGATGTCGGGGCGTTCGCGTTCAATCAGCTCGCTGAGCTTGCGCATGGCCGCCGGACCGGGAAGGTTCGTGACACCCAACGTGGTTACTGGAAGCCCGTGACCGCTCAGGCGACGCGCGTACTCACCTTCAGCCTTGAGGCTGACGACGCCGACGACCGAGAACCGGCGCGGGTCGATTTGCGTGGCGAGCGTGTAAAGGGTTTTCTCGGCTCCGCCGATCGTCGTGGATGTAGAAACGAAAAGAACTTTAGCCACGGGAAGGATCGTAACACAATAAGACGAACGTCGCGAATGAGCACGGCCGGACGATACTAATGTCGTCGGGACCGCGCGCCATTGAGGCGCGCTTAGCCACGCTCCGCGGCTAAAGGCGGAATAACGGATTTGACGCCGTCGTCGCGTGAAATCCCGACGACAATAGTATCGTCCGGCCCGCCTCGCCACCACGTCGCATTGCGTGACTCTCGAAAGCGATGTAAAAATATTTTCGTCCGCGGGATTTCGAGCGCGGACGGCGGGCCGTCATACCGCCGCCGCGCGAGGCTAAGCGGCGGTCGATCCGCCGCGGTCCCGAGGATGAAAAGATTTTTACGGCGCGCTCGGCCTACCGGAAAAAGTCCCGCACTGCGGCGCACACTCGCGCGGCTTCGTTGTCGGTGAGTTCGGCGAACATTGGCAGCGACAGGGCTTCGCGACTGGCGCGTTCGGAGACGGGCAATGGAATGCGAGCGGGGACTCCGGAATAGGCGGGCTGCTGGTGGACGGGGATGGGGTAATAGACGCCGCAGCCGATGCCGTTGCGCTTGAGGTGGTCGGCCAGCGCGTCGCGGCGTTCATGCCGGACGGTGAAGAGGTGGAAAACGGGGTCGCTTCCTCCGCTGCCGCGAGGCGGGAGGCGCAGCGGCAGGTCCTTGAGATGGTCGTGGTATATTCCGGCGATGCGGCGGCGCGCTTGCGTCCAGGTTTTCAGGTGACGCAGCTTGATGCGTAAAATCGCGGCTTGGATTTCATCCAGGCGACAGTTGTGGCCGACGCGTGCGTGGCGGTAAACCGTTCCGATTGCGCGGCCGCAATTGCGTAGCTCGATGAGGCGATCGCGCATGTCGGGATCCGGGACCGTCACTGCGCCAGCGTCGCCGGCGGCGCCCAGATTTTTCGTCGGGTAGAAGCTGAATGCGCCGATTTCACCGATAACACCCGTGGTGCGGCCTTTGTAGGTCGCAAGATGCGATTGGGCGCAGTCCTCGATAATTGAAATTCCCCGCGGCTTAGCCAAAGTCATCAAAGGATCCATGTCCGCCGGATGGCCGAACAGGTGGACGGGGATGATGGCCTTGGTTTTGGGGCCGATCAGTTTCTCGACGCTGCGCGGGTCTAACGTCAGCGTGTCTTCGTCGACGTCGGCGAATACCGGCACAGCACCCAGCACCGAAGCCGCGGTGGCGGTCGCGATAAACGTGAAGCTGGGCACTATCACTTCATCACCTCGATCCACACCGACTGCTTCCAGCGCAAGCTCGAGCGCCGATGTTCCAGAATCCACGCCCAGACAGAATGGCGAGCCGATCGCCGCGGCGAACTCGGTGTCGAAGGCCTTGTTCTCAGGGCCGAGAATAAACGCACCGGAGTCGAGCACGCGGCCGACCGCCTCCTTGATTTCGCCCGCCAAGGCCGCGTTCTGAGCCTTGATCGAAAGCAGCGGGATGTCGGTCGCGAGCATCAGTAAGCCCCCTTGCCGAAAATCATCACGTAGGGGGTTTTCAGGATGATCTCGAGGTCAAGGCCAAGCGACCAATGCTCGATGTAGAAAAGGTCAAGGGAGAATCTCTGCTCGCTCGAGACGTCCGATCGCCCGGAGACCTGCCAAAGGCCGGTGATGCCGGGCAGTAGGTTGGCGCGCTTTCGCGCCGTCTCGCCGAAATCGCGTTCCAGCGCCTCGACTTCGCCGGTTGTCAGCGCGAGAGGGCGTGGGCCGACGACGCTCATGTCGCTACGCAAGACATTCAAGAATTGCGGGAACTCGTCGAGGGAAAAGCGGCGCAAGAATTTCCCGACGCGAGTCACGCGCGGGTCGTTTTTCGCCTTGAAGAAAGCCCCTTTCTGGTCATTGAGGCCTTTCACGTCGGCGATCCGTTTTTCGGCGTCGACCACCATCGTGCGGAATTTGAACGCCTCGAACACCCGCCCCTTGTGACCGTAGCGCTTTTGGGTGAACAGAATGGGACCCGGGGAATCAAGTTTGATCAGAGCGCAGACGATCAGCCAAAAGGGGGCCGTCGCCGCGAGCAGAAGGGTCGAGAAAATAAAGTCGAGCGCGCGCTTGGTCGCGAAATTCGCCGGCGTCAGCGACGTGTGCTTGATGCGATAGGCCGGCAAGCCCAGGTGGTGGTCCATCTGGACCTCGCCCATGCGGATTTCGAGCAGGTCGGGGACCATCTTGAAGTTGACGCCGCGCAGGTCGCAGGACTCGGCCGCGGCCAGGACGTTCGAACGGGAGTCCATGGTGCGCAGGAGAATGAGTTCGTAGAAGCGACGCTCGCTCAAGATCTTGACTAGATCCGCCAGCGGGGGCAGCGTCGAAAGCTCGTGGATGATGGCGCCCGGATGGCGAGCGTGAATGCGTTCCTTGAGAATTTCGGCGATCGGTCCGCCGCCGACGAGCAGCACGGGCAGTGCCGCCTCGTGGCGCGCCAGCCACGCGTCGAACCACAGCGCCAGCGCGTGGCTTAAGGAGAGCAACAACAGCGAAATCGGGAAAACTCCGGCCAACATCAATCGGGAATACGCGAGCCGTTCATACAAGAAAGCGGCGACCAGTGTCGTTCCGGTTCCGAGCGCGCAGGCCTTAAAAATTTGGACGAATCGATCGGCCGGGCTCATCCAAGAAGTCGTGTAAAGACGGTTGAGGTGTATTAAGATCAGCCAAATCGGCACCGCCGCGTAAAGAAGATTCTGATAAACCGCCCAGCCCACGGGTTGTCCCGCCAGCGGCACTGCGGCGAGCACCGCACCCGCCTCAAAACGCAGCCAAAACGCCGCGCGGTAAGCCGCCGCGACGGCGACCGCGTCCAACGCCACATGCAGGGCCGACCGGAGCATATGTCGCAACCAAGGGGGAAGCCCCGAAGCGGGGGCCTCGATGCCGGGCGTGTCCGACCGGCGAGGGCGCATGACGCGCAGAGCCATACGCCAATTATATCACTTCGTTTACGGCGGCGCTTCGCGACGGTCCGGCGTAGAGGCTTTGCAGCGCGCAGATCGATTTCTCAACAGAAACTTCGCTTTTTAAGAAGGCTTGCGCGCTGCGACCCAGCTCCGCGCGGGTCTCCGAGGACATGACCAGCTTCGTTGTGTGGCGCAGAAGGTCCTCGTCGTTTTCGGCGAGCAAACCGGTTTTACCGTCGATGACCAGGTCGGTGTTGCCCGAAATTCCTGAGGTGATCACGGCCTTGCCGAAGAAAAAGGCCTCGTGCAAGGCGATGGGAGCGCCCCCTTCCCAACGTGAGTAATGGATGAAGATATCCATGCTCGCCAGTTTTTCCAAGACTTCTGCGCGCGGGATGTGGCCGGTGATCGTCAAGCGATCAGCGAGGCCTAGCCGCCTCGCTTCTGCTGTAAACGACGCTTGTAGCTCTCCGCCGCCGACCCAGACGAAGTGCGTTTCAGGATGCGACTGCGAAAGCGCGTGGGCCATTTTCAAGAATGCTTGCGGATTGCGCGCATATGTCAGGCGGCCGACGGCGCCGATCACAACCTCGAGATGCGGGCGGGAAACGGGAACGACTTCCTCGAAAGAGAAGAGATTGCGGACCAGGTAGACCTCGCTCTCCCAGGATAGTTTGCGCGCGAGTGCTGCTTCCCCTCCGGATCCGGCGACGATATGTCCGATCCCAGAGAACGCCTTCTCGATCCACCAATAAAGCCTGCGAGCGAAAGGGCCGACGTTGGACTGGAGGAAACTGTAACCATGCGGGGAGTAAAAAATTCTCGGCACTCCTGCCAAGCACGCGGCCGCGCGGGCGAGGATGCCTGCCTTCGAGGAATGCGCATGGACAACGTCGGGCTTCTCGCGGCGCATCAGCGCCCACAATTTACAAAGAGCAATCAAATCGCTGAGCGGACTGATCGAGCGCACCATCTCGGGCATATAAATGCGCGCGTCTGCGCGGGCCGTCATCATTTCGAACTCCTCGCGCGTTGTGCCGGGCCGCAGGCCGTAGACGACGGTGACCGAGAAAAGAGCGTGATTGATATACCGGGAAATCATCGCGACCTGGTGGCCCACACCGTGGGCAGACCCGCATTCCAGGACTAATAAAACTTTCTTGCGGGCGAGATTCACTTGGAGCGGGACCCCATCAAGCCCGTGAGACGAAAGAACTCCTCAATGGCGAAGGGGAAAAGCATGGGCATGAAAAGAAGTTTGTGGCGTCCGGCACTTCCTAAATCGAATTCAAGCAACGCCGACCCAGCCGTCATCGCCAGGAATAACGCCGCCAATCCTAGACGTTCCGGGGACATTTTGCCGCGGGAAAATCCGACGAGGGCAAGCCCTGCGATCACGAGTAGAATGAGGTTTTCCCCGGCGGCGGCGCAGCGGCCCGGCTTGCCTTCCATCGGGTAAAGCCCCGGCAGCGGCATGAAAAGCACGGCGAACGCTCCTTTTGGCAGGTAGGCGAGCACGTCGTCCCAGGTTTCGAAGTGGGCTTCTGGATAAATTTGCGTCGCGATCTCGCGGCCTTCGTTCTTGAGCACCCATTGGCGGTTCGAGAATTGGCGCCAATGCCGAAACCGGCTGATTCCCCCCGGCGAGGTCGGCCGATCGATGCGGTCGTCTTGGGGGGTGACGTCGAGGGCCTGGGTCGCCGGGATCAGAGGTGAGTCGACGCTGCCCGAATCGTTCGGGCCGAGGGTTTTAAAGAGCGCGCGCGACGCGTAGGGATGTAGTGCCAGCGCCGCGGCGACGAAGGCGCCGGCGGTCAGCGCTCGCGCCCGTGAAAGAGGCGCGATCGACCGCAGGGCCATGATGAGCAGCAGCGACCCGGCCACGCACACGAGGACATAGGATCGATACAGGCCCGTGCCCATTACGCATAGCATTGCCGCCAATGCCCAACGCGCCGAATGTGCGAGGGGGATTTTCTCGTCGAGGGCTGCCGTCAATGCTGTCCCTAGCGCCGCGTAGGCGAGCAGATCGACCGGAGATTCCTTGAGATTTTGCGAGGTGTAGAAAACGTGGGAAGGCCATACGGCGACGAGCAAGCCCGTCCACAACGCCGCCGACGCAGAGAAGATCAAGGAGAAGGCCCAGGCCAACGCCGTGACCGCGGCCGAGCCAAGAAGAGCGTTGAGCAACTTAACGGCCAACGGTCGCGGCCCGAACACGCGGTAGACACCTAGCGTGATGATGACCTGTATGCGCCGGCTCAGCGAACCCGCGTATTTCATCCGCTCCGAGTTTTTGGGGGAGTTCAACGCGATGACGGCCACGGCGTGAATCTCATTGGCGTCGTTGTAATAATACGCCGGGAACAAGGGCTTTATTTCCGTCAAGATCGCGCAGCCGGCGCGCAGGCCGAGAGACAGCAGCATGAGCGCGAGAAAAGGCCGAGCTTTAATCCAGGACACGATAGCGCAGGAGGCAGGACAAGTAGGAAAATCCGTCCTTCCAGGTAATTTTCTTTCCTTCGTCGTAGGTGCGGCCCGCATAGGAGATGGGAGTCTCGTAGATGCGCAAGTGCCGCTTGCAGATTTTGGCGGTGATCTCCGCCTCGATGCCAAAGCGTTCGCTGCGCAGGGGGATTCGCTTGATGACGTCTGTGACGAAGACCTTATAGCAAGTGCCCATGTCGGTCAAGTTGATGTTATAGAGCACGTTGGTAACCAGCGTGAAGAATTTATTGGCCAGGTAGTGCCAGAAAAAGAGAACGCGGTGCGGCCCGCCCAGGAAACGTGAACCGTAAACGACGTCGGCCCGTCCGTCGAGAATCGGTGCCAGCAGTGCTGGGTAGTCCGACGGGTCGTATTCGAGGTCCGCATCTTGAATGATCGTCAGTTCTCCCGTCGCTTGAGCGAGTGCGGTGCGCAGCGCGGCCCCCTTGCCGCGGTTACGTTCGTGCAGGATTACTTTCGCTCTGGACCCCAGCCCGGAAAGAAGCTCGCGGGTGCCGTCGGTGGAGCCGTCATCGACGAGAATAATTTCCTTTGACACCGCGAGCGGCACGGTCTCGACGCGCCGAAGAAGTTCAAGCACGGTTGCCTTCTCATTATAGACCGGGATGAGGATGGAGAGGGTTTTCATCGTCGGCGGCATTATAGGATTTCTCGGTCCGGACGCGGACTGGTCCCGAGCAGCCAGAGCAGCAGGAACAACGTCCCGACTTGCTCGGTCTGCCAGGCTGATTCCGTCAAATTCATGACCGCGAACGCCGTCGTCCCGGCCCAGGACGCGAGCGCCCACGCGTCGCCACGAGCTCGGGCAGCGCGCCACGCGCCGAGGGCAAGGCACCAGAAAAGAGCGATGAGTGCCAGCACGCCGCCCAATCCCCGTTCCGCGAATTGATGGAGATATAGGTTATGGGCGTTGCCCCAACTGTGGTCGTTGTCCAGCGCCTGGGGATGGACGGTTTCGAACGCGCGCCGGAATTGACCTGGCCCCACGCCGGTGACCGGATTGTCGCGACCGATGTCCCACGCGACTTTCCAAAGGACAGCGCGGGAACGCTGCGAGCTTGTCTTCGGGTCCGTGGAAAATAGCGCGCGTATCGTGCGTCCGCGTGTTGGGAGTACTTCCCAGAATATGGCGACGGTTCCCAACACTAATAAAACAGCGAGAATGCGGCGTCTCCACCGTGCTTCGCGCAGAGCCTCGGCCGCGCAGGCGGCGATAAGCGAGATCAGCACGGCGCGTGTTTCATTGGCTACCAAGGCCATACCCAGGAGAATGGCCATTGCGATCGTAAATCGTCGTTGCAAAGCTGATGCGAGAGTCCGGCCCGGACGCGCGAGAAAAGCGCAGGTAGCGATCATCACCAAGCCGAGAATTTCCCCGAAAGATACAGGGTGTATGAAGGCGCGCGCGCGCACGAAGCCGAGATCCTCACCCGATAGAAAAAGGCTTTGGCCGATACCGACGAAAGCGCCGATCGCGGTTCCGGCCGCCAGCGCGGGGGCAGCTATGGCTACGTCGCACTCCGCGAGCGCCGCCGAAATCGCCAGAAATGTCCAGAGCTTGTGTAGATCCTTGGGCCAAAGCCGTAGGCTCGCCGCGGGATCAAATCCAAGGATCGCGCTGATCGCCGACCATGCGGCGTAGACGCTGAGCGCTAAAAAAAGCGGCGAGCGAAGTGCTGCGATAAGGGCGGCCCGGGTCCGCCCACCGTCGACGGCGCAAGACCAAATCACCGCAGCGGTTAACGCCGCCAGCGCCACATTGGAGGCCGCGATAGAGAGTGGAAGCGCACAAGCCAGCGCGGCCAAGGAAAACGACAGGGCCTGCCGCGGAGTCAATGTCATCGGCGGGCCTCGAATCCGCGCACGCCGAGGAAAAAAAACAATCCTAGCGCGAAAGAAGCGACTAGTGCTATGGCCGCACCCGACACGCCTCGCGCAGGAATCAAGGCCGCCGTCAGTCCGACGTTCGTCAGGCCGGTGAGCAGCCCTCCGATGACTGAGATTCTAAGTCCTGAAAAATCGCGGGCCGAATACAGTGCCGAGAGCGTACCGTGAGCCAAGGCTAGTGTCGCGGCCGTCGAGAACAGGAGCACCCAATCCCAGCGCAACGGGTAGTGGTGCCCGAACACCGCCAAAGCGCCGAGCAAGACCACAAGAAACAAAATCCAGGTTCCTAGGAGAGCAGCTGGGGCGCGATGCTTGACGAGTGCCCAGGTTTCGAGCTGGCCGCGTGGATCGCTGGCCATCGGGACGATCACCGATTGCAGCATGTACAGTAGTGCCAGCGAGACCTGGATCGTGGCCGTGAAGTAGGCGCTAAACAGGCCGACTTCCTCCGGGCCGCGAACCATATGCAAGACGAAGCGCGCTGGAGCCAACACGCACGCGACCGCCAGGAGATTAAGCGTGGCGACCGCGGCGTAACTCCAAATCTGATTGAGAACCTTAGGGTCGAACGCGCCGAGTAGGTAACGGCGCTGGCACCACAGCGCGTATCCGGCGCCCAAAATAAAACCAGCGCCCAGGGCGCTGATCATCGCCTCGTAAGTCGGGCCGAAGATCCAGACCGCGACGATCAGGGCCGCAGGGGCCGTCAGCCCGTATGTCGCCTCGACGAGGCCGCGATGGGCGAAGCGCTTGAGGCCTAATAGAGGACTTGCCGTCACGACGTACACCGCGTTGGACGCCGCGAGGAACAGTGCGGCCGCAAATAATCTGGGCGAAAGGGAGAGGGCATCGGCGAGCGCATGGTGTCCGAGCGTCAGCGCGCACATCCCCAGCGCCAGCCAAAGGCCGAAAAGGGCGAGCGCGCTCGAGATGAAGCGGGCGCGCCTGCGGTCATCGTCGTGCGAGGCGAGGAATTTCCCGATCGCTGTGGGAAATCCGAGCATGGGGATGATCTGTAGGTAGGCCGCCGCCGCCATCACCAGGTTGGCGCGGCCGTACTCGAGCGGCCCCAGCCAGCGTCCCGCGCAGATTTGTGTCAGCAAGGTCGAAGCCTTCGCCAGCCCGTAAAGGATTCCGATCCAACCCAGACCGCTAAGGAACGCGGGCAACCCGACCTTTTCCTCGGAAGGAGGTGCTGCGGCGCGTCCGCGGAACGCATGTGCTTGCTCGAGTAATGCCTCGAATTGTGGTTTTTCGGAATCCGCGCGCAGAACCAGAGCCGGCTTCAGCTGGGAGAGAAGGGTGTCGATATGGGGAGAATCCGCGGTGACCGCGACTGCGTACGGCAAATCCAGTCCGCGGTCATGGAGAAGATCCGTCACGCGCGGGGCGAGCAGTGCCGCGTTGGCTTCGCGCCAGAGTCGGCTCGTGGCGGGCAGAAGCAGGGCGGGCGCCAATTGCACGCCGCGCGGCAGTCCTGCGGTTTCAGCCCACGGCGCGCCGAATAACGTCCGACGCAGGCGATGCGTCCACGCGCGACTGTCCAGTTCTATGAAGAAAACCCGACGACCGGTCGCCGCCCAAGCGGCGGCTTCCGCGCGCCGCGCCGCCGTTGCGCGCGGCCAGGAGATTGGGGAGAGCATGACCAAATCCATTCCGGGGTCGTCTACCCGTTGCGCACGACGGCTGCGCGCGGCGTCCAAGCATTCGATGAAACGTTTAGATTCGTTTATAGAAGAATGTTTTCGCGCCATCGCGATGCGCGCGCGCCGAAGGTCGGCGTTCTCGGTCTTCGCCAAACCGCGCACGATACGCCTCCAATCCTCGGGGGTCTCGCCGATATAGATCAAGTCCTCGAGCGCCTTGAGCGCGGGCAGCGGAGTGGCGATCACTGGCCGACCGGTGGCCAGGCATTCGTAAATCTTGGCGGGCATGACGCCCATTTCATACGGCGAAACACGATAAGGCAGGATAAAACCCGCGTAGGGCGCAAGGCTCGCCGCGACTTCTTCCCGCGCTACCGGCGGCAGGCGGTGCACCGAGGACGAAAGCGCGGGCGCGTCGCCCTTGGAGAAGCCGCGCACGGTCACGTCGACACCGTCGTTGGCCAAGGCATCGACGAACTTGGAATCGAGGCCGCGGCTCCATGTGCCGTAATAGCAGAACTTGCCCGGCCCCGATGTCGGCGCCGGGGCCACGCCGAAAAAATCGTCGGGCACGCCCTGGTGAATTTTCTCAACGAACGGATGCTCCTTTATTTTCTGTTCGTAGAGAAAATCAGAATCACAGACAACCTGGTCGGTCAGTCCGAGAAGTTCGCGTTCTCGTTCCAGCATGTCCCCGGGGGCCAGCGAGTATGCGCGAAAATTCGAGGCGCAATCGTATAAAACGACCGACGGCGCCAGCCGCCGGACGAGCTCGATGGTGGTCGCCGTGGCCACATAGGCGATACAAGCAGCGCCGTCGCGCACGCCTTCGGCGCGCAGCCGACGATCCAGCGCCGGCAAAAAAATCCGGGAGTTCAGCACGCGAAACAGAGACCACGTCGGCGGCAACGCGCGTGGCGTAATGACGCGCACGCCCGCGGGGATCGGATTGGCACCTTCGACCATCGACGGAGAGAGCATGTTTTGTATGCGCCGGAGGATGCGCGGCCAGTCTTTCCAGAGGGGATTGCGAAAGCCGGTATTCTCAATGAAGTAGACATCGCGCCCGTCGGCCACGAAAGCCGACGCGAAAATATGGTGCCGCTGCCACGCCGAGTCCCAATCGATGCTGCTGAGAATGACGACTTGCTCGCGGGGAGAATGCTTCAGCGGGAACTCCACCAGGTGAGGGTGTCGGCGAGGCTTTGTTCCAGCGAAATTTTCGGCGACCATCCCAACGCGCGGATTTTTCCCGTGTTCGCGGCGAGATCGCGCACTTCGGAGCGGCGTAGGCGCGCGGGGTCGACGCGCGTGCGCAAGGCCACTTGCGCTGTCGCAGCCAGGCCGTGGAGGATGTCGCTCATCGGCGTCGAGCGACCGGAGCCAACGTTGTAGCACTGGCCCGACACGCCGCGACGCATCAGCACTTCCAAGGCCGCTGCCGTATCGCGTACGTCCACGTAATCGCGCCGCGCGCTCAAGTCTCCGACGGCGGCCTCCGGCGGCTGAAGGCCGCCGGCGATGCGCGCAATCTGTCGCGCGAAGGCGCCGGGCGCCAAATTGTCGGGTGTCCCAGGACCCAGCACATTGAAAATCCGCGCGACGACCACTTCCAGTCCGGCGCGCGCGTAGGAGAGAGCTGCCAGCGTCTGCGCCAGTTTCGCCGCGCCATACAACGTGGTTGGCTGAGGATCGGCGCTTTCCGTCGGAGAACGCCCGCCGCCCGCAGCACCGTACTCGGCCGACGATCCAGAGATGACGACGCGCACCGGGGTGGCGCGCGCAACCAACGCTTCAAGTAAATTCACCGTCGTGGACACATGCGCGCGCCAAACCGCGTCCCACGTCCCCTGACGTGTCGTTCCCGCCAGGTGGTATACCTCATCGGGTCGTATCATTCGCACCGCGGCGCGGGCGGCGGATGGATCGGTGAGATCGAATGCGGCCACTCCGGGACTTTTGCTCAGTCCCACAGCAAACACCTCAGCGCGATCTTTTAATCGCGCGATCAAGGGGCCGGCGAGAAAACCGCGGCCGCCCGTTATCAGAACGCGGCGCATTAGACGTTGTAAAGCCCGGCTTTGTAGTCGGACAGGTGGCCGCGGACATACTCGACGGTCCGGGCAAGCCCCTGTTCCAGCGTCACCCGCGGCCGCCATCCGGTCAGCTTGCGCGATTTCGCGTTGCCGCAGATCAAGCGCATGACTTCGCTGCGCTCGGGTCGTATACGCGCGCGATCCTCTTTGATTTTCGCTTTGCGGCCGGTGATCTTCATCAGCAGGCGCGCGGTCTCACCTATCGTTACACCGCGGCCGGAACCGATGTTCACCACTTCGCCAACGCACGCCTTCGAGGCGGCGACCGCCAGAAATCCGTCGACGGTATCGGCGACGAAATTGAAATCGCGCACCGGCGTGAGTGCGCCGATGTTCAACACGGGTTCATCCTGCAACAATTGGCAGGCGATGGTGGGAATCACCGCACGCGCGGACTGCCGCGGCCCGTAGGTGTTGAACGGCCGGCAAACGGCGACTGAAAGCCCGAACGACTTCTCAAAGCTCAGCGCAAGCTGGTCGGCCCCGATTTTCGAGGCCGCATAAGGCGACTGGCCTTGCAGCGGATGCTCTTCAGTGATCGGGACGAAACGCGCCGTACCATAAACTTCGGACGTAGAGGTCTGTACAAGTTTACCGACCTTCCAGCGTCGGCACGCCTCCAAAACGTTCAACGTCCCGGAAATGTTGGTGGAAATATAGGAAGACGGCGCCGTGTAGGAGTAAGGAATTGCAATCAGCGCCGCCAAATGAAAAACCACGTCGGAACCCTGGATCAATTCCGCCACACAGTTCGCATCGGCCACGTCCCCGGCGCGGATTTCCACGCGCGGCTTCAACGCCGGATCCAGATCCTCTAAAAAGCCCCAATGTCCGCGCGAATTGTAATGCACCAGTGCGCGCACCCTCGCCCCGCGCCGGGCCAATTCCTCAGTCAAGTGGCTGCCAATAAATCCCCCGGCCCCGGTCACGACCACGCGCGCATTCTTCCAATTCATGACGCCGATTCTACCAATTCAAAACCCAGGCTTAGCGCGAGGGGGATGGCGCCCTTGAATTATCTGCTAAGGGGCACTAAAGTATGAGCACTAAAATCGAGGACGCCCTAGAATATGATTCCAGAGTACTTTCTTAAAAATAAGTGGCTTCTACCGATCGCCGCAATCCTTCTGGTGGTCGTTGCCTGCGTAAGGCACTCGCCGAAGGTCGAGGATTTCGTGTCCGGACTGAGAAAAGCCGGGCTCACCGTCGAAACTTTCTCTGGCCAAGAGCTCAAGGACATGAACACCTTGGTGAATTCCGGGAAAAGCGGAGCATTGATCTTCACCATGCTCACCCGAACGGTGGTCTATGTCGGCAGCGCTTTTACGCCGCAACAGGCCAAAAAGGGAGCCGATGTCGCCCTCAGTGAAATGACGACGCTAAGGGTCAACGGAGTGCTCGTTTCCGTTTGGCGTTATCCTTATGGCTGGCAGGCGGAGGCAACCCTCGCTGTGGAAAAAACGATTCATCAAAAGGACATGGAATCGACTTTGGGGAATTTCTGCCGCGAACCCGGCAACGAGCATCGCATTACCTGCTCTAAATTCATCTCGTTCACACATCAAAACTTCTTTATTGCCATCAGCGCCATTAAGGAAAAGGTCGTGATCAACAATGGATCGGCGGTGGACCATGTTGCCTTCGACGATGCGACCCTCGAAGGCCTGCGAGATACGATTCTCAAGCTCCGCCTTTAGTCTGCCGGTGCTTAACCGGTTGGACGTCGGCAAGAAAGCTTTGCGCGGCGCGGCCGATGTTCTTGACGGAAAAAGGCCACGCGATGAGCATGCGGCGCACATAATGGCGGCGCAAGTCGCGGTCCGTGCCGGGCTCGAGCAACGCGCCCGCGGCGGAGCGATAAAGGTAGGACATGCGCCGTTTCATGCGCAGACGGTCGATGAAGCCGGGGCGGGGACCGAAATAGGAGGCGAAGTGGTCGTGCAGCAGGGCTTCGTGATTCGAGTAATGCGATGCGATGTTGCTGGTCGCCGATCCGGGGGTCACTATGTACAGCGCCAAAGACTTGTCGATGAAGCGGAACGGCCCGGTTTTGGCAAGGCGCATAAAAAAATCGTAATCCTCGACGGTGTTAAATTCCGGGTTCACCCGGAAGCCGCCGATCTCGAGAGCCTTGTCGCGACGAAAAGTGGCGCCGCAGGGCGACACCGCATTTCCGACGAACAAAAGACGTTCGTACATATCAGCGACGGCCGGGCCGCGGCGTTCCGTCCGCAGAATTTTGCCGTTGCGTACCACGTTCACGTGATGGCCGACCAGGACTATTTCCGGGTGCGCGTCGAATTCAGCGACGGATAGGGAGAGTTTTTCCGGCAGCCACAAGTCGTCGGCGTCGAGCAGCGCGATCAGTTCGCCGGAGGATGCGTTCAGGCCAGTGTTGCGCGCGGCGGCAATACGCGCGTTCGGCTGGCGCATGCACCGTCCGCGCGTTCCGGTCTTTTTAAACCAGGAGTCAACCACGAGCTTCGTGTCATCAGGGGAGCCGTCGTCGACGACGATAATCTCGAAGTCGCGGTAGGTTTGCGCACCGACCGAATCGAGCGTGGCGTCAATGAATCCTGCCGCCTTAAAGGCCGGGATTACGACGGAAACGCGAGGCACTAGAGGCCTCGGGCCCGGAGGTCGTGGATCTGGATCATGCCCACGGCGCGGCCGCGGACGTCCGTCACGGGTAGGACGTTGAAGGGATTTTTGCGGTTTTCCATGATTTCGACCGCGCGCGCCGCCATCGCGGTCGGAGTGATGGTGGTCGGCTTGGGGTTCATGATTTTGGCCACGGTGAGCGTGCGGAAATCGGCGCTTTTTTCCAGGCAGCGGCGGATGTCGTAGTCGGTGATTAGGCCCACCAGCCGACCGCGTTTGTCGACGACGGAAACCGCACCCGCGCGCTTTCGCGTGAGCTCGACAAGCATCTCGCCAGCGGATATGCCCAACGGCACCGTCGGGTTGTCCTCGCCGCCGCGCATGATGTCAGAGACCTTGAGCGTCAGGCGTCGTCCGAGACGCCCGCCCGGATGGTTTTGGGCGAAGCTGTCGCGCCCGAAGCCGCGGACCTTCATTAAGGCGACGGCGAGCGCGTCACCGACGGCAAGGGCCGCCGTCGTGCTGGAGGTCGGCGCAAGATTGTGCGGGCAGGCTTCGGCGCCGATGGGGGTTTCCACCACGATTGCCGCCGCCTTGGCCAACGTCGATTTCGGATTGGCCGTCAGGGCGATCACTTTCGCGCCGATCGCGCGCAGGCGCGGCAAAATCGCGTTGAGCTCATCGGACTCACCGGATTTGCCGACGGCGACGACGATGTCGTCCTTGCGGACCAAGCCCAGGCCGCCGTGTATCGCTTCGGTGGGATCCAGGTGAACCGCCGGGGTTCCCGTCGACGACAACGTCGCGGCAATTTTTTGGGCGATCAGGCCCGATTTGCCCACACCGGTCAGGACAATTTTCCCGCGGCATTGTGCAATCAGGCGCACCGCGGCGACATAATGCGCGTCGACGGCGCCGACCAGGGCAGTCACCGTTTTGGCTTCCAGACGGAGCACTCGCCTAATTTCGGCGCGCACGTCCGCGTCGCGGACCGTTTTTTTCATGAGCGCAGATACCGGGCGCGTCCGCGCGGGGTCGCGAAAAGTTCCTGCACCGTCTCGTAGTCCTCGGGACGGCCGATGTCCAGCCAGTGCGCCTTGTTGCGATAGCCGATGACGCAGCCGCCGTCGGCGGTGATGCGCTGGATCAGGTCCGGAATGCCCAGCGCCTCTCCGGGGGCGATGTGCTTCAAGGCGTCGCGGCTAAACACGTTGACGCCCATGCTGACGAGGTACGGGTAGGACGGTTTTTCGGTGTAGGAGAGCAGGCGGTCGTTGGCGTCCAAGCCGATCACGCCGAAATCGATTTTCCAAAGCCGTTCGCAGACCGCGATCACGGCGTCTGCCTTTTCCGCGCGGTGGCGGTCGTAAAGTTTGCCGAAATCCAAGCTGGTCAGCAAGTCGCCGTTGATCGTCAAGAAACGCGGCTGCAGGCCACGAATGAGTTTCAGCGCGCCCGCAGTACTCAGCGGCTTGTCCTCGCGCACGTAGCGTATCTTGACGCCCCAGCGACGGCCGTCACCGCAGTACGCCTCGATGAGCTCCGCCAGGTGGCCCGTCGAGATGATGATGTCCTTAAAGCCGAAATGCTTGAGCTGGCGCAGGACGATCTCGATGATCGGATAATCGCCGACGGGGACCAGCGGCTTGGGCAAGGTCGCGGTGAACGGCCGCAGGCGTGTGCCCTTGCCGCCGGCGAGGATTACGGCCTGGCGCTTCATGCTCTCTCCATGGACTACGAAGGGCAGTTTATTGCTTTTCTAAGGAAGCGGTCAACGCCGCCGATAAGCTAAAATCCGAAACAGTGGCTAAAAAATTGCGGGTCGGCATCGCGGGCTTCGGCGTGGTGGGAAAACGCCGCCGGTTGTGCATTGACCGCCATCCCTATATGAGCGTGGTCGCAGTCTGCGACCGCACGTTCGCTAACGAAGGCACGCTCGGCGAAGGCGTGCGCTATTACCCCGACTACCGCCGTCTGCTTACAGAAAAACTGGACGTCCTGTTCGTCTGCCTGACCAACGACATCGCCGCCGAGGTGACCATCGCGGGCCTCGAAGCCGGGCTGCACGTTTTCTGCGAGAAGCCTCCGGGCCGGGACGTCGAGGATATCGTGCGCGTCATTGTCCAGGAAAAGAAACATCCGGCGCTCAAGCTGATGTACGGCTTCAACCACCGCTACCACGAGTCGGTCCAGGAGGCGCTGCGCATTCTGCACTCCGGCGAGCTCGGACGTGTGATCAACATGCGCGGCGTGTACGGGAAATCCAAGCTGATCACTTTCAACCAGCCCGATTGGCGGACCCAGCGCAAGATCGCCGGCGGCGGGGTGCTGATCGACCAGGGCATACACATGGTCGATCTGATGCGCCTGTTCGGCGGAGATTTTCGCGACGTGCACAGCTTCGTGTCGAACAGCCATTGGAGATACGACGTCGAAGACAATGCCTACGCGCTGATGCGCACCGCCGACGGCGTGGTCGGCATGCTCAACTCCTCGGCGACCCAGTGGCGCCACCGTTTCCATCTGGATATCAACCTAGAGCGCGGAAGCCTGATCTTGGGCGGGATTTTGTCCGGCACGAAGAGCTATGGCGCCGAGACGCTGGCCGTTATTAGGGCGGATCCGGACAGCGACCAGGGCGATCCGATGGAGGTGGTGACGCGCTACAACCACGATTTCTCATGGGAGGCGGAGATCGGCGCTTTCGCCGACTGCATTCTCAACGACGGGCCAGTCCCCAGCGGGACCTCGAAGGACGCCTTGCGCACCATGCAGCTTGTCTATAAGATCTACTACGCTGATCCGCTGTGGCGCCAGGCTTACAACATTCGCAACCCGGATCTCCCTGAATGAGCGGCATCGACCAAACGCGTTTTTCGGGCAAGAAGGTATTCATCACCGGCGCGTCGAGAGGAATCGGCCGGGCGACGGCGGAGGCCTTCCGCGCCGAAGGCGCTTGGGTGATAGGGACCCGCACCGGCGCGATGAAAGGCAAGGACGATGCCTGCAATGAATGGATCGTCGCCGATTTCTTGGACGTAAGGCATATCAAGGATTGCGCCGCGCTGGTCCGGAAGATGAAGCCCGACATCCTCGTCAACAACGCGGGAATCAATAAGGTTTCCCCGTTCGTCGATATCGCCCCGGAGGATTTCGTCGCCATCCACCAAGTGAACGTCCTGGCGCCTTTTCTGCTGTGTCAGGCCGCGATCCCGTCGATGAAGGGCAAAAAATGGGGGAGGATCGTGAACCTTTCCTCGATTTGGGGCAAGCTCAGCAAGGAGGGCCGCGCCTCGTATTCGGCCAGCAAATTCGCGATCGACGGCATGACCTTGGCGATCGCCGCCGAATATTCGGCTTTCGGGATCGTTGCCAACAGCGTCGCCCCGGGCTTCATCGACACTGAACTCACCCGCCGCGTGCTCGGCAAGGGGATAAAGGACCTCGCCGCCGCGGTTCCCGCGCGCCGGCTCGGCCGCCCCGACGAGATCGCCCGTTTCATCCTTTGGCTGGCCAGCGAAGAGAACACGTATCTGATCGGCCAGAACATCGCCGTCGACGGGGGCTTTAGTCGTGTTTGAGACGTTGACGGTGCAGTCCCATCGCGGCGAGTATTCCGTTTTTTTCAACGACGCGCTGTCCTCCGACGCGGGATCGTTGCTCAAGGACGAACCGCATTTCATCGTCGACGCGAACGTGGCAAGGCTGTACGCCGAACCGCTGCGCGCCGTCTTGAGCCACCCGAGGACCATCGTCATCGAAGCGACGGAAGAAAACAAGTCGCTTCAGAACATCATCCCCGTGATCGAGCGCCTCGTGCAGAACCAGGTGAGGCGAGATCATACGATCATCGCGATCGGCGGCGGCATTATCCAGGACATCACATGCTTCATCGCGAGCACCCTCCTTCGCGGCCTTCAGTGGCACTTCGTGCCGACGACGCTGCTGGCGCAAGCGGACTCCTGTATCGGGTCGAAAAGCTCCATCAACCTCGGCGCGACCAAAAACATTCTGGGCACGTTCAACCCGCCCCGCCAAATCACCATTTGCGCCCGGTTCCTCGAGACTCTCGAGAAAAAGGACGTCCGGTCGGGCGTCGGGGAGATGATCAAGGTTCACGTAATCGACGGGGCCGCTTCGTTCGACCGGCTCGCGGCGGCCTATGACCGCCTTTTCACCGACCGCCAGACCCTGTTGGAATATATCGGGGCGTCCTTGCGCATCAAACAGCGCTTTATCGAGCAGGACGAATTCGACCGGGGGATCAGGAACATCTTCAATTATGGCCACAGCTTCGGCCACGCGATAGAGTCGGCGACGCGCTACGCCGTTCCCCACGGCATCGCGGTCACGATGGGCATGGACATGGCCAACGATGTCGCGTGCAGGCGCGGCCTGCTGCCGAAGGCGCACCTACAGCGCATGCGCGGGGTGTTGAGGAAGAACTACGCCGGTTTCCAGGACGTCGCCGTCCCTTTCGACGATATGATGAACGCGCTGATGAAGGACAAGAAAAACACCAGCACGGCGCTCGGCTTGATCCTCCCCGTCGGCGAACGCGCCGAGATCCAGCGCGTAAAGGTTCCGCCCGACGAGACCTTCCGTTCGCAGTGCAAAGAGTTCCTCGCCTCCTTGAATGACAAATAAAATCCGTCCGAGACGCGCTCTCTTGAACCCCAAGCTGGAGCGCCCGAGCGCTTTGAACTCCAAGCCCCGCGATCCGGCGGCGCTCTGGCTCGACAAGAACGAGAACCTCGACCCGATCCTCTTGGAACGATCGCACGCGATCCTGTCGGAGATGGCGAACATGACCGCGGCGACCTACCCGGAGGCGGGCGAAATTTATCGCAAGCTCGCCCAATGGGCGGGAGTCAGCGCGGAATCGCTGCTCCTGACGCCGGGGAGCGACGGGGCGATACGACTGGTGTTCGAGGCCTTCGTCGAGCATGGCGAACGGGTGATCCATACCTCGCCGACGTTCGCGATGTATCCGGTCTACGCCCAGATGTTCGGCACGCAGGCGCACGTCATCGAGTATAGACGCAAGGGAGACGCGCCTTTCTTGGAGATAGACGCCGTCGTCGCCGCGGTAGCGAAGCTCAAGCCGAAGCTTTTGTGCCTGCCGAATCCCGACAGCCCCACGGGAACGGTCGCCTCGGCCGAGGATCTGAAGCGCCTGCTCGCCGCCTGCGAAAAGACGGACACGGTTTTCCTGATCGACGAAGCTTATCACCCGTTCTACGATTGGTCAGCGGTTTCCTGGACGCAGAAGTCCCGGAACCTGATCGTCGCCCGCACGTTCGCCAAGGCGTGGGGAGCCGCCGGACTGCGCATCGGCTACGCGGTCGCCCATCCCGAGACCGTCGCGCTACTGCATAAGATGCGGCCGATGTATGAAGTGAGCACGGTCGCCGTCGAGTACATGTCGCGGATGTTGAACCGGCCGACGGACATGGAGCAGTCGGTGAAGCGCATCATCGAGGGCAAGGAATTTTTCGCCGAGAAGATGAAGTCCCTGGGATTTGCCGTGCTGCCGACCGAGGGGAACTTCCTGCACGTTTCCTTCGGCGCGAGAAGTTCCGAGGTCCACACGGCCCTCGCCGGCAAGGTGCTTTACCGCGTCGCCTTCGACCATCCCAGTCTCAAGGGCTACAGCCGGTTCTCCGTCGCGCCCCGGCCGATCATGACGAAGGTCGCGGACCTCATATTGAGGGCCGTCGGAAAAAAATGAAGACCATCGGCATCGTCCCCGCGCGCATGGCGGCCTCTCGGTTCCCCGGAAAGCCGCTGCACCGGATACTCGGTCGTCCGATGGTTGAACACGTCTTTTTGCGCGCCAAGATGTATGAGGGCTGGGACCGCTTGGTGTTGGCGACGTGTGACCGCGAGATCGAGGAGTTCGCGAAGACGAAATCCATACCTGTGGTGATGACGGGCGCCCACCACATCCGCGCGTTGGACCGCGTCGCCGAGGCCGTCGCGCTTTTGGGCGAACCGGTGCAGGACGACGACATCGTCGTTTGCGTGCAGGGCGACGAGCCGATGATGAGGCCCGACATGATCGACGCGGTGACCGCGCCGCTGCTCAAGGACGGGTCGGTCCCGGGCACCATACTCTCCCTTCACATCGTCGACGAGGCGATCTGGCGCAATCCCGATACGGTGAAGATCATCCACAACGAAGCCGGCGAAGTCCTGTACACGTCACGCGCCCCCGTGCCTTACTGCAAGGGGAAGTTCACCCCCGAACTGATGGCTCGCAGGATCTACGGCATTTTCGCGTTCCGCTGGAAATGCTTGAAGGCTTTCACCGCGAAACCGGAAACCCGGCTCGAGCGCTTGGAGTCCTGTGACAGCAACCGGATACTCGACATGCCTTTCCGACAGCGCATCGCGCCTTATCCGGCCATTGAGTCGTTTTCGGTCGACAGCCCGGCCGATATCGGTCTTGTCGAGAAGCACATGGCCGCCGATCCGTTCTGGCAGAAGTACCGATAAAGATGAGCGCCGAGACGCTGCTCGTCTGGGATCGCGAAGCCGAGCCCGCCGACGCCGCGGCCCTGCGCTGGCGCCATTTCGGCGGCGACTCCATTCCCGCTTACGTGGAGGCCAACGCCGAACGCCTCCGGGACGAGTACCTTAAGTTCATCCACGCTTTTTCCCTCACGGAGGTCGCGGGCAAGAGCATCGCCGACCATCTCGACGCCGGCGACGGCTTCAGCATGTGGTGGATGACTCGGCTGGCGGAGAAAAGCCCGTTTAAGTCGCCTGGTATCTATAGCGCCATCCGGCTGCTCGCCCTCGCCGACATCGTGCGCGCGCGCAAAACCGCGCGCGTGGCGATCGACACCGGCGACGACGATCTCGCCGAGGCGATCTTCGCGCTGTGCGAATCGATGGGCGTTGCCTGCGAGCGTCGGCCGGGCCCGGAAAACGCGCGCTCCTGGCGCCGCTGGGTCCCGCCTCCGTTGAAGGGAGCCTTCGCGTTCGCGCGGCATCTAGTCACGCGCTGGCCGATGAGCCGCGGCCCCCGGCCGCACTGGTCTTCCGACGGTAAAGCCGTTTTCTTTTGCTCGTTCGCTTTAGGAAACAACCCCGTGTCGCGGTACTGGGGCGTGCTTCCCGAACGCCTCCTAGCGGCTGGGCGCCCGATGAACTGGATTCATCATTTCCTTCCCGAGCAAACTTCCGCGACGACGAATTGGGGGCCCGGCGCTCATGCGTTCCTAGACGCGTACCTCTCGGTCCGCGTCGTCATACGGGCTTTCCGGCGGTGGCTTTGGCTTAATGTCGTTTCCTGGCGCCTGCGCACGCCGCCGGTCGGTTGGCTGTGGCCGGTGCACCGCGAGGATTGGCGCATGTCCTTGGCCGGTCCCGTGGGCGCGCTCAATTGCCTTTGGCTGGAATTGTTCGACGCCGGGCTCTCGGACATGCCGCGCCAGGGCACCGGCCTTTATCTTTGCGAAAACCAGGCGTGGGAGCCGGCGTTGATCCGAGCCTGGCGCAAGCACGGCCACGGCGAGATCATCGGCGTTGCGCACGCGACGGTCCCGTTCTGGCATTTGTATTATCTCGATTACCTGCTCGCCGCGCACGCGCGGCCGTCGCCCGATCGCTTCGCCGTCAACGGTTCCGCGGCAACGAGGATACTTTCCGAAGCCAAAATGCCGATGGATCGCGTCGTCGAGGTCGAAGCCTTGCGCTATCTGGGCCTCCCCGCGAGTCCCCGGTCCGCGACGGCGGGTTACCGGGTGCTGATCTTGGGGGACGTCCTTCCGGAATCGATGCGCGCCCTCCTGACGAACTTGGAGCGCGCGGCGAAATTACTGCCGCCCGAATACCGGTTCACGCTCAAGCCCCATCCGCTTTTCGCCGCCGAATTCGTCGACCGGCTGGATTTGCGCATCGAGCGGACGAACGAGGAGTTAGGGAAGATTCTCGGCGAGTATGACGTCGCGTTGGCCGCCAACTCCACCTCCGCGGCCGTCGACGCGCATCTGGCCGGACTGCCGGTCATCGTCGGGTTGGACGGGGCGGATCTTAATTTGAGCCCGCTGCGCGCGGAACCCGGAGTACGTTTCGTCGCGACCCCCGCGGATCTCGCGCGGGCCCTTCGCGCCGCGGTTTCCGCGGGCGGCGACCGGATGTTCCATTTGGAGAAGGATTTGCCGAGATGGCGGAGACTTTTGAAGTTGGGAGCGATCGAGTGAAAAAAACATTGAAAGCCGCAGCCAAGAGGGCGATCGACGCGTCGGTCGGCGTGATGGGCAAGACCGCCGCCGGTCGCTATTTGTTCGGCCGCATCACGTCGAACGCGATGGAATTGACGCAGACCGTCGTCCATCGCGGGACGAACCTGACCTTCGCGGTGCCCAACGCGCTGGCCCGCGCTCGCGCGCAGACGTTCTCGACGAAGGAGCCCGAGACGTTGGAGTGGATCGACGCCATCACGCGCGGATCGACGATTTGGGACATCGGCGCGAACGTCGGCATCTACACGTGCTACGCGGCGAAGGCCCGGGGCTGCCGCGTGTTCGCCTTCGAACCGTCGGTCTTTAATCTGGAGCTGTTGGCGCGCAACGTGGTGCTGAACGGTCTTTGCGAACGGATCACGATCGTCCCGCTGCCGCTTTCCGAAACGACGGCTGCAAGTCATTTAAATATGTCGAGCACCGATTGGGGAGGCGCGATGTCGACGTTCGGCCAGGATTACGGCCACGACGGCCGCGCGTTGGCCAAGGTGTTCGAGTACCCGACGTTCGGCCTGTCGATGGCCGACGCGACGAGCCTGCTGAAAATTCCGGCGCCCGACCATATCAAGATGGACGTGGACGGCATCGAGCATTTAATCCTGAAAGGCGGAATGTCCGTCTTGGCGGGAGTCAAAAGCATACTGATCGAGATCAACGACGAGTTCGCCGCTCAGGCGGGGGAAGCCAGCGAGTCTTTGCGCCGGGCGGGGCTGACGTTAAGGGAGAAAAAGCACGCGGACGTCCGCCTGACCGGCGGAGCCGAAAGCACCTTCAACCAGATTTGGAGCCGTTGAACAGCGACAGGGGCAGGCGCAGTTCGGTCGACGGGACCGCGCGATCTTCCTTCCCTTTGCGTACCGCGAAGACGGTGAATACCAGTTCGCGATAGGGCGTGACCGCCGTGCGCGACGGTTTTCCCCAATAGCCGTAGCCGAGCAACCCTCCCGCGTCGGGCAGGGAGCCCAGTAGGCCCAAGGCTTCGTGGACGTTGAAGACGGCGTAGTTGGCCGACTCGCCGTCGGCGATCGTTTGGTGACTGCGCTTGAGGTCGTTGAGACCGTCTCCGGGGGTCAACCGGAGCGAAATAATGAATCGCCCTCCGACCGTGACCCTGCGCCAGCTCGCGGCGATGATCCTGTCCGTCTCGACGTTCCAGTCCGCGCAGCTGAGGTTAAAAACCGTGTCGAAGGTCTCGCCGCGGAAGGCCGAGGTGCGCAGGACGTCTCCGCACGCGAAGCGGGCTCCGCCGCGTAAAAACGAGCCCGCTTCCGTTGCCGCGTCGATCACGGAGCGGTTGATATCGATGCCCGCGTAAGACGTCAGCAGGCGGCGGCTCGCCAGCGCGCGCCCGAGGCCGCCCGACGCGCAGCCGACATCTAAGACGCGTCCTAAATTTTTCGATTCGGCGGCGATGCGCTCGATGACCCAGCGCTCGGACGGATAAAAGTCCGACCATTTGTCGCGGTAGCCGGAAAAGTAGCGCGCGAGCGCCGGCGTTTGGTAGGAGACGTTTTTCATCGTGCGGGAGTCCGGTACAGGGCCGCGAGCTTGTCGTCGGGACGGCCCAGCCGCCCGGATTCCCGCGCGCTGGACGCATCCTCCCAGCTGCCGTTTTCGGCGGAGCGGTAGAACGCGTCCAACAGGCGTATGGTGCGCAGCGCGTCGTCCTGGCTCACCGAGAACTTGCGCCCTTGGTGGAAGAAGGCGGAGACCTCTTCGTAGAGCTTCTCGTGGCCGAAGCCGTACACGCAGCGGCTGAAATCCTCGCTGGCGGCGGCGCAGTCCTTCGGCGCCGGCGTGTAGACTTGCAGTTCGTTGACGGCGATGCCGCCGATTTGGGCCAAGCCCTTTTCGCAGACGAGCGAGATCGAGGCCTCGAAATCGTCCGGGCGGGCGGCGGTGGTCACTTCCAGGGTGCCGACGGCGCCGCTCTCGAACTCGATGACGCCGACGACGGTGTCCTCGACTTCGATCTTGGCGCCGAGCGTGCGCATCAAGGCCGTCACGCGGCGCGGCTCTCCGGCGAACATCCGCAGAAGGTCGATATGATGTATGCCCTGGTTGGTCAGCGCGCCGCCGTCTTGGGCGAAGGTGCCGCGCCAGGGCGCCAGATCATAGTAGCGCTGCGGTCGGCACCAGCGCACGCGTACCGCCGCGATCCTCAACGCGCCGAGCTCGCCGTCCTTCAGCCCCTTGGCGACTCGCCGCACCGCGGCGTTGTGGCGATTCTGAAACACCGGGAAAATCTCGAGCCCGAGTTTCCGGGCGACCGCATATGCTTCGTTTAATTGGGAGGGCTTGAGGAACGTGGGTTTTTCCACGATCACATGCTTCTTGAAATCCTTAAGGATCTCGACCGCGTGCTCGAAGTGCATGCCCGACGGCGTGACGATGGCGACCACGTCGATATCGGGAACCTTGCGAAGCATTTCGCGGTAGTCGGCGAAGGCGGGAACCTTGAATTCGTCGGCGTAAGCCTTCGATCGCTCGGCGACGAGGTCGCAAACGGCGGCAAGCTCGATGCCCGGGGTCTTGACGATGGAGCGGCAGTGGTGGCCGCTGATGCGTCCGCAACCGATCACGGCGACGCGTATTTTCTTGTCTGATTTCATGGGAAACGGGTATTAGATCTCATGAGCAACGCGAATGAGCCACTACGATGATATAAGATTGATCCGTGGAAAATACGCGGATGATCCGGCTTCTCGCCGCGGCGGTGCTTCTGGGCGGCCTGCGCGACCCGCGTCTGGCGGCGTTGGGCGAAGTCGCCGTTTTCGCGTTCCTTTGGAAATGCCGCCCGCCTCTTGGGCCGGCGCGCATATGGATGCCGTGGTTGCTCTGGGCGTTCCTGTCGGCGGCGCTGAGCTTGCAGCCGTTGGCGGCTTTGCCGCCGCTGGCGCGGTGGTTCGCGGTGCTGGCGTTTTTTTCCTTGGCGGCGCAATGGGACAAGGGCGATCGCGATCGCTGGCTGAAGACGCTGCTCGCCGTGAGCGCGGCTCTCGGCGCGGCCGCGTTTTGGACGGGGGCGCGTTTCGGATTTCGCGCGACGATGACAGGATTGCTCCCGCCGTACTACAACTACACGACGTTCGCGCTGTCGGCGGGCGTGGCGGCTGGCGCGACGTGGGCGTGCCATCCGCGCGCCGTCGCCGGAAGGTGGCGATACGGCGCGCTTGTCGTCGCGATGTTCGGCGGGATATGTCTGTTGCTCGCGCATGGGCGGGGCGCGTTTCTGGGAATGTTCGTCGCGGCGATCGCCTGGTCCGCGCGGCGCTGGGGCATCAAGGGCGGTCTCGGCGCCCTCGTCGCCGCCGGACTTGCCGGCGCCGCGTTTAAAGCGCCGCTGCGCGCGTACTTAGCGCATCACGGCGGTATGTATCGAGACGTCCGTCTCGAAATCTGGGAGCGCGCGATCGCGATCGCCAATGAAAAACCATGGCTCGGCGTTGGGCCCGGGAGTTTCGGCGCGGCGTTCCGACTGCGTCCGGTCGAGGCGCGCGGCGGCCAGGCGCGCTGGGGGATGAACAGCGATTTCGCGCATTCGGAGCCGTTCCAAGCGGCCGCGGAATCCGGATGGATCGGGTTGATGCTGTGGTTGGTAGGTATGGGGGCGTCTCTCTCTTTCTTGTTTCGCCGGGCGAGCGACGAGCCCGCGCGCGAGGCGGCGGCGGTGGCGGCGATAGCCATGGGCGCGCACTTGCTCGTCGACAACATGCTTCAGATTCCAGGTTTAGCGATGCTATTTTTCTCGGCGTTGGCTGTGGCGGGCGCCGGAGTTTCCGGGCGGGCGCGTTGGCCGCGCGCGGCCGCAGTTTTGGGCGGCGCGCTGGCACTCGTGAGCTGGATGCCGCGAACATACGCGGACAGGGATCCGGAGATCGCCGCCAATATTTATCCGCGCGAGGCGTACCCGCGGGAGGATTTGGCTTACCGTGCGATGCGCGCGGGTGACTTTGCTCAGGCCGACACCCTCTGGGCACAGGCCGAAGAGCGCGCGCCTTTCAACGCCATCTTTCTATGGCGTCGCGCCCAGATCGCCGCGTCGCAAGGGCGTTGGGACGCCGTAGAGGCGTTCGCTCGCCAGGGCGCGCAGGCCGAGCCGGAATTCTTGAATCTTCGCGTCCTACGCGCGCAGGCGCTGCTCCGTTTGGGCCGTCGCCAAGAAGCGCGCGACGAGCTGTCCGCCGTCAAGAAGGCGTTGAGCGTACGCAGCGACCAGGCCGGTTCGTCCCAATACGACGCGACAGTCTGGGATTTCGACTCAAAGGAGTTCGACAGAACGTCCGCTGCGGCGCGCGCCATGCGTTAATCCCGAGTCAGTGCGGGATGATAACGGGCGAAGATCAAGTGCTTGAGCCGGCCCATGAGTTGGAGGCGACCTAACAGCTCGTCGACGTCGGCGACGTGTCGTGGGTCCCTTAAAAGCTCCCAGAGGTGTTGGGGTTCGGACGGATTGCGAAACAAGTTCTCGAACAACCGCCGCGCTTCGCGCTCCTCGGCTGTGGAGGGTACGTTCGCCGCCAACCACTCCTTAACGTTCTCGCGGTTCGGCGCGCTGCGAACGGAGGTCGGCAGCGTCAGTGCATGGGCGAAGAAAGCCGCGACGACGGGCCGCGGCAGTACGACTTCGGTCGCGCCGCCGACATTCGAATGAGCCTCTCCCAGGAATAAGGCGTCGAGCGCAGTGGCGAGGTCGTTGTTTCGAAGGCCCGTCAAGGCTTTCGCCGTCGTCAGCACGGGTTGGAATGATTTCCACGCCTCCTTCTCACCGTTCGACCGCAGCGCTTCGACCAGCCGGTCCCGCGATGGGGTCGCCGCGCCGAGCGCTAGGAATTCGCGCGTCGACCCGAATTTGGAGCGGGGATTGGCTCCCGCCGCCATAACGTTGGCCAGGGCCTGGGCCGCGAGTGCTTCGCCCCAGTCTGCCAGCGCTAATTTTTCCAAGGACAACCGCTCGGCGGTCGTTTGGGGGCGGTTCAAGACGTCGGCGACCGCCTCCAATCGCAGGACGAGCCTCTGACCCACGTTCGCGCGGGTCAATACGCTGGGATCTGACATGTTCGCGTGCGGCGCCAAGACGCTCACTTTGGCCGCGTTCGATGGGTGGGACGATGCGACGGAGGCGACGGAGGCGACGGAGGCGACGGAGCAGAGCACGACAGTCAAGGCCAGTTTCATGATGTTTTCCTATGTTTGTTAGTTTGAAAATAAAAAACCCCTCCGAAGATTTTTTCGGAAGGGTCACTCTTGATAAAACGAATCTAAGTTAAAACTTATTCATTCAAAGAGCCCCTCGCGGGGCTAATAATAGACGAAGAGTGCGACGAGATGAAGCGGTTATTCATTAAGATAACGACCAAAACACAGTATAGCATTTTTAGGCCGCGCTCGGCGAGCTTCAGACTTGTCCAATGCAAGATGAGCCTGAACGAAGGGGCGATTCCAATGCAAAGTGAGCCTGAACGGGGCTCCCGGAGGCAGCGGAAGGGCGTGGTAACCTGGGTCCATGACGATAATCATGGACGACACGCAGATCACGACGCTGGAGCAAGTCGAGGCCGTCCTGGAGAGCCCGGCGGGGCTCGCATTCAATCGTGCTGGCCGGACCGAGCTCTACGCCTGGATCGATTCGGTACTCAAACGCTTCGACTACTTCAAACTGCGCCGCAAGGCGAAGGGCCGCGTGAAAGCTTACCTTCAGCGCCTGAGCGGCCTTTCCAGGGCTCAGATGACGCGACTGGTGACGCGGGATCAACTCGAAGGCGAGATCAAGCCGGGGTACGCGCGACGAAATCGCTTCGCCACGACGTACACGAATTTCGACAAGGAACTACTGGCCCAGACGGACAACGCGCACGGGCGGCTGTCAGGGCCGGCGACGAGAAAGATTTTGCAGAGGCAGTACGCGGTATTTGGAGACAAACGCTTCGAAAGACTCAGCCGCATCAGTTCAGCGCACATCTACAACCTTCGCTCAAGCCGGGTTTACCGGGAACGCGCACAGACGGTCGCCAAGACGCAGAGCGTTTACGTGTCTATCGGGATCAGACGCAAGCCAGAACCTCAGGGACGTCCAGGCTATATTCGCGTGGACACGGTGCACCAGGGAGATCTCAACGGTGAGAAAGGGGTCTATCACATCAACATGGTCGACGCGGTTCTCCAGTGGAAAATCGTGGCATCCGCGGAGACGATCTCGGAGGTTCACTTGGAGCCGGTAGTTGAAATCGCGCTGGGGATGTTCCCTTTCATGATCGTGAATTTTCACTCGGACAATGGGAGCGAATACATCAACGGAGTGATCGCCAAGCTTTTGAACAGGCTCCTCATCGAGCAGACGAAATCACGCTCAAATCGAACCAACGACAACGCCCTGGTTGAGGGCAAGAACGGCAGCGTGATCCGCAAACATATGGGCCACTGGCACATCGAGCAACGCCATGCGCCGCTGATCAATCAGTTCTACCAGGAGCACTTCAACCCGTACCTCAACTTCCATTGGCCCAGCGGCTTTGCGACGGTGACAGTCGATGAGAAAGGCCGGCGTCTCAAGAAATACAAGACCTATCAGACGCCCTACGAACGCCTCAAATCGCTCAAAGACGTCGAGCAATATTTGCGCCCGGGCATCAGCCTCAAAGCATTGGACGCGATCGCGGCAAAGCAGACCGACAATGAGGCTGCGGCGCTGATGCAGGCGGCTCGTAACCGACTTTTCAAAAAATTCGATGCCGAACAGCTTCACGACAACGGCAAACGGAACGAACAACGGCCACGGCTCAACGGCGGCACACGGTAGGACGACGACATGATCTCAGATCAGATTCCCAACGGCACCAACAACGACAAAACCAAAGGAGAACGGACCCAAAAGCTACGCCAAACCGACAACGACGTTCAGGCTCATTCTACGATTGGAAAATGCTGCTTCTACAGGTTCTGAAGATCATGGAAGCGGCGATAAAGACCGTTAGCCTTTGCGAGCAGCTCCTCATGCGTGCCTGATTCGGCCAGATGGCCGTGATCCAGCACCATGATCCGGTCGGCCTCCCGCACCGTGGCCAGGCGGTGCGCAATGACGAGCATTGCGCGGTCGCGGGAGAGTTCGCGCATCGCCTCCTGGATCAGGCTCTCAGTGACGGAGTCCATAGCACTCGTGGCTTCGTCGAGAATTAGGATAGGAGCGTTTCTTAGGAAGGCGCGCGCGATTGCCACGCGCTGGCGCTGGCCACCGGACAGGCGCACGCCGCGCTCGCCCAGCTCGGTTTTTTCCTTATGCGGCAGGCGCTCAACGAACTCGTCGGCGCGCGCGCGTTTGAGCGCGTCGCGTAACTCGCCGGCGCTGCTGTTCGGCGCCCCGTAACGGACATTGTTTTCCAACGTGTCGTCGAAGATGAAGGTGTCTTGGCTGACCACGCTGACGAGTCGCGTCCAGTCCTCGCGCCGCAGTTCCGGCAGCGGTATCCCGTCAACGAGAATCCAGCCTGCGGTCGGGTCGAATAGGCGCAGCAGCAGTCGGGCGAGAGTCGATTTTCCCGCGCCGGACCCGCCGACCACTGCGAGCGTCTCGCGCCGACCCAGAGATAGGGAGACGTTGCGTAGCGAGTCCTCGTCCGATTGCGGATAGCGGAAGCTCACGTCTTCGAACACAACGCGATCATTGAAGGAATCTTTGCGAGTAGTTCCCCAACGCATCGTCGGCAGGCCTTCAGGCGCAAGGACTTTCGGTAGCAGGTTCATCCGCGACAGGAACTCTGCCATATGGACGCGGCCGTCATTGATCGCCGAGACCTTGGGGATGATACGCGTGACCACGAACATGAAGCCGAGTAAGGTTCCACCTTGCACCGAGAGCATTGAAACGGCGTAGTAGACGATCACGCACAATAATCCATCGCCGAGCAGGCCTTCAAGGAAAGCGTTACGTGCGCCGGTCACGGCGAGGATGTCCGCGTTGCGCTGGATGCCGCCCGCGTAAACCGCGAAGCGCGCACGCTCCTGGTCTTCCGTCCCGAAAGATTTGATCACATCGATGCCCTGGTGGATCGCAGTCAAAAGCCCTTTCATCCGAGTGCGCAGGCGCCCATGCTCTAGGCCCCGCTCGTGGATTTTCTTGACGAAAAAACCGGAGATCGCGTAACGCAGCGCGCCTAATGCTGCGACGGCCAATGTCAGCCGCCAGGAAACGTACAGCGCGACGCTGGCGTAAACCCCGATCGAAAGCACGCTGGCCGCGATGATTACGGCGAAGGTGAAGGCGTTTCCGACGTAGTCGACCTCGTTTTCGATCACCTGGACGAGCTCCGCGCTTGATCCCGCGGTGAAGTGGAACAAATGAGAGCCGATGATGCGTGAGAAAACCTCCTCGCGCAAGTCCTGCATCAGCGGATTATAGATGCGGGCGGACAGCACGTTGATGCCGTACTTGAGGACCAACGCCAGCGCGATTACCATGAAGATCATGACGACAAACGTGCCCACGGATGGGGCCAGGCCGATGGCGTGAAGCGCCTTGATCACTGGCTGTGCCGAAGGGCGGGATAGGAAGTCCGCCCCGTGTTGGACGTATTCGATCAACGGGAAAAAAAGACCGATGCCCAGGCCCTCGCTCATCGACGCGCCGAGCATCAGCGCCGCGAGCGCCGCAATCCGACGGAGGTAGCGCCTCAGCGCGGGGAAGTACGGGGCGGCGTGGGCGCCGAGGCTGCGATGGATCATTCCAGGGTCGAGAGGCCAGCGCGGACCGTCGCGATCACGCGGCGCACGTCCGCGTCAGTCAGCGCTGCGTGCATCGGCAAGGACAGGGCCCTCGCGTAATAGGCTTCCGCGGCCGGGAGAGTTTTCCCCGACCATCCGCGGTGCTTGTAGAAAGGCAGCTTATGGACGGGAATGTAATGGACGTTGGCGAGTATGCCCCGCGCATGAAGGAAATCGTAGAGCGCGCGTCTCTTTTCGGGAGCGACTTGGATCGTGAATAGGTGCCACGCGTGTTTTCGGTCTCTAGGGGCGTCTTGGAGGCGGATGCGCCGGTCGCCCGCGAACGCGGCGGTATAAAGTCGCGCGATTTCATGACGGCGCTTGAGAAAACGCGGAAGCTTCTTCAGCTGAGAGATCCCGAGCGCCGACTGGAGGTCGGTGATGCGATAGTTGAAGCCGAGGGACTGCATCTCGTAGTACCAGCCCCCTTGGCTTTTGTCTCCCAAAACCGCTGAGTCGCGGGTGATGCCGTGGGAGCGAAGCAAGAGCAGGCGATCGCGGAGATCCTTGCGGTTTGTCAGGATCGCCCCGCCTTCACCAGTCGCCACATGCTTTACCGGATGGAACGAGAGTATGGCCATGTCGGAGCGGTCGCAAGCCCCGATTTTTTTGCCGCCGAACGACGCGCCCAGCGCATGGGCGGCGTCCTCGATGACAATGATATCGCGATTGCGCGCAATGCGCTCGATTTCGTCCATGTCCGCGGGCAGGCCGGCGAAGTGCACTGGCAATACCGCTTTCGTGCGCTCGGTGAGGGCCGCCGCGAAGGCGGCGGGGTCCATCGTCATGGTCCCGGGAAGGACGTCGACGATAACCGGCTCTGCCCCGCAGTAGAGCGCGGCGTTGGCGGTCGCCGCAAAGGTGATCGCGGGAACTACGGCTTCATCGCCTGGGCCCAGGCCCGCGGCCAGGCAAGCGAGATGGAGCGCGGCGGTGCCGTTGGAGCAGGCGACCGCGTATTTCGCCCCGCAGATCTTTGCCAGAGCGCCTTCAAAGGCCTTAACACTGGGTCCTTGGGTGAGCCACGGTGAGCGCAGGACCTTGTCGACGGCCGCGCGGTCGGCGGCGTCGATTACCTGGCGGCCGTAGGGGATTTTTTTCATGACTTTTCCCGGCTCAAGATAGCACATCTCATGACGGCTCGCGCAGTCCCGCCTGGATCTCCTTAAGCCAAGCGGAGATCCAATTGGGGTCGGACAGCCCGAACGTGCGCGTGAAATCGAGCCGTGCGGCGCGGCGCGCAGGCTCGTTCCACCAGCCCAATGGATCAGGATAGACGCGCGCGGCTTGTGCGGCGGCTTCCTCGGGGGAATCGAACAAAATTCCGGTTTTGCGGAACGCGTCGAAGAAGCGCTGCGCGGAAGGCCGGACGGTCCACGTATCGGGTCGCCACGTCATCAGACAAGGGATTCCCGCGGACAGCGTTTCTAGCATCGGCGTGGAGGGGATGTCCACGATCACTAGCCGTGCCTCGCGAATCCTGCGATAGAGGGGAACAGTGGGGTCGTCGAAACGGGCATCGGGAAAGAGGTCGCGCAGACGTTCGCGATGGCGCCAACCCCAGTCATGCCAGAAAAGACGGACGACGGCATGGCGGCGCGCCGGTTCCGGGAGCGCGCGCAAAAAGCGCGCTTGGCGGTCGATTGCGTCGGAAGCGCCCGCGCCGTTTGTGTCCCGAACCAAGCGGATGTTATGGAGGTCCAGGCTGGTGGAAACGAAAAGAATGTCGTCGCCCGGCGTCGTCGGGATGCGCCGCGAAAGCTGGGGCGCGGGAAGGTCGCGTAGGCGCGGGTCGCCGTCATTTTCGGCCCAACCCCAGCCGAAATAACGGTCGCATAAGTCCCGCTCGAACAGCTCCGCAGAAGACGTAGCGGCCATCCCATAGCTACCGCCATGCTGGATCCCCCAGAGCTTGCTTCCACGTCTGGCACATTCGGCGGCGGCGAACTTGCAGGCGTCGAGATAATGCCAGCCGAGCGACGAGAAAAATATTTTCGGAGCGCGGGGGATGGCGGCCAGCGCCGTCGCGCGGGCGGCCGCGTAGCCCTCTAGGAAAATCGTTGGGAGGTGGCGCGGCAGGCCGGCGATGAATACCTTCTCGAAATCGTCCTGCGCGACGAGGCCGGCCAGGCCGAGTCGGCGTTGGTCCATCGCGGGCGGCACCCGCGTCGATTCGTCTAGCTCAACGAATCCCGGAAGCAGCTTGAATCCGGAACCGACGATCAGGCGGGCCAACGACTTGCGCCCGACGCCCAATTCCACCGCGAACACTTCTCCGGCCCCGACGCTTCTTAGCGCGCGGAGAAACCACGCGACGGCGCGCTTGAGCGAGCCTTTAAAGCCGTGGCGCAAGGCGGGGTCTGTGACTGCGGACTCCATACGGCGTTCGGAGGAATCGTTCGCAACCGGAGCTGGTAAGCGCTTGGTCGGGAAATACGGATGCCGCTGGGCAAGGATATGGGAGAAAAGTTGAAGATGGAAACGGTCCCCCAGCATCAGGCGCACGAAATCGCCCATATCACGAGGAGTTTCGTAGTCGGCGGGATCGAGCAAGATCGTGCGCAGATTAGGATCGATCAGGAACGCTTCATTCACCAGCACGTAATGGTCGTACATTTGCTGCACGTGGAAATCGAGCCATGGGTCCAGCAGTAGACGCCAATACCGGCGGTCATGGTCCGTGCCATGTACGCCATTGAGGTAGGAGGATAATTGATCGAGAAATCGATCGGCCACGCGATGTGCATAAGCCAAGGCCTCTTCATAGCGCTGGACGCTTTGCCACGGGTCCGCCAACAAACGATGGCGCAGTCGGCCCCAATGCTCGCGACGGTCATACTGCGTGCACCAGGATCCGATGAACAAAAGCTCGTCGCTTTCGTCCCAGAACGCCTCGATCGGCGTGACCGCGAGGAACATCAGCGTTTCTTCGCGGCGGCCTTACGCGCGACTGCCGTGATGAACTCGAAGCGTTCGTGGCCGCTCTCGTAGGTTCGGCCGACGCTTTCCAGGTAGGTTGTGCGCAAACCGTGGCCGGCGAGCATGCGTTTGAGATGCGCGCCCGTCTCGAAGCGGAAGGGGTAGAAGTTGCCGTAAAAGGGCGACGATTTGCGACGCACGCCGTCGAGGGTGTACCGGTCGATTTTCTTTGCCGGACCGGGGTTTTTGAAGGCGTCGGACGCCGCCGACGGCGTGTAGCAGAAAAAAGATCCGCCGGGCTTTAACACCCGCGCAACTTCACTCAGGCATTCATCGAAATCGGCCTCGCACAACGCACAGGCGGAAAAGACTTCGCAGACAGCGTCGAAATGGTCGTTGTGGTAAGGTAAATCTGTCATGCTGCCCAGGGTTAGGTCGGCCTTCACTCCCCATTTGCGCAGCATTTGGCGCCCGAGCTCCAGCGAATGCCGCGAAAAGTCGATCCCGTGCGCGCTAAAGCCTTCGCGGGCCAGCATCCAAAGGTTCGAACACGAGCCGCAGCCGAGCTCCAAGATGCGCACGCCCGCGCGTTCATCCCGGGATGTGCGCGAAAACCATTCCCTTCCCAAGAAGCGTAGCAGCTCCTCGTTGGGGTACAGCCGCTGGGCGGAGAACCCTGCCGAAGCGTACTCGGCTTCGTAACATTCCTGGCTTGTTTTCTGGTGCGATGTCAAAGAAAGGGGTTTCATTTTACTTAGCCCGATCGGGCGCGGGGGCGGCCCTTCCGGATCGTATGATCTCCAGCGCCCGAGGTCCGTCCTCGTTCATCAGCAGGTCGAGGACGGACATGTGGGGAAGAAAGGGGCCGTGCAGCTGGTGATAGGTCGGATGACGATATTCATGATAGACGAGTTCGATGTCGTTGTCCGCAAAAAGATCATTTTCCTCAATGTATTCCTTCGATCCGAGAGGAGAAAGGTATCGGTTGACCCCGATTTCCTTGCAGACGGCCACCAGCAAGTCAACCTTGTTTCCGGCAGCGGCGAGCGTCGAGCTGCGGACAATATCCGCTTTAATCCCCAGCCTTTTCTGAAAAAGCGTAATCAGTCCCAAATTCAAATCGATGAGTTTAGAAGTCTTCGAACTCAACGTTTCCGACAAGGCCGGCCATAGAGCGTCGAAATATGGAGCTTTTGAGTAGGCCAATCGGATGCTATTTAAATGTGAATTCGTAAATCCCGCGGTCGGTTCGATGAGCACCTCGTCGATGCGTTGATCGCGTTTCCCCTTTGAAAGCACCGGCACCGTCAACATCAGTTCGCCACTAGACGTTTTGATTCGGTTTCTCTGCTGCCAGGAGCGTCGCGCGAATTGGACTGAATCGAGTATTACGAATACGTCTGCCTGATCCATCAAATCGAAGTACCCAATCCACGGCAAATACGTCGGCTGCATAATCGCGGCCGTCTTTTTAGGGCCTTTTAGCGGCATTTCGGGGAATTCTCCGTCGCTGAATGAACAATCACGATAGCATACGCCGCAGGAAGCAGTCCATGCGAGGCGTGGGACGATAATATAGACTGGAGGGGTGTCATCGGTCGCGCCCTACGCTGTGGTGGCGCGACTGATGTCAAGCACGGGTCAAACCCGCGCGTCCCCGACAGGCTATATTATCGTCCCACGACCCACTTGAGACTAAAGAAGGGGCGGTTCTAGCTCGACGTCTTCGAATATTGTTCAATCACGTACGGACATGAACGAACGACTGAAAACGGTCCTAGAAAGGACCTTGGGCGAAGATTATATGGCCCTGGAAAAGACCGAGAATTTCCGTGACGCGGATTTTTGGGATTCGGTGCGATATGTGAATCTCGTCGTCGGACTGCAGTCGGAGTTTAAGATTCAATTCGAGAAAAAAGATATACAGCAACTTTTCTCGGTGGCCAGTATAAAGTCGGTCCTGGGGCGGTATGGCGTCAATTCCTGATCCAAAAGCGGATCACGTCCTCGTCACCGGAGTTAGCGGCGACATCGGGTCGCGCTTGGCGCGACATTTTATAGAACGCGGGCACCGCGTTATGGGTATGGACGTCGCCAAAGAAGGGCCAAAAAGCTTGCGTGGCAACGACCACTTCCATTTCCTCTCCCTCGACTTGACCGACGCGGCCGCGACGGCCAAAGCGATCGATTCCTTTGTCGCCAGTCACGGAGCAGTCCGCATCTTGGTCAACAACGTCGGCCTGATCTTCAACGCCCCGGTTTTGAGCCTGGTCGACGGGAAAATGGTCGGTCACGACGCGGCTTCTTGGGACAAGGTGCTGGCAGTGTCGCTGAGTGCTGCGTTCTATGTCACCACCCCCTGCGTGCGCCATATGGCGCAAGCAGGGGGCGGCGTCATCATCAATATCAGCTCGATTAGCGCCAATGGAAATCCGGGACAGTCGGCATATTCAGCCGCCAAAGGCGGCATTAACAGTATGACGATCGCCCAGGCCAAGGAATTGGGCCCGATGGGGATACGCGTGGCCGCGATCGCGCCGGGCTTCATCGACACTTCGTCGACGCAAAAGGCGATGGGCGACGACGCGCTTAAGAAGCTTAAGCGGGTCATTCCGCTGCGCCGCCTGGGCACGGTTGACGAGCTGGCTCATGCCGCGCAATTCATTGTCGAGAACGGTTATTTCACGGGGACGGTCCTGGAGCTGGACGGGGGTCTCTCGGTTTGAGCGGGCGCCTCTACCGTGAAAGCCTGCCCCGGCGTTTCGCCCGCGTGGTCGAAGCCAATGCCGATCGCCCCGCTGTCATTTTTCACGAAGACCAAATCCTAACCTACCGGGACTTGGACAAGCTGTCCAACCAGGTCGCCAGGTACTTGGGAGCCAGTGGGGTTCGCGCCGGCCAGCGTATCGCCTTTCGCCTCGAGAAATGCCCAGCCGCTTACGCGATCGTCCTGGGCTGCCTGAAATCCGGCGTCACTTATTACGCGGTGGACCCGGCCACGCCGGTGGCGCGGCTGCAAAGCATCTTCGCGCAATGCCCGCCCTCAGTGATTTTCGCGGAAACGTCCGACCGCTTGGATGCGTTCAAAGATCAAACGGTGCTTTGTCCTGGCGGCAAGGCGGCTTTTTGCGCGGACCAGGAAACGACCGACGTCGACGCGCGCCTCGGCCCGTCTCTTTCCGACGCCGCGTACGTGATGTTCACCTCCGGTTCCACCGGTGCGCCGAAAGGTGCGGTGATCACGCACGCGAATTTGCATTATTTCGTGGATTGGGCGGTCGACGAATACGAATTCTTCCCCGGAGAGCGCCACACCCATATCAACCCGATCTATTTCGACAATTCCGTATTCGACATGTACTCGACCTTTTTTTCCGGCGGCACGCTCGTGCCGTTCACCGCGGCGCTGCTGCAGGACCCTTTTGGCGTCGTCGAGCGCATCGACAAGATGAAGTGCGAGGTGTTCTTCTCAGTACCTTCGATGCTGATTTTCCTGCAGACCACGAAGGCGATCGAGAAGGGTTCGGTTCCCTCGCTGCGCAAGATTATTTTCGGCGGAGAAGGCTACCCGAAGACGAAGCTCGTCGAATTGTTCGAATGCGTCGGTACCCATGCGCGCCTAATCAACGTCTACGGCCCGACTGAGTGCACCTGCATCTGCTCAAGCTACGCGGTGGGCTCCGACGATTTCAAGAAGCTCGACGGCTACCCGCCGATCGGTGCGCTGACCTCGCCCTTCAGCTACTATTTGTTGGACGGCGACCGCGCCGTCGCCGTCGGCGAGGTCGGCGAATTATGCCTGGGTGGGCCCTGCGTGGGACACGGCTACTTCAACCAGCCCGAGCTGACGCGAAATTCTTTCGTGCAGAACCCGTTGAACACGGCCTTCGAGGAACGCCTGTACCGCACGGGGGACCTGCTACGCTTGGACCCGAAGGACGGGAAACTTTGGTTCGTGGGGCGCAAGGACTTCCAGGTCAAGCACCAGGGCTATCGCATTGAACTCGAGGAAATCCAGCACGGTCTGGCTAAAATCGAGGGCGTGGAAGAAGCGTGCGTGGTCCAGGCGTTCGAGTCGGGCGCCAGCCGGTTGATCGGGTTCGTCGCCTCGAAAGCGACGCTCTCTTCGGACGCTTTGCGTAAGGCCGTCGCGGACTTTGTTCCCAAGTACATGGTTCCCACGCAGATTTTCGTTGTCGAACGGCTGCCGAAGAACGCCAACGGCAAAACCGACCGCAAGAGGCTGCTCGCGCTTTACGAATCCGGGGACGCGATGAAGATGAAGGAGAAGGCATGAGCAAGGTAGTTTTGTTCGGGACCGGCGGGGGTGCTGACACCGCTTATCGTTATATGACAAAGGACAGCGCGCACGAAATTGCCGGTTTTACCGTCGATGGCACCCGCCGCGACCGCGACACCCATCGTGGCTTGCCCGTCGTCGATTTCGAGACCGTGCACAAGCGCTTTCCTCCGTCCGAGTTCAAAATGTTTATCCTGCTGAACTTCGACGACATGAATGCCCTGCGCATCCGCAAGTACCAGGAAGCCAAGGCCAAGGGTTATACGCTGGCCTCCTACGTCGCTTCCGACATCTTTCGCATCGAGGAGATTCGCGTTGGGGAAAATTGCCTATTGCTGGAAAGCCAGACCATCAACCTCGATGTCAAGATCGGCGATAACGTGGTGATGTGGTCCGGCAACCAAATCGGCGATCGCACGACAATCGGCGACCACACCTGGATCTCCTCGCAAGTGGCCATCGGCGGCGACGTCAAAATCGGTTCGGGCTGCTTCATCGGCATGCACGCCACCATCGGCCACGGTATTACGATCGCCGATCAGAATTTCATCGGCGCAGGCACGTTGATCACCAAGTCGACCAAGCCCGCCGCCGTCTACGTCCGCGAAAGCACGAAGGCGCTGCCGATGACGAGCGACGTTTTCGCCAAAATCATCTGAGGTGACATCATGTCCGGTCTGAAGAATAATCGTCCCGTTTACATCATCGCCGAAGCCGGATCGAATTTCGACGGCAAGCTCTCCCAAGCCAAGCAGCTAATCGACGTGGCGGCGGACGCGAAAGCGGACGCGGTGAAGTTCCAGCTTTTCCGGGCTTCGGTGCTTTATCCCGACGAGACCCAGCCCGTCCACGCGCGGGTGAAGGCCTGCGAATTCCCGCGCGAGTGGATCCCAGAGCTGATCGCGCACGCGAAAAGCCGCGAAATTGAGTTCTTGGCGACCCCGTTCGACGCGGAAGCTGTCGACATCCTCGACCGTGCTGGTGTGCCGGCCTTCAAGTGGGGTTCTTCCGAGACGACGAACCATCCGCTTCTGCTCAAGGTCGCGCGCACTAAGAAACCCGTTTATTTATCGACCGGCATGTGCACGATGGCCGATATAGCTGAGGCCGTCGAGATCCTCGATGAAAATGGCTGCCCGGAGACGACGATACTGCATTGCTACGCCGTTTATCCGATGGCCTACGAGGATGCGCACCTGCGCGTGATGGAGACGTTGCGCCAAACCTTCCGCAAGCCCGTCGGATTCTCCGACCATTCGTTGGGCATCGCGTTGCCGATCGCCGCCGCCGCGTTGGGTGCTACCGTCATCGAGAAGCACTTCACCCTTTCGCGCAAACTACAGGGACCGGACCATTCGTACGCGATCGAGCCCGACGAGCTCAAGGAAATGGTGGTCCAGATCCGCAACGTGGAGAAAGCCCTGGGATCTCCGCTCAAGGGCATGCACCCCGATGAGAAGGCCTGGGGACGCCGCGATGGGATTTACGCTAAGCGCTCTCTCAAGAAGGGCCATAAAATCAGCCCCGAAGACCTGCTGATTAAGAGGCCGGCGACATCATTGGCCGCGCGTTTCCGATCTTCGATCGCGGGCATGACGCTCAAAACCGATTTAGCCGAGGATGCGCCGCTCCATTGGCGCGACGTGGAATGATCGCGCGCACGCTGCCGCTGGCGATCATACCGGCGCGCGGAGGCAGCAAGCGCATCCCGCGAAAAAACGTCAAATCCTTTTTGGGGCGACCGATCATTAGCTACGCGATCGAGGCGGCGAAGGCCTCGGGCGTGTTTGGCCAGGTGATGGTCTCCACCGACGACCCCGCGATCGCCAAAATCGCGGAGAAAGCCGGCGCCGTCGTCCCGTTTTTGCGCTCGCGCGATAATTCGAGCGATCAAGCCACGATTAGCGAGGCGGTTATCGAAGTTTTGGACGTTTATGAGAAGGCCGGACGCCCAATCGACTATTTCTGCTGCCTGATGGCCACCGCGGCCCTAGTCACTCCGGAAAGCCTGCGCCGGGCTGATACGCTCATGCGAGCCAAGCGCGCCGATTCCGTCGTCGCCGTGACCCGCTTCGACTTCCCGATCCAGCGTGCATTGCGCGTACGCGAAGGGCGCCTTTCAGCTTTCACGCCACAGCATTTCTTTAAGCGTTCGCAGGACCTCGAGCCGGCCTCCCATGACTGTGGACAATTTTTCTTTTCCCGCACAAAGCCGTTTTTGGCGGATAAGCGAGCTTTAAGCCGGAAGACCTACGCGCTCGAAGTCCCCGCGTCGCAGGCCCAGGACATCGACACAGAAGACGACTGGAAGATCGCCGAGCTGAAGTATAAGCTCATGCGGCGATGAACAAGCTTGGCGCCATCCTGCGCGCCGACGCCTCCAAAAAATTAGGACTCGGCCACATTTCGCGTGCCATCGCGATGGCGCGGACGTTGGAGCGGGCGGGAATCAAGGCACACATATATATGCGCGAGCTGGACGGCGACCGTGGTTGCGCGGACGCTAAAACCCGCGGTCACGCCGACATCGTCAGGCGCCTCGAATCTGAAGGCGAATTCCTGACGATCCTTGAACGCGCCTCCGGCGGATATCTTTTTTTCGACCTGCTCGAGGGCGCGTCTTCTTCCTACGACGACTTAGTAAAGGGCCTTAAGCCCCTTTTCTCACGTTATCGGACGATTTGTTTCGATACATTTTACGAACGGAAGCTGCCGTTCGACCTATTCGTGAGGCCCCTTTTCGACGGAAAAGCTAAAGACAAGAACGCGCTGATCGGCTTGAAGTACTACGTTTTTCCGGAAGAGCTCCGCGTGTTGACGTCCGCAAAGAAAGAGTCTGCGGGCGTCCACCGGGCGCTGATCTCTCTCGGCGGCAGCGATCCCGCTGGGGCCACACCCGCGGTCGCACGCGAACTCTGCGGCGCTTTCCACAAGGTGCGATTCATCGCGGTCATTGGCCCCGGATTTCGCGAAGCCGAACGTAAGGAATTGGACGCGCTCGCACGGCAGGTCGCGAATTTGGAGCTCGTCGTTGAGCCCGAGAACCTAGGCCGCGTGTATCTTGACTGCGATTTGGCCGTCACTTCGGGCGGCCTGACGAAATTCGAAACGGCACTTTTCGGCATACCGACGTTGATTGTGGCCAACAGCCCTCAAGAAGAAGAGCTGTCCATCGAATTCACCGCGCATGGTGCCAGCGCCTTTTTAGGCCGGGCCGACCGGCTCGATCCCGCGCATGTGAAGGAAGAGTTCGCCCGACTGATGCAGAAGGACCGTGCATTCGCAATGTCCCGCAAGGGGCGCGAAATATTAGATATTCATGGCGGTGAGAGGGTCATTGAGCACATCAAGCGCAACTTATCTTAAGCTGGCGGCCCATTACCGCGATTGCCTGAAAAAATACGGCGATAAGGCGCGCGGCATGGACTGGCCCCGGCACAAGGACAACTTGCTCCGTTTTGCGGTGATGACCGATCTTTTTGCCCAGGATATGCGGGGTCGACGCGTGAAGGTGCTCGACTTCGGCTGCGGGACTTCACATTTTTACCAATACCTGCAAGCGCGGGGATTATCCTCGAAAGTCGAATACACAGGCATCGACATCGGCGCCGAATCGATCGAAATTTCGAAACGCAAATTCCCGCGCAACCGCTACCTATGCCTCGACGTGCTCGCCACCAATCGTTCCATCGGCGTTTACGACTATATCGTCATCAACGGCCTTTTCACGCAGAAGCGAACGATGAGTGAGCGTGAAATGCGTGCGTTCCTGACGCGCATACTGACCCGCCTGCAGCCGTGCTATCGCAAAGGCTTGGCGTTCAACACGATGTCGGACCAAGTCGACTTCAAGCGCCCCGGTTCTTTCCATTTCGGCCTGACGCAAGCCGCGGCACTTTTCACTAAGAACTTCACCCGTCACTTCGTCGTCCGCCACGATTACGGCCTATACGAAAACACGTTTTATCTGTTCAAGAAGGAGACTCACAAATGAGCAACCCTCGAACGCGGGCCGCTGGCCCGAAGTCTCCCTGCGTTTGGATGACACACGGGATCATCTTGAAGCCGGACCCCTCAAAGGCCTGGATGCAGTCGCACGTGGCGGTCCCCGCCGTCGAGCACGTCCGGGGGGATATCTTCCGGATGTACTTCTGCTCGCGTGACGCCAAAAATCGCTCGCAGATCGGTTACGCCGAGTTCGACATCACCCGCCTCGAAAAAATGCTCTACGTCACCCCGGAGCCCGTTCTCAGCATAGGCGAGCTCGGCGCGTTCGACGACAATGGTGTCACCCCAACCTGGGTTCTCGATCGCGGCGGCAAGAAATACCTCTACTACGTCGGTTGGAACAAGGGCACCACGGTCCGCATGCACCTCTTCGTAGGCTTGGCGATCAGCTCCGACGGAGGCAAAACCTTCAAGCGTCACTCGCGCGCTCCGATTTTGGAACGCGTCAAGGAAGATCCCTTACTCACCGCCACGTTGAGCATCCTGAAAGAAGGCGGCATCTACCGGATGTGGTACATCTCCGGCGACCGCTGGTTCGAGCGCAACGGTGAGACCTTCCCCGTTTACAACGTCAAATACGCGGAGTCGCGCGACGCGATCCACTGGAAGCGCAAGGGCCGCGTCTGTCTCGACTACAAAAACGAAGCCGAGCACGCTTTGGCTCGCCCCTGCGTCTTAAAGGAAGACGGCATTTTCAAGATGTGGTACTCCCACAAGGGCGCCGACTACCGCATCGGCTACGCCGAATCCAAAGACGGCCTGCGCTGGACGCGCTTCGACGAGCATTCCGGCATCACGCCGCCAAAAGTAGGCTTCGACTCGATCATGCAGGAGTACGGCTTCGTCGTCTCCCACAAGGGCCGTAAGTACATGTTCTACAACGGCGACGAATATGGCCGCGACGGCATCGGTTACGCAACCAGCGATAAGTAGCCCATTCAAGCAAGCCTAAGCGGCTGCTAACAGGTGGTTGGATGGACACTTTGTCGTCCTGTGCCTAGGCCTGAGGACCCAGGTGCGAAAATTTCAGTAACAGCGCGCTCATCTGAAGTCCGATTACGAGGACTGCAGCTTGGGTTGTCGCGTTGGCGAGAGGTGTGCGATCTGCGGTGGCAATGTGATCTGCCTGCCCGTGCGCAAATGCTCCTGAACCAGGAACAGAAGCGTGT
>JANPGH010000055.1:0-11996 GCA_031423795.1 Elusimicrobiota bacterium | reverse complement strand
CGGTCTCATGTGCCGCAATACGCTCTCGGTGTCCTGGGACGGCGCGCTGTACGACTGCGACTTCAATCAGATGCTTGATCTACGGATCGCCGTGCCGGGTATGACGATCTTCGATTTTGACCCGAAACGCTGGGCTGACCGCGACATCGTCACGGCGCGCCACTGCTTCGGCTGCACGGCGGGCTCGGGCTCGTCCTGCGGCGGCCAGCTCGCTTAGACGCCTGAGTTGCATACCAGAAGCCCTTCGACCTGTGGGCCGAAGGGCTTCATTCTGCATAATGGCTGCCGGACTTTGACTCCCACTGAATACCTATCGGGATGGTCAAGGTCCATCGTGGCCGACTTGATATTGTCGCCCGATTTCTTGCGCGCTAAAAGCCGCTGTCCTGGCCTAAGCCTCGTCTACGGAGACGCAGTGCTCAGCTCTGCTTCAACCGATTCTAAGCGTGAACTTGTTCAAGCGATCCTGTCGCGACGCCTTCCGCAGGCCGACCTTCTTCGGTGCTGAGGTCGGCAAAGAGTTCGAAAAGTATGCCGTAAGTTTTCGTCCCAACGACTCCAAGATCTCGCAGGCGCGTATAAGTGACATCGTCGACGAGGCTTGAGCTCGTTCCGCTGGCGTCGGCGACAAACCTGCACCTTGTATCCCGCAGCGAGCGCTGAAACGGTGCTCTTGTAGGAAAAACTAGCCCACTTCTCGGGCTGACTCCGCAGATTCAGCGGGAGATTGGCTCTCTCAATATCACCGAAGGCAGGCAACTGACGGAACGGCCCCTCTTCCATCTGCTTAAGTTGGACAGCGCGCGTAATCACGAGAGCGACACGCCCCTTCAAAGGTCCGCTTGGCATAATACGAGTTAAGAATGCCCGGTCAGGCCGAAATGATAGGATGGCGATCTTAGATGAGCGATCAAAACCGTTTGCGGGACCTCAAGGCACGCCTCCCCGGTTCGGTGGAGAGCCTCGTTGAGGAATTCACTTCCCCCCTCATGGCGGCCGCCCGTTCCTGGGGCCTCTCCGAGCGCGACGCGGAAGAGGCCGTTCAGGACAGCCTGACCGATTTCCTGACCGCCATCGAGCGGTTCGAGGGGCGCTCGACGCTCAAAACTTTTCTATTTGGGGTTCTTTACCACAAGTGCTCCGAACGCCGCCGCAAGAACAAGCGGGAACAGGCGACCGAAGATATGGAGGCGGCCTTCGCGGGGCGCTTCGGGTCCCTGGGCGTCTGGAACAGCCTGCCGCGCGGCCCGGAAGAAGAGGCCGTCAACGGGGAACTCAAGGCCTGGCTCGAGGAATGTGCCAAAAGCCTCTCCGACGAGCAAAGGTCCGCTTTTCAGCTCAAAACCGTGGAGTCGATGTCTACGGAAGAAGCCTGTAAGATTATCGGGGTCTCAGCCACGAATCTTGGCGTACTCATGTTCCGGGCTCGCAATAAGCTCCGTGAGTGCCTCGAAAGGAAATGGACGAAACGATGAGCTGGATCCCGTCTTGCTCGGATGTGGCGCGCGCGGTCAGCGACGACTCGTATAACGAGTCCTCGCAGTCACGCCGCGTCATGCTTCGCCTGCACATGGCCGTCTGCTGGTTCTGTCGGCGTTACGCCGCCCAGATCCGGTGGATCGACCGGGCGGCCCGAGAAACCTGGGGCGTACCCGCCCCGGGCGACGCGGATCTTAAGCTGCGGCTCATCGCTCGCTTGAGATCTTGACCCCAGAAAATACACTCATCATTGGCTGGCTCGTTCTCTCCGCCTTCTTCGCGGCGCTTTGGACCGTGCAACGCCGGACCAAGGACGCAAGCCTCGTGGATGTGGGCTGGGCGGCAAGCCTGGGGTTTCTCGCTCTTCTTTGCGCGGCCGTCCTGCCCGGCGATCCGGGACGCCGGGCGCTCGTCGGCGCGATGGGCGCTCTGTGGTCGGCACGTCTCGCCTGGCACCTTTACAGCGACCGCGTGCGCGCAAAGAGCGAGGACGGCCGATACGCGGCCTTGCGCGCGTCGTGGGGCGACAAGGCCAATCGCAACTTCTTCTGGTTCTTCCAGGCCCAGGGCGCGTTGGCTGTACTTTTGGCACTTCCCTTCGCCGCGCTGGCGGCCCGTTCCGGCGAGCTCGGGCTCCTCGACGGCGCCGGCGCGGCTCTCTGGCTTATCGGCGTCATCGGAGAACGCGCGGCCGACGCGACCTTGGCCCGTTTCCGCGCGGACTCGGCCAATAAAGGGAAAACATGCCGCGAAGGTTTGTGGCACTACTCCCGTCATCCAAATTATTTCTTCGAGTGGACGCACTGGCTGGCCTACGCGTTGATGGCCCCCGGCAGCTGGCAGGTCTGGCTCTCCCCCGCCTTGATGCTTTATTTTCTGCTGCGTGTGACCGGCATCCCCACGACCGAGGAGCAGGCGCTGCGCTCCCGCGGCGAGGATTACCGGCAATATCAGCGCGAGACCTCGATGTTCATTCCCTGGTTCCCCCGGAGGGCCGCGTGAAAACCGCCATTTCCCTGCTCGAAACGGGCTTCGTCCCCGACGCGTTGACCCGCGCCGGCATCCGCCATCTGTGCAGGGTACGCCTCGCGGAGGAATCACGCGATATCGAGGGCCGCATGGCGGCGTTGCGCGCCGAAATGATGAGCGGACCGGTGGCGCCCGTCCCGCAGATGGCCAACGAGTAGCATTACGAGGTGCCGGCCGAGTTTATGCGGCTGGCGCTTGGACCGCGCATGAAATATTCCTCGTGCCTGTACGAAACCGGCCGAGAGACCTTGGCACAGGCCGAGGACGCGATGCTGGCACTGACCGCTGAGCGCGCGGAGCTCGCCAACGGGCAAGATATCCTCGATCTCGGCTGCGGCTGGGGATCTTTAACGCTGTGGATGGCGGAACGCTTCCCCAAGTCCCGCATCACCGCGGTATCCAACTCCGCGCCGCAGCGCGAGCACATCCTGGCCGAGGCGGCCCGTCGCGGCCTGAACAATGTATCGGTGCTCACACGCGATATGAATGTCTTCGCCATCGACCAGACCTTCGACCGCGTCGTCTCGGTCGAGATGTTCGAGCACATACGCAATTATCCCGAGCTCATGCGCCGCGTCGCCGGCTGGCTCAAGCCCGGCGGAAAGCTGTTCGTGCACATCTTCTGCCACAAGACGCTGGCCTATCCGTTCGCCGACGAGGGCGAGGATGATTGGATGGCTCGCCATTTCTTTTCGGGCGGGATCATGCCCTCGGAGCGCCTCCTGCTCGATTTTCAGGAGCACCTTCAGCAGGAGAAGATGTGGGTCGTGGATGGCCGTCATTATGAGCAGACCTCCAATCACTGGCTCGCCAACCTCGATAAGAACCGAGTCCGGGCGCTGGAGCTTCTGCGTGCGACCTACGGCGCCGACGCCGCGCTGCGTCTGACGCGCTGGCGCATCTTCTACATGGCCTGCGCCGAATTGTTCGGCTACGCTGGCGGCGGCGAGTGGCGCGTCGCGCATTATCTGTTCCGGAAGCGCGATGCATAGCGCGCTCTACGAGGGCAAGGTCCGTCACCGGCGCCTGAGCCCGGTCCCCCACGAGTTCGATTACACCATGTTCATGGTGTATCTCGATCTCGCGGAGGTCGAGACCGTCTTCGCGCGGCGCTGGCTGTGGAGCGCGTCGCGGAGCACGGTCGCGCGCTTCCGGCGCGAGGACCATCTCGGCGATCCCGCGCTCCCCCTTGATCAGTGCGTGCGCGACCTCGTTCTTGAGAAGACCGGTCGCCGCCCCGAAGGGGCGATTCGTTTGCTCACCCACCTCGCCTATTACGGCTGGTGCTTCAACCCGGTCAGCTTCTACTATTGCTTCGACCGCGCCGGCGCGCTCGAGGCCGTCGTGGCAGAGGTCAGCAACACGCCCTGGCTCGAGCGTCATTGCTATGTCCTCGACCGGAAAGCCAGCCTCACCCCCGGGGAATCATTGAGCTGGCGCGCCCCCAAGCTCCTGCATGTCTCCCCCTTTATGAAGATGGAGCAGGAGTATATCTGGGCGCTGCGTGCCCCCGACGCGCGCCTCACGGTGCACATGGAAAACCTCGAGCACGGCCAAAAGCTCTTCGACGCGACCATGACCATGTCGCGCGTCGAGATCACCGGCCGCTCGCTCGCCTCAGCACTCCTGCGTTGGCCATTCATGACGATATTCGTCGTTGGCGGCATCCACTGGCAGGCGCTCAAGCTGTGGATCAAGGGCGTGCCCGTCATCGACCATCCGAATAAGCGCAGCGCGGAGGTTTCCTGAGAAACGCGCTGAATTACGCCGGCTTTCAGGCGGGCTGGCTGGCCTGCGTCATGGGCGCAGGGCACGGTCTTTTCTGGCTCGGCCCGCTCGCCGTCGCGGCCCTGTGCGGTGCGCATCTCTATGTCAGCGCCGACCCCAAGCGCGAGGCCCGGCGCCTCGTCGCCGTCGGCCTGTTCGGGCTCGTCCTCGAAAGCGTCGCCCAAGGCGCGGGGCTCTACACCTACCGCGGCGCGCCGGCCGCGTGGCTGGCCCCCGCCTGGATCGTGGCTCTGTGGATCTTGCTCGCGGCGACCTTTGACGCTTCGCTCGGCTGGCTCGAGCGACGCCCCTGGCTGTGCGCCATCCTCGGCGCGGCCGCAAGCCCCTTGAGCTTCACAGCGGGCGCGCGCCTGGGCGCGGCCGAGCTGACCTGGCCCGCGCCAGCGGGCTTCATCGCTTTGTCGGCGCTGTGGTTCGTGGCACTTCCGTTATCGTTTGCCGTCGCGAAATACGCCGAAGGGAGAAAATGATGAAAGGCACGGTGGCGGTGATCGGGAGCGGTGTGGCGGGCATCGTCTCCGCCTGGGAGCTGTCCAAGGCCGGCTGGTCGGTCACCCTGTTCGAGAAGGACGCGCGCGTCGGCGGGCACACGCACACCGTCGTCGTGGAAGACGGCCCCGACGCGGGAACCCCGGTCGACACCGGCTTCATCGTGCTGAACGAAATAAATTATCCGGGCCTCCATAAGTTCCTGGCTGAGCTCGGCGTGAAATGGCGCTGGAGCGAGATGTCCTTCGGCTACCACGACGCGGGCTCCGGCCTGCAATACGCGGGCACGACGCTCTCCGGATTGTTCGCCCAGCGCATGAATCTCCTGTCGCCCTCCTTCTGGTCCGTCGTCGCCGGCATCGTCCGCTTCGGGCGCGTCGCGGCGGTCGAGCTTGAGACTGGGGCGCTCGACAAATTAACCCTCGGCCAATACCTGGACTCGCGCGGTTTCTCACGCGCATTCATCGATCACTACGCGGCCCCGATGGGCGGCGCGATCTGGTCCACGGGCCTCGGCGAGATGATGGACTTCCCGGCGCGGACCTTCGCGCGGTTCTTTAAAAACCATGGGTTGCTGTCGCTCGTTGATCGCCCTCGCTGGCAGACCGTCGTCGGCGGCAGCCACTCCTATGTCAAAGCCTTCCTCGCGCGTTTCCCTGGACGCGTGGAGCGCGGCGCGGGCGTGCAGTCCCTGCGCCGCCTGCCCGGCGGAGGCGTCGAAGTCAGCGCCCATGGCCGCGAGCCCGAGCGCTTCGACCGCGCGATCGTCGCCTGCCACGCCGACGAGGCGCTGGCCCTTCTCGCCGACCCGAGCGTCGCTGAGAAACGCGTGCTCGGCGCCTGGCATTACCTAAACAACCGCACCGTTCTTCATACCGACGAGTCGTTCATGCCCCCGAACCGCCGCGCCTGGGCCGCTTGGAACTACAAGCGCGAGATCGGGGAGGACGGCACCTCGGGCGTGTCGGTCACCTACGACATGAACCGCCTTCAGGGCCTTCAATCGTCGCGCCGCTACCTCGTCACGCTCAATCCTCGCCGTGAGCCATGCCCGGGCTCGGTCCTGCGTGACCTCAACTACAAGCATCCGGCGTTCGGGTTCTCCGCGATCCGCTCTCAGGCCGAACTCTTTTCCCTGAGCGGGGTGCGCGACACCTGGTTTGCCGGCTCGTACCATGGCTACGGATTTCATGAAGACGCCGTGCAGTCCGCGCTCACCGTCGCTCACAATTTTGAACTTAATTCCGTGGAGGCTTGAATATGGAACTCACCGCTGATGCTCCCGCTGAAGCCGGTCTACTCGAAAAAACGGGTGCGGCCGCCGTCATGGCCTCGCTCGACCGCATCCAACACGGCCGTCTTACGATGACGATGCTCGACGGCTCGACGCGCGTCTTCGGCGACGCCGCGTCTGCGGTCCGCGCCAGCCTGCGCGTCAAGCGAGCGACCTTCTTTAGCCGCGTCCTGCTCTGGGGCGATGTCGGCTTTGGCGAAGCCTATCAGCACGGTGACTTCGAGACGGATGACCTGACCGCACTCGTGCGCCTCTTCATCGAGAACGGCGAGGCCATGGCCGTCGAGAACGGCCGTTGGGCCGCCTGGGGCAAGGTACGCAACCGCTTGCGCCACCTGATGAACCGAAATACCGAGTCTGGAAGCCGACGCAACATCTACGCGCACTACGACCTCGGCAACGAATTCTTCAAGCTCTTCCTCGACCCGACCTTGATGTACTCCTGTGCCAAGTTTGAGGCGGGCGACACCCTCGAGTCCGCGCAGCGCCGCAAGGTCGGCATGATCTTCGACAAGGCCGGCGTGAGGCAAGGCGATCATGTGCTCGAGATCGGCTCCGGTTGGGGCACCTGCGCCATCGAAGCAGCCAAGCGCGGCGCCAAGGTCACCACGATGACGATCTCCCAGCGCCAGTTCGAGTTTGTAAAAGCGCGGATCAAACGCGAGGGTTTCTCCGATCGCGTCGAAGTCGTCCTGCGCGACTACCGCAAAGCCGAAGGCTCCTACGACAGCATCGTGTCCATCGAGATGATCGAGGCCGTCGGCCACGAGTTCCTGGGCACCTTCTTCGCCACCTGCGACCGCCTGCTCAAGCCCCACGGCGTCGTCGTAATCCAGGGCATCACCATCCCCGACCAGCGCTACGACGCGTATCGCGGCGGCTGCGACTGGATCCAGAAACACATTTTCCCGGGGGCCCTTCTCCCCTCGCTCACCGCGATGTGCGAGGCGCTGACCAAGAACACGAGCCTGATGGTCGAGAGTGTTGAGAACATCGGCGCGCATTACGCGCCGACCTTGCGCCTGTGGCGCGAGGCGCTGCTTGCCAACAAGGACAAGGTCAAGGCGCTGGGCTTTGACGACATCTTCCTGCGCACCTGGGATTACTACTTTTCCTACTGCGAGGCGGGCTTCTCGACCCGCACGCTCGGAGATCTTCAGCTCGTGCTGACGCGCCCCAACAACCGTCGCCTGCCGGTTCCGGAGGCGAAATGAAGCGCGCATCGCTGATGATCGCGATTTTTTTGTCGGCCTGCGCCAGCCGCCCGGTCCCCGTCGATCCCATGGCGTGGCACGCCCAGTCGCTCAAAGCGACTGAGGCCGCGACCGCCGGCTCGCCGACGTCCGGCTCCGCTGCCGAGAAGGCCGCAGTGGAGAAATTCCGAACCTTCTTCGGAGACCTGCGCGAAGACCTGATCAAAAGGGACATCCGCTCCGTCTACGCGCCCGACGTCCGTTTCAACGACACGCTGAAAATCATCAAAGGCGTCGACCCCCTCGAGCACTACCTCATCGAGACGGCCCGCAACGTGGAGTCGTGCAAGGTCGAAATCGAAGAGGTCCTCACCTCCTCGTCCGGCGTCTATGTGCGCTGGCGCATGGGCATCCGCTTCAAGAAGTTTCACAAGGGCACGACGCAGGAGTCCATCGGCATGACGCACCTGCGTTTTGACAAAGAGGGGCGCGTCGTCTACCATCAGGACTACTGGGACTCGGGCGCGAACGTCTTCGAGAAGATACCCCTGCTGGGCTCGGGCATCCGCGCGGTCAAGCGCCGGCTTTGATGTAATAAATACCCGCCCCGCGCACGGATAAGTGGCGGCGGCAGTTAGCCCGCAGGGATGAAACAATGAATAAGCTCTCGGTGGACGCGTCCGGAGCCGGATTAGTGTGCCTTTTGGCGCTGGCGCTTTGCTCCTGCGCCGGAGCGACCGTCCATGCGCCGCTTCCGTTGGCGCGCAAAGTGGATCTGGCCCGCTTTATGGGCCCGTGGCGCGTGATCGCCGCGATCCCGGCCTCGCTCGAGAAGAACGCCTATGACGCGGTCGAATTCTACGCGCTGAACCCTGACGGCACCATCGCTACCACCTATACGTTCCGCGAGGGCGCCTTCAACGGCAAACCGAAGCGCTACACCCCAAAAGGTTTCGTCGTCGACCGCACGGACAACTCGACCTGGGGCATGCGCTTCCTTTGGCCGTTCAAGGCGGAGTACCTGATCTCCTATCTGGACGATTCATACTCGGTGACGATCATCGCGCGCAGCAAGCGCGATTATGTGTGGATCATGGCGCGCGCGCCCATGATCGCGGATGCGGAGTACGACCGCCTGGTGGCCCTGGTGAAGGCGTGGGGCTACGATACCTCGCGCCTGCGCAAGTTCCCCCAGCCCGCCCAATGATACTCCTCACGGGCGCCACGGGCTATGTCGGCGGACGCCTTCTACCGTTGCTCGGGAAACGCGGCGAGACCGTGCGTTGCCTGGCAAGGCGGCCAGAGATGCTCAGGCGGCGGGCGGGGCCGCGCACCCAGGTGTTCGAAGGAGACATCCTGAACCCGGCCTCGCTCGCGGCGGCGATGACCGAAGTGGAGACGGCCTATTATCTGGTCCACTCAATGGGGTCCCAGCTGGATTTCATGGAGGAGGACCGAACCGCGGCCCGGAACTTCGCGTCGTCAGCCAGGACGGCGGGCGTCAAACGCATCATCTATCTTGGAGGGCTCGGAGAGGGCGAGCTGTCCCCGCACCTGGAGAGCCAGCAGGAAGTCGGAAGGATTTTGTCCGAATCTGGAGCGGCCGTGATCGAGTTTCGGGCGTCGATCGTGATCGGCTCCGGAAGCATCTCCTATGAGATGGTGCGCGCCTTGGTGGAGCGGCTGCCGGTCATGACGACGCCGTCCTGGGTGCGCGTTAAAGCGCAGCCGATCGCCATCGAGGATTTGCTCGCCTACCTGATCGCCGCGCTCGACAAGACGCCGGTCGTGAGCGCTGTGTACGAGATCGGGGGCAAGGATCGGGTTTCCTATGAGCAGATCATGCGCGAATACGCGCGCCTGCGCGGCCTGAAACGGATCATGATTCCGGTGGCGTTGCTGACGCCCTGGCTGTCGAGCCTGTGGCTCGCGTTCGTGACTCCGATCTATGCCCGGATCGGCCGGCGCCTGTTTACGAGCCTGCGCCACGAGACCGTCGTACGCGACGACAAGGCGCTCAGGCATTTCGCCGTGCGGCCGCGCGGCCTGACCGAGGCCATCACGCGCGCGATGGTCAATGAGGATCACGAGTACGCCGAGAGCCGCTGGTTCGATGCGCTGTCCTCGAAGGGCCGCCTGCGGAAATTCCCCGGCGCGTCAGCGCGGCTGGTGGACGCGAGGTCGGCGGATTCAAGCGCAACGCCTGGCCGCTTATTCGAGGAGGTCGTCATGCTCGGCGGCGAGAAAGGCTTGCCCTATCATTGGCTCTGGGTTCTGCGCGGTATTTTGGACCAGCTCGCCGGAGGCGTGGGGCTGCGGCGCGGCCGGCCGGTCGGCCGGGCCTTGCGAGTAGGCGACGCGCTTGATTTCTGGCGCGTGGAGGTTCTCGAGCCGGGGCGAAGGTTGCGCCTGCAGGCGGAGATGAGCCTGCAGGGGAGGGCATGGCTCGAATTCGAGATCGTGGAATGCGACGGCGGCTCACGGCTGACGCAGACTGCGCTCTTCGAGCCACTCGGTCTGTCAGGCTTGTTGTATTGGTACGCCCTGGTGCCGGTGCACGCCGTGATTTTCACGGGCATGGCGCACGCGCTGGCTCGCCGCGCGGAAAGGTAAGATAGCACGCATGAAGACTCTTCCCCTGCTGCTCCTGCTTCTGGCGGCCCTGCTGGCGCTCCCCGCCTCGGCGGAAGCGCGGCCTCTGCCCGTTGTCGCCTCCATCGACCTCGCACGCTACATGGGAACCTGGCATGAGATCGCTCACATGCCCAATTACCCGCAAAAAGACTGTGCGGACACGACCGTCCAATACCGTCTCAACGATTCCGAGGGCTTCGACCTCATCAACGCCTGTTGGAAGGGCGGCAAATATAAGCTCTATCGCGGGACAGCCCGGCGCGTCGACCCGGCGTCGGCCGCCAAGTTCCGCGTGAAATTCTTCGTGTTCTTCGGCGGCGACTATTGGATCACCGACTTGGACCCGGAGTATCGTTGGGCCGTCGTGGGAGCGCCGAGCCGGGACCAACTTTGGATCATCAGCCGCGAGCGGACCCTCGATGAGGCCATCTATCAAGGCATGCTCACCCGCGCCCGCGCCCTCGGCTTCGACACCGAGAGGCTCGTTCGCACACAGAGGAGATTGTGATGAAAAAAGCCCTGCTCTTAATCGGACACGGAAGCCCGGCCTCCGACACGCCGCGCGAGATGGTGAGGGAGCTCAAGCGTCTGGAAGAAGAACGCCAGCGCAACCGCCTTCCCGAAATGACGCCCCAGGAGCGCGAACTCGACGAGAAAGTCCGCACTTGGCCGCGCACGGCTCTTACCGACCCGTACCAGAAAGGACTCGAGGACATCGGCTCCGCGCTGATAAAACGCATGCCGGCTTGGTCCGTGGCTTTGGCCTACAATGAATTCTGCGCGCCAAGCATTGACGAGGCCGTGGACCGACTCGTCAAAGAAGGCCACGGCACCGTCGTCTTCGTCACGACCATGTTCACGCGGGGTGGAATCCATGCCGAGTGCGAGATTCCGTGGGAGCTCCAGAGGACTCAGCGCCTGCATCCGGGCGTGAAGATCTCCTATGCCTGGCCATTCAATACTGAGGGCGTTTGCGAACTCCTGGCCAGCCAGGCCGAAGCGACCGCAAACTAATTTTCAGGAACCGCATGCCCCGATACCTAACAAAGCTTCCCCTGGGACTGCTCTTTCTTTCGAGCGGCACCGGCCATTTCGTGTACACCGACACCTTTATGCGAATGATGCCACCGGAACTCCCCTGGCATCGAGAGTTGGTGCTGGTCAGCGGAGCCGTAGAGATAACGCTTGCCGTCCTGTTCTTCTCGCCCCGTCACGAGCGCCTAGCTGCGTGGGGGCTGATCGCGACCTTGGCGGCGATCTTTCCCGCCAATGTGCACATGTTCCGCACGGCCGACACACCCGCTGCTGTGCTGCCCGACGTAACTCCTTTTTGGACGGCCGTGCGCCTGCCCCTCCAGGCGATTCTTATAGTCTGGATTTACCAATACACGCGGCGCCCGACGCCGGCCGAGCGCATTTCGAGTCAAAGTCGAACATCCTTGGCGGATCGAGTAGGCGGGGGCCTGTCAATCAAATGACGCGGCCCCCGCCTCTCACACCACCGTACGTGCCGTTCGGCATACGGCGGTTCATGCGGGGCATTGAAGTCGGCGATGCTGATCCAGCAGGCTCAGAAGTCCCTGATTTGACAGCCACTGGGCAGTGATTGAGGCGTTCATTGGGACGCCCCTGCGTTCCACCACGGCCCGCGGCCGTTCCCAGCGGATTCTTTAGCGCGTTCGCGTCCCAACCCAAGCTGGATCATCTTCTTGAACCGTGTGCGCGGACGCTTCCATTGCCGCCACAACAGGCAGCGCATTCGGCGTCTTAACCACGCATCCGTATCCTCCAGGATGTTCTTCGCTTGGGCCATTCGGTAATATCCCACCCACCCGCGTGTCACCGGGCTTATTTCCCCGATCACCCGCCTCAGTGAGCGCCCGCGACCTTTCCGGAACAGTTGCCTGAGCGTTCCCTTGATTCTTTGGACGGACTCTAAGGGAATCCTCTTCAGCCGCAACCGTTTCTCCAGGAACTTTTCCAACGAGGCCATCACTCGATCACCGGCAACCTTCGACCGCACATACACGTTGCAGTCGTCGGCATACCGGCAGAAGCGATGACCCCGCCGTTCCAGCTCCTTGTCCAGC
>JANPGH010000054.1:0-6184 GCA_031423795.1 Elusimicrobiota bacterium | reverse complement strand
GAAGAATGTGGTAGTTTCTCATGGGGCGATTCTCTCCTTGTGCATCTGGTTGACCGACTTGATGCTACCAAGTCGGGAATCGCCTCAACTCTTTTCAACTAGACTCGGGACATCCTCGATCGGACTTGTGGCGTCGTTGGGAGTGGTAGCGCTGGTTCCCGGCATCGCGTCGGCCCAGGAGGACACGCCGCAAGCGTCAATCCCCGGAGTCACGTTTGGAGGTCGGGCGGCGTATTATCGACCTAAGGACGCCGAACACGGGACCTTGAACGGCGGCGCGCAGCTGAGATTTCATATCAGCCCGGTGCTCGCCATAGAAGGATCGGCCGACTATCGTCAGAACAAATTCGGGGGAACAACTGTCGACGTATACCCCGTACAGTTGTCGTTGATGGCCTATCTTGCGCCGACGTGGATCGTCTCTCCGTATATCCTGGGTGGAGTCGGCTGGTATTACACGCACGTCCACGGCACGTCCAGCTCGGATAACCGCTACGGTCCGCATGCCGGAGCGGGTTTGGAAGTCGCTCTCGACCGCCACTGGACGATTGACGGCTCTTACCGGTATCTGTGGGCGCAGAGCCTAACGGCTCCAACCACAGCCAATCCGGCCGGCAAGAACTTCAGCGACCATGGATTCATGTTGACCACAGCCCTCAACTATCGCTTCTGAGGTGCGAGGGTTAGTGAGAAGAAGCTGAAGCGCTTAGGAGTTTGCGGTGACGCGAGCGGATTCGGAGCAATGCTCCTGGAACTTCGCATAGGCGGCCTTGATATCGGCCGTCTTGAGGGTACGCTCCCAACCGCAGAGGCACTTCAGCTTCTTCTTATCCGAACGGAACTCGAACAGATGCATCTTCATTTGATTCTCCCGGAAACACAGAACCCCTGGGCTTTACTCGCCCAAGGGTTGGTCCCGACATTTCTTGTTACGGGTTCGAAAACTTCATTAACAGTATAGCATGGTTTTGGCAAAACATGACATGGGTTGTAATTCAGATGATTTTGGCGCGGACAAACACCTGGAAAGATCCGGGTGTACTGCCGTAGACCGGCCGCAGCGTGGCTGGAAGAAAATGAAGGCTGCCGACGGTGCCTACGCCCCATTGGGTACTTTTCCAGCGGACAAAGTCGTAAATATAACCCAGGCTGACCTTATTAACGGAAAAGGATTGGCCCGCCAGCGGATCACCCGCCTCGAAAAGTTCGTCTTTGTCCACGCGCTCGGCGCGGGCGATCACAGTGTGACGCCGGTATATCCTTAGCGCCGATTCGAGAAGGAAAGCGTTCGAGTCTAACCCATTCGTATTCATATTGCGTCCAAAGGCGAACATCGTCTGCGAGAAATAATCGCCGTTATCCGTGAAACGGTGATTGAAACTGGCAGAAGCGGTCAGCCGGCGGGTGTTGATTTCAGGCTCGAGTTGTTCGGGAGCGACGAGATATCCATAGCTCGCCTGTATCGACCAGTTTTCCGTGGGATTATAAGAAAGACGGCCCGAATAGGAATCGAACTTCTGAGTTTCCATGTCCCAACGATACTGGTCGGGCTCGCGTCCCTTGAAAGTCGATCCGTCCAGTTTCCACGGGCCCAAAACAGCGCCGATCGTGGCCACGCCATAGGCGATATGTGTCGAGTCGAGCCAGTGATGGCCAAGCGGCGCTTCGGGGTTCTCGACGCCAGAGAAGCGGTGCATGAAGGCCGAAGGCCCCAGCGCTGGTTCGCCCGGCAGCCCAAAGTATCCAAACGCCGAGGCTTCCTCTCCCACGGGGATGCTATAGGTCGCCGCCAGCTCCATGAACAGGTCATGAGGATGTTGTCGGTCGACGAGGGGATCAGTGCCGTTGGCGGTCTCGCCGGTTTGCAGCAGCAGCGGATAGCCTCGAGGCCCCATCGTCGGATCAAGCGACGTCATCGTGCGCAGGCCGAAAGTGCCTGGGCCCGCCGGGCGCCTTGCCATCAGCATCAGCATTCCCGAGCTCACCACTTTGTCGTTTCCGCGGGGTCCGCCTTGGCGGTCGTAGGCGCCGAAGGCGTAGCCGTGCGCCATCAGCATCCAATTAGCGTGCATGATATGCACGCCCTGAAAGGGCGTCGAGGCCGGCTGCCAGCTCGTTCCGGAAGCCTCGCGAGCATCCATCTGTTGAGCCGTTCCCGCCGAAGCGAGAAGTGAAAAGAAAAAAAGAATCGGGACTATGCGTCGCATAAATCTTTACTTAGGTGCGTCATCAGGATTAAGGGGTAGCCCGCCGAGCAAGCTCGACGTGTACAGGCGGACCTTGCCATCGCCGGTGGCGCCTTTCACAGTTTTTGTGACTTCAATTTCCGCCACCCCATCCACCCAAATGTATGAAGCATACAAGTGAACGTCATCTGCCCAATATTGGATCTTGGGTTGCTGTCCAATGGTCGCCTGTAACTGTGTGAGTAACGAATCGACGTTGTTGTCGGCGGAGAACTCGACGGACATATTGATGATCTGTCCCGAGAAGTGGTTATTCAACAACACACTGTCTACGTGCCGTCCCAAGCAGGTTGTAAACGAGATGACGGGGGCCGGAACCTTACACTTGACAATAGTGCGCTGAACTGACGACGTTGCGCACTCTAGTTGTTTTGCCGCGGCCGGGTCAGCGGCGCCGACCATGAGGGATTCCCCTGAGACCGTGACGCGACCAATTTGAGCCAGTGGAGGCGCCGCCCAGCACTGTGAAGCGGCGAACGCCGCCAGGAGTATCGCGATCTTCATTTACACATTGTATCATGGCGGCCGATCAGTTCTTTTTACAGGGACGAAGCGCGATGGTCACGGTGAGTGTGCGATTATCACGGGCAAGACGGTCGCCACGATGGAAAAAACTTGACCAAGTCAAAGTCGACGCATTGTTTCGAAAACCCCTGGACGTTGTGGCGCTCGTCGCCAAATCCATGGAACTGTTGGGCCAGAACGCCGCCAGCACCCCCACCAAATAAGGAGCAACCGTGTACGGCTTCGCCGCGAAGAAACAGCCGGCTGTGCACGTGCTATTGGAGTATTTAGAGCATGAAGGCGTGGAATTTCAAACTTCCTCTATTGGCGGACCTCGGGTAAGATAAAAGGCCCGATCCCAGTTGCATTAATTGTATGCAGTCGAGGATCGGGCCGAAAGCGGCGACAGTCTGTTTATTGCGCCTTCTGCTTTTTGTCGCCCGTGAGGATGGCGTGATCTTGCTTAATGATCCGCCGGGTCTCTTCTATCTTTGCGGCTTCTTTCTGGCGATGCGCCGCCGCATAAGCAGCCTTACTCAAGGTCTTAGCGGTGTCGTTAGCTTCCTTAATCACCGGTTCAAGGCCGATTTCCGTGATCTTCGCGATTTTTGCCCAGCTTGAGCCGCCGGCGCGCATTTTCACGACCTCGTCCAAAGCCCCGGTCACAAGCGGGTATTTTTCGGGGTGGAGTCGGTTCATTTCCCAAGCCAAAGCCAGTTCGACGTTCACCGCGCCCCAGCTGGGATTTTGACCTTGGATAGTCTGGACGGTGGTTGCGGGAACCTTGAAATGCTCACCGAGAACTTTCGCGTGCTCATCGTTCGACCGGATATCAGAATGTCTGTCGATTTCCATTTGCGCCTTATTTAATCGCATCTCTTGATTGACGTTCGGGCCGGTGCCGAACGCCGAAATGCCGATGAGCATCATCGTCGCCGCAGCGATACCACTCTTTAGTCGATTCATTGGTCAGGTCTCCTTTCAGTCTGAATTCATTATCGCTTCCTGCCCAAGTGGCTGCCTATTGGCAGTTATACCCGTGGATGTCTGTATATTTACGGATTACTCCGCGGGCATATGATTTCGAACTTCCGCGTAAGCATGCGTGAACTCAGCGCCGAAGAAGAGAATCTGCGCACAATAATACGTCCAGACCATGATCGTGACAAGCGAGCCGGCCGCCCCATAGACCGAAGTGACGCTCTTTTTCCCAACATAGATTCCTAGGGCTAGATTCCCAAGCGAGAACAGCAATGCGGTTGCGATGGCGCCGGTCCAAACGTCGCGCCACGCGATCGTAGTCTCCGGCAGAAGCTTGAAGATCAGTGCAAACACCATGGTGATGATCGCGAAACTCAATCCCATGTTAAGAGCTTGAAGGAGGATTTCCGGAATCGGCATATGTCCACCCAAGTATTTGCCCAGCCGCGATGCCAGCGCACTGAGGATCAATGAGACGAGAAGGAGAAAGCTGATCGCCAGGATGAACGAGAGCGAGACCAGCCGCGTGCGCAGGTACGTGCCTAGTGACGTGGGTTGTGCGGGCACCTTCCAAATGCAGTTCAACGATTCTTGCAGCTCCGCGACAACACCCAGCGCGCCAATGATCAAAGTCCCGGATCCAATCGCGCTCGCCAATATCCCTTTGCCCGGCTTGGCAATTTGCGCCAACAAATGATTGAGGAACCTAGCGTTTTCCAGGCCGACGGTTTGTTGCGCGGCGTCCGTCACGATATGCCTAGTCTCGCTGTCCCCATAAATAGCTCCGGCGATGGCGATCACGATCAATAACAGCGGCGCTAAGGAGAAGATGGTGTAGTACGCCAGGGCTGCGCCCATGCGCTGCCCGTTGTTTGCCTTCCAAGCTACATACGTATCCAATAAAAGGGGTGGCATCATTCCTTTGCCGGCGGCACGTCGGCGATATGGACTTTCCCGTCGAAAGCGGGGGCCAACGCCCGGATAAACGCATTCCTGAGCAGGCCGGTGACGGCCTTCCATATGCCTACGTCCGTCTTTTCGAACGACCCCTTGAGCGAAATCTTTGTCGCAACTTGATCTTTCTGCGGATTAGTCAGCAACCAGGTCGCGGCGGCAGTGGCCTCGGCCCAAATCCATCGCATCCCCTTTCTCTCGTGTTTTTCGACCTCTATATTCTGAAAGAAGGGCTTCACGTACCCTAAAAATCCCCCGTCTTTCGCCGCGATCTCGGTGTACATGTCGAACACCCCACCCTTCACTTTAAACTTCGCGTATGCCTCGAAGAAGTCGGTTAGCTTAACCAGCTGGACCCCTTGAATCGTTTGCTTCAGTTCGAAGGTGGGCTCTATTTTGAGCGGATCGAAGGTCATCTGGAAATCGAGTGTCCCGGAGTCGAAGCAGGTGGCCAGAATCTTCACGGCGGAGGGGAGCACCTTGCCCCGTTGCTTGACGTTGCTGATGTTCGTTGCCACTACGCTAATCGTGCTCAGCGCGAGATCCAAGGGGGGTTTCGTATTAAAAGTTTGGTAATGCACTTCCCCGTTACTGACCGAGAAGCGATGGATAGTCAGTGGCATCAGTTCTATTGCTGTGCGCTCCCAGCTCATATCCATCTTCGACTGCGATTTATCCTTGGCCTTGGCCGCATCCTTGACAAAATGAATGATCGGTCGAGTGAGCGCAACGTTTCCCACTAATGCGCCACGCAGTAGAGGCATCCATTCGATGGAGAGATCGATCATCTGGCAAGTGAAAAACGGCACCGACGGGACGTCCACTTTCAATATCGTCAAATTCTTTATCTGATAAGCGCCTCGCCAAAGACTGATTCCAATCTTCTCGATATGTCCCTGATAATCTTTGTTGCTCGCCAGCTTCTCGTTGGCATAATTTAAAACAAGCGTCGGCAATAACAGGCGGAAGACGATCAGGGTCAGAAGCAAAATGGCGAGAATCGTCCAAACAACTGGGAATTGCTTGTTCTTCAGGGCTTTTCTCCTTGCCGCACGTTGATGTGCGGCGTCTGGAGTGTAGCTATCCGGCCCGACGAGTGCCTATTCGGAATTTTGCCCGGGGTGGTGGGTATTATTACGCAGAGGCGTTAGCGTACTTTAAAGGCGAGCGATTTTATGGCTTTTCCTTCTTCCCAGGAAGCGGTGATCGTCGCGGCGTAAAAGTCATCGACCGAGACAGGCAGTTTCGCCTCGAACCCGGAGTTTTTCCTTTTTAAACGACCACATGGGGCGTCGGCACTGACGGCGCCTGTATCCATAAGTTCAGAACGTTGCTCTTCGTTTTGTAGGGATGCTCCACTACTGATATACGCATAAGTAATAGTACCATCTAAGGCCAGGACAGCTCGGACGCCTTCACGCAGGCCCAGAGAAGTCTTTGATTCTGCCTGAGCCTTTGAAGTGGCGGATGTATGAGCCGCTTGAGATGCGGGAGATCGG
>JANPGH010000053.1:0-18025 GCA_031423795.1 Elusimicrobiota bacterium | reverse complement strand
GCAACGGCCACTTCCTCCAACGGCAACGACATTTCTCTGGATCGGGCCTAACGGCAACGGCTAAGATTACGGCAAGGAAGACGGATCAATACGAAGACGACGGCCTACCCGCAGGTGTTGCAATAGCTACTGGATGTCGGGGCAGATTATGGCTCGCATTCGACGCACTATCAAGCCCCGACTACGATCCCCCTCATCTACCAGTCGGCTTTTGAGGCGATGCCCAGGCGTGATAACGCGCCCAGGCCACGTCTTCTTGGCGCGCCACTGCTTCGCGCTCACGACGACGCTGTGCCAACTGTTGATCCGCGGCGGTAACTCCGGCTTGGAGTGCGCCCGCGGTGAGAGAGTTGTCGTTGGCAGCCTGGCGCAGGCGCGCGTCGTAACCGTCCAGCGCGGTGATTTGGCGGGCGTAGCCGGCAGCGCCGGGAACGATGTCGATGCGCCGCTCCACGCGATCCACGAATAGGGATCCGGTTTCGGAAGAGGCGAGCGGTGTGAGACCCGGGTCCCGGGCTAAATGCTCGTCGACGACGGATACCACTTTGCCGCCGACGCGGCGGGTTCCAGTCTCGACTTTCACTGATGATTCAAGATAAGTCGAAGACCAAGCGGGATTACCTTGAGTATCAACCGTGGCCCGGCCGCGGCCGCGATGAGTGGCGAACGTCGCCACCTCCACTCCGCCATTAAAGCGCATGAGCGCCCGCGCTCCCGCAACCGCGAGATCTTCGGCGGCTTGGCGGACTTCGCGCGCCATCGCCAGTCGGCCGAACGTGACATCGTATTCCTGCCCGTCGGTGCTGCTTTCGCGCGGCAAGAGATCCGCCAAATTGCGGCCCGGCGAGAAACGGCCTTCAATCTGGACTTGGTCCGGGAATTGGCTGGGATCATACCAACGCGTGATCGGATCGGGTAGGAAGTTGAAGACGTCGAGCCATCCGATGGCGGCCCGCGCCGCGCCGTGGTGATCGCTGCGGCCGCCCTCGGTCTTGTACATTTGCGCGCGGCCGAAATAGCCCGTGGATTTCGAGTCGCGACCGGTGATCAATTCGATGGGCGCCTGGATGATGTCTCGGGGTATCGCCAGCACGATATTCAGCCAGTTGTAGGGCATGATCGCCCAATGATTGGCCGTGTCAAGGCGCGATTGGCTCGCAGTGAGTTGGTCGCTCAAGTAACGCCGGGAAATCATCACGGGTTGAGAGCGTCCCTGCGCCTCACCCGGCGCCGCGGCGACGGGTGCTTCATAGTGGCTGAAGCGCGCTTTGACCGGGGCGCGGCCTTCGACATCCATCGCCACCCGGCCATTCACTGTATCGGAGACCCGCTTCCATTTTGCGCTGGCTGCTTCCACCTGTGCGGGTGTGGTCAATGCTTCGAGTAGACGGCCGTCCTCGTCGACGATGGCGGCGGTGAGCAGGCCGTTTATTTGCGAGGAGGGACTCGCCAGGGATTCGGAAAGCGCGCCCGCGCCGCGGGCGGCAGGTGCTTGCGCCGACACCACGCGCTTATCGGCGTCGAGGCCCAGGGAAAGTTCCGCGGTGCGGTGCAGGGTCCAGGCGGAGGCGTGCTCGACCTGAACTTGCGCGTTTACCACCGCAGCACCCGCGTTGATCGCCTGCGTGCGCGCTTCCTGATAACGCTGGGATATTTTTTGCCTTTCCTTCAACGCCAGATCGAGCGCCTTTTGTCCCGCGGCGGCGTCAGGGGCGTCTAAGAGCCCGCGCACGGCCGCGGCGAACTCACGCGCCTCGACTCCGTCGGCGCCAGGATCGGTTAGCACGCGGTATGCTGCGGAATTGGCGTCCTGGCGCGCGTCCTTTGAGGAAGATGTGTCGCGTTGGTCACGCAAGCGCGCGGCAGCCTGGTCGAGTGCCGCCTGCGCGCGCGCATCGAGTGCCTTGAGCTTCTCGCGCTCCGTCTCTGCCGCCGCCAAGGCCTTACGCGCCTTGTCCAGAAGCTGCGCAGCGTTGTCGAATGATTTCCACTCGGCCGAGAATTCCGCTTCGTTCAAGTAAAGCTTGGTGACCCCCGACGCGTCGCGGGCAAAACCGTGGCTGTTGAGCGCCACCTCGAACCAGCCCCGGCTCCATTGGGCACGGCGCTGATTTTCGGCTCGGGATTTGAGTTCCGCCGCACCAGTCGCGGTCACGACCAAGCGATCGAAATTATCGGCTTCGTCGGATTGACGCAGACTGGCGATGTTAGGGAATCGGTCGCGACGCAGCGCCCGGTCGCCGTCGTAAACCATCATCGTGACCTGCTCGGGAGGGCGGGATAGGGCCGAGATCGGATGCAGCGCGCGGCCTTCTCCCCCGGCTTCAAAGAAAAACACGCGCCCGGACTCGGCCAACCCCCCGGCGCCGAAAACGGATTTGTAATCCAAAGAACCGTACTCCGTGGGAGTCTGCGCGGACGTTCTGGGCGCTATTTTGACGAACGCCGCCTTCGGATCCTGAAGCGCGGCGTCAAGCGCCGCCGTTTCGCGCTGGTTGTTCCAGAGTTTTCCGGCTCCCTCGCGCAGGGCCGCGGCGGCATCGACCCCGCCGACGACCTCGTAGCGCACGCCCGGATGTCCCGGAAGATTGTTAATGATGTATCCGTCGGGGGTTTCGGCCACCGCGTTTTCGCCGCCCGGCGATTGGCGCCCGACCTTGAGGCCGTTGCGCAGGTCGGCAGGTGTCCACCACCCGTCGACATTCCAGGTTCGACGGCCACCCTCGACGCGCACAAGCGCATAGACAGGCTCCAATTCGTTCTTGCCGCTGGTCCAGCGCACGCGTGTTTCCTCTAGGCGGCCTTGCGACGCGGCGATCCGGTCAAGCTCGGCTGGAGCCAGGCCGCCGGCGCGTCCGGCGCGCAAGCGGAGCTTTTCGATCATGATCAGTGCGTCCAACGCCGCAATGCCGCGCCCGTACTGCGCTTTCGCCAACGATCTCTCCAGGACCTCTGTGATGGGATGAATCCCTTGGAGCACGGCCACCAATCGTGGATTATTGGCGAAGAGAGGCGTCTCCAGGGCGAGCACCAGCTCCGCGTCGAACGCGGACTGGGCTTTCAGATACTCGTCCAATTGAAGATCGCGGGCGAGGAAGGACGTCGGATCCGCTTTCCCATCGGCCAACACACTGGCGAGCAGACGTTGGCGGGCTTCGTCCAAACCGGCCTGCAAATTCTCCAGACGGACGAACGTCGATCGGGACTCGACCGGGACGCGCGCGCCGCCCCAAAGCGCGCGGCGCATATCACGCTCAGCGGAACGCTGTGCGCCGAGATCGGTCGCGCCGACATCCGCGGCGGCTTGCGCCTCCCGGGCCACGAATGCGCTAAGACCAGCCGCGCCCACGGGTTTGAGGGTCGCATCGACTGCTCCGAGATCGCGGATCGCGACGGTCACGGCGTCGCGCAAATCCTGTCTTCGGCCGGCGACGTCGATCTCGGCAAGGCGGGACATGCGTTGCGCGGGGGCTAGCCCCGAGGAATTGAGCTTGTCGCGCTCGGCCAATGCTTGGCGATAGTGTTCGCCCGCGTCGATAACGCGCTCGCGGACTATGGGCGTTACGGCCGGGCTCATTTGCGCAAGGGCGGCGTCCTGACGAACGGCGAAAGCAGCGTCGGTCATACGCTCGGTCCAGAAATCAAGCAGCGCCGCACGCTTATCCCGGGCATACGGTGAAGCGACCCGCGTCAAGGGTGCTGCGAAGGGGCGCAAGGATCCGGCCGACGACTGTCCTGTGGCCTCAAGCTCGGTCACCAAGGTGATAAACGCCGACTTCGTGTCGATCATCGTTTCGTTTAAGCGCGTCCAGGCCGCGGTCAAGCGGTCCGAGGCGGCTTGCACCCGGGCGGGATCGCCTTCGACGGTACGGGCGCGCAAATCGTCTTCGGCTCCCGCGACGGCTTGGCGTTGGGCTTCCAAACGCTGCGCACCATCCAAGACCCGCGTCATCAACCGGTTCAGTCCCAACGCGACCTCGCGCATGCGACCGTCGGATTCCAGCTGTTTGCGCAAATCGTCGGAAATCAATTTTTCGAGCGCGCGCTCGATATTGCGCGGATCCGGAGCCTCGAGGAAAGTGCCAAATACCTTCGTTCCGCGGAACACTCCCGCCGCGAGAACGGGAGTGAAGCCTTTATAGCTCATGCGTTCGGCGATGGTAATGGCCTTGATCTGTTCGATGACGGCGTCTGGCCCGCCGAAACCGCCGGGCAGCCCCCCCTCAAACAGCGTGCGACGGACGGTGTCAATTTGGCGACGGCGCATGTCGGTGATCGTGCGCTCGGCCATTTCGCGCAGGCCCGAGACGCCGGCCGCGTCTTCGGGCACCAACGCGCATAGCGCGTCGGTCGTCACCGTATCATTAAGTCCCAATATCGCCGCGATCGTATCGCGCTGCGCGTCGATCCGGGCGCGCAAGTCGCGTTCGAACGCCGCCGCGTCCGCACCCCGGCTCCTCGCCCAGCGCAGCAGGCGCACGTCGTTTTCAAAGCGCGCGGCCATTACCTCGGCCCGCGCCGTTGCCGCGGCCATCTCCATTTTATGGAGACGATCAACTTTCTCTTGTTGGATCTTGGCCAGGGCCAATAAGATCTCCGGCGGCGTGTTCGGATCGCGCAGGCGCAATTCAATCCAACCCTCGATGAAATTCTTGTCGATCGGCACATGTCCGAGGGTTTGTTTGGCGATGTAATAACGCACGAACGCGCCCGAACGCGGCGTGCGCACTTCCGGCGCCGGGATTTCGATTGACTCCGTCACCGTATCGGCGGCGGCAGACCGAGCAGTTTCGGCCAAGCGCCGTCGGACGTCGGTCCAGCTCGCCGGCAGGCTGTCAGTACGCGGTGCGCGTGGAGCGTCAGGGCTTTCACCCAAAGCCATCAGCCGCGCCTTGAGCTGGTACATTTTCGCTTCGCCGGCGTTGCGCCTAATCGCGGAATCAGAATCCGTCTTAGCCTGGATCGCGTCAAGCTCACTGATTTGGGCCCCCAGCTCGCGGCGCAATTGCCCAGTCGTGAGCCGGCGACGCTCTGCGTCGGCTTCCAGCGCGCGCTCGGCCTGCACCGTGGCCACGCGGGCCGCCGCAGCGTTCTCCGCGTTGAATATCGGACCGTCGTTGATCGCGCCCAACAGGCGACCGAAGGTGCGGACGATCAGCGAGACAGACTCCAGGCGCAGCACGTCGACCTTCAGGTCCTTGTCAACCATTTCCTCGACCGCGCGCGCGACCTTCACTCGCGCCTGCAATATCGCTCGCTCGTTGGTGGCCGCCGAACGCGACGCCAGCAGCTGCTCTAATGCCTTCAACTCCGTATCCGCGTCGAAGTCGAGTGCCAAGTCGGCCTCGGGCGAGCGGCCGAGGAGAAGGTTTAAGATCGCTTTCGACTCGTCCCTGACCCGCTGGGCTTCTTCGCGCTGCAGGCGCGCCGCGTCAGCACGCCGCGCCGCGTCAGGTCCGGTTGCTGCACCAAGCTCCGGCAAAACCTTGCCGTCATACAACGCGACGCGCGCCTGTGCTGCGCGGTAGGCCACCGCGGTTTGGTAGAACTGCGCCGCCAGCCCCGCTTCCAGGCGCACGGTCAGCGCCTGGTAATAGTCGCGCTGGCCCTCATGCTGACGGACCTGCAACTCCCGCAACTCCTCGGGTTTGAGCTCGAAGCCGAAATTCGGAGTGATAGGAATCCCGGTGAGCCCAAGCCTGGGGATCCATCCCAACCCCGTGGAGGTGATACCCGTTCCCACCCCTAAGTCAATCCAGAACCTTTGCACGCGATGATTTTGCGCCCGCGCCATGTCTTCGGCAGCCTGAAGCCGGGCCGCCACTTCGGCCAAATCGGCGGAGCGTAAGCGCGCTTGGGCGAAGGCGTCGGCGAGCGAACTCACTCGCGTGGGTGCTGCGGCCGAGGAATCCTCTGGAGCCAGCGGTGTGTCGATGGCTGCTTGGGCGGCGGCGAGTGCTGCGGCCGATCTAGCCTTAAAGGCTTCCGTCGAATACCAACGCCAAGCGTCGCGCGCGGCGCGGAACTCATCGGCACTCATTAGGCCGTTTTGATAGCGCCTGCGCGCATCATCGAGGGCAGGGCCCGAAGCGTCTGCGCGCGCCGCGATAGCCTCGGCGCTGGCAAGTGCTGCACGCGCCCGCGCGCGTTCCGTGGCCAATGCCAAGCGGCGGGCCTGCATCGCGCCACTGACTTCTTGGTTCAATGCCTCGCTTTCCAAATAATACGCGTGGTCGGCGGTTTTGGACGACGGGTCGTATACGGGAATACGCACCGAAATTCCGACCGTCAGCGCCTGCGAGGCCATCATGTCCTGGTACTGGACGCCGAACCCGGCGGACAGGCTTTGAATGCCGGGAATCCAGTCCAGAACGTTCATCGGATCCTGGCTCACCTCCTTGGCCAGCTGATCGCGGTCTAGTCCCCGCAAGATGGTTGTAAAGGCGTCCGGTGCAGCGATCAAGCGCCCGAGGCCGGCAAGCAATTCCGTGAGACCGCGCGGATCTAGATCCTCAAAAGGCGGCGTTGCATTCGCCTCGCGGCCGCTGATTGAATTGTAGCGCAGCATCGCGTCGTGCAAGGCCGCTTGGGCGTCGGTTAATGCCACGCGCGCCTCGGCCGCAAGCAGCTCCGACGGCGCGCGGTCCGCCAGATTTTGCGCCAGGCGGATATCCCACTGGGCCTGGGCGACCGCCACCACGGCTTCCTGCCAATCCTTGGTGGTTTGAAGCAAGCGGTCTTGAAGGCGCATGCCTTCGCGGTATAGCGACGCGGCTTTGCTGCGGATCAATTCCTTTTGTGTCTTGTTCAGCGTTAACTCAGTATAGGCGCCGGTGGTAAATCCCCCGCCGATGGCAAGATCCGCCTGGTCGTTGGACACCGCCCGTGAAGTAAAACCCACCGCCCCCCGCACCCGCGTGTTGTCCAAGAATAGGCCCGCTTTGCGCAGTTCACCGATGTCGCGACTGAGCACGCCGATACCCTGGGTGACCAGTCTGCGCGCGGCGTCGGCCTCGAATACTTTTTTGAGCTCGGCGACCGTGCGCGAGCGCTTCGTGGCATCGCCGTCGAACATTCCCGCCATTTGGCCGTTGAATTCCTTGAGCGGGTCGCCACCTTGGAGGGCGCGCGCCGATTCATTCATCACTGTCCGGCGCAAATCGCCAAGTGTAAATGAGTCCCGCAAGGCGATCCGAAAACGGTTCAATTCGCCGATCGACTGGGAGCCGTACCCGACGGAGATCTCGCCGCTGTCGCCCGTCTTTTTGGCCGTCGAGAGGTAATGGACGGAATGGCCGCCGATTTTCTGCATATCGGCGTTAATGGTTATCCCCCGCTCCGGCAGCATCGCCGTCAGCCGGTCAGTGAGCTTGCCGGCCTGCGATCCGTGCTCTGCCGTCAGCCGGTTGTCCAGGCGCAGCCAGGTCTTGCCCGTGTCATTTTTGATCGTGAATCCGTTGAGAAGCGTAGCGCCAGCCGAGGTTTGGTTGATGTCGTCGGTTCCAGAGGTCTTCGCGTAGAACAAATCGAGAGTGAACGTGTCGCCGCCACCGTTTGGATTGAGCAGGCGATTGATGTCGACGCTGGGGCCGATTTGCGTCCGCTTGTTCTCCTTGTCGTCCCCGGATGCCGTAATCCGGAACGTCTTGTTTAAGGACGGATCATAGCCGGTGAAATCGAGGTTCACGTCCTCTAGGAACTTTCGCGGATCCTTGGCGAACAAGACCCGCTGTTCGGCGTTCAGGCGCATCACCTCGGATAATTTGATCGAAGCCTTCGCATTCCCGCCGAAATAGGACACATGCTCGCCCGGCTTGTCCAAAGCAAAGTCTCCATACCCCGCCAATCCTATATACAGCTTGTCCCCCAACAGCATCGCGGCGAAATCGTCGAACACCAACAACCGGCTCTCACGAGCGTTGGCCAGGGCGGAATTGTCTGGTGGTATGTCGAAGCCGAATCGGTGCAGGCCGATGTTCAAATAGTTGACATTGTTACGCCCCCCTAAGGACTCGATTTGGAAGTCGAGTCCGCGGTCGCTGAAAGGCGCGTTTTCCGGTCCGGGGCTGGGCGGGCTATTGAACGCATATCCGCTGATGCTAAGGTTCTGGCCCCACACCTTCGCAACATTGCCCAGCGTCGCCAAGCTTCCGGTCTCAAGTCCACGTGGCACGGAGAAATTCGACTGGTACACCAAGTAGAAGCCGTCGGCCGTGTCTCCGGAATCAACGACAGTAGAACCGGGAATATAGCCGGCCAGGCCCAGCGGATTGCGCAGCAGGTCGGCCTTGATGGCGGCCAGGTCCCGCTGCGAAATCGCCTGTGAACCCTGCGTCAGCAGGCTCGTCAGCGCTCCCAAAAATGACGAGTACTCGCTTTTCTTGATGACCAAAGCCTGGGTTTCAGCACCCGACTGGCCTACCGCGAAGGAGTTGCGGTTGAGACGCAGTTTTTCGATGCGTCGGACCGTCTCCGGATCCAGGCGATCTTGAACGTCCTCGAAACGTTCGTCGAGCAACGCCTGCAACTGCCCCTGCCTGTCCTCGAGAACCGACATGCCGGCGGAAATCGCTTGTTGGGAACGCATTTGCTGATCATTCAGATCATGCCAGGGCATGTTCGCCTCTAGCACCGCCCGCGTTCTTTCCTGGATGCGGGAGACGTCCTCGCTGAGACGGCTCATAGCACTTTGTTCCCTCGGGTTGAGCTGAGCCATCCACCCGACAACCTTTTTGCGCGTCGTCTCCAGCCCATCGGACGTGTCTTGCAAGGTCTTCTGGACCGTGTCCAGAGCGGTGAGCTCGTTGATGTTCACCGATGAGCCGCTGGTGTAGATCGTGTGCACCGAGTCGTAGTAGGTGTTGACCTTGTTGATGGTCGCAAACGCGTCCTGATCCCAAGTCATCTTGAGCCCGAAGAAATCCACACCTTCCTTTAACATCCCATCCAAGGACCTAAACATCGCCGTTTTGCGCGCGTACACCGCGTCCGCGGATTCGCTGGCTCCGCCCGAGTTCACATACGCGACGTCGGTCGCAGTTTGGGCGATGGCGCCGCTGAGGGCTGCGGAAGCGCGGTTGATGAACGCCACCGCTTTCGGAACTTGATTGTCCCTCGCGTCCGTGGCAGCGTTTACCACCGCGTCGGAATACAAGTAGCGCGCCACGGCAAAGGCGGCCGGCGCGCTTTCCGGCTGCGCCAAACTGGTGGGCACCAGGCGCTTGCCCGCTTCGAGAGCCAAAAGCGCGATCATCTGATTGGGTGAGGCAGTTGGCGAAGGTTGCACACCGACGGGAACCGTTCCGCCGCCGCCGACGGTGATGGCCGTACCCGATCCGCCCGCCGCCTGCGCCTCGTCGGCAATTCTCTTGAGCAAGTCGCCGAGGTTCTGAATAATTTTTTGATCGACGATCTTTTGAACTCTAGCCACGCTGGCAGAATCGGTGCCGACGCCGGTAGGAAGGATGTATGCGTCTAAATGGTATTTCCCTCCTGTCGCCGCGGTGATCTTGCCCAAAATCTCGTTGACCGTCGCGGCCTGCGAATTAATCTGTGTGGCACGCTCGCTGCGCTCTTGGCCGTATTGCGAGATTTTCAGCGGAAGGCTGTAGGGCTGCTGTTGGCCATAAAGCGTTTCCGTGCGCGTGCAGCCAGTCTGACATTGCCGGTCGGCCATGTCCTTCTGGTATTCGGCCACCCCCTGATGGTGACCGGACGCGTCGTCGTAGCCGTCGACATACTTTTGCAGCGACTTTTTCCATGCGTCGATGTCGGCCAGCGAACCGGGCACGTCGTCGGGCGAACCCCCAAAGGAAGCCAGCGCCCACGGTACGGTTTCTTTGTAAGCCTTCTGGGTCTGCCTCAATAACTCGCCCTTGCCGTCATAATACTTGAAGTAATTGCTGTCCGGCGTCGATGCGGAGGACTTGATCGCGTCCTGTTGGTAAGGAATCAGGGTGTCGGTCAGCATCGTTCGAGCACCCTTAAGACCCGGCAAAATGGTATCGCGCAAAAGCGCGGTTTTGCGATCAATCAGCGCCTGGCCGCCGCCGGCCCCGGTGTTCACGAAGGCAACGTCCGCATCAACGTCGGCGTCGATTGAGGCCATCATGTTCATCACGCCTTGAAGTCCCGTGCGGGCGGCGGGCAACGTGGTTGCTAATGCCTTGTCGATCTGCTCCATGACGGCCTGGTCGTAGGAGGACCGTATCACCTCGCGGATGGCGTACGGGGTCAGCTGTGCCGCCAAGATCAGATCGAGCTTTGCTTGGCGGCTTTCCGGCGTGTCGACGTTCGGAGGAAATTTAACGGCCTTGAGCTTATCGCCATAGGTCTTGACCTCGGTTTGCACGTCGGTCAGCGACCGCCCCGACAGAAGTGGAATGCTGGAACCGGTCAACGCGTTCAATTTTTGCGCGATCGCGTCGAGTTGCGTAAAGCCGGCATTCATCGCCGCCTGCGACTGCCTGAAATCGGCCGCGGCCTGCGCTCGCCACTTCGGCAAGGACTCCGGGTGGGCATCACCGAATTCATCAAGAACAATGTTTACATTGTTCGGGTCCATCATCCGATTCACCGTGTCGAGATTGCCTTGATACGTTTTGCCTTGGTCGCGCCAGTAGGTGCGGCGTGCGGCGAGCATCTGCAGCGTCTGCTCTCGGGTGGGATTTGACAAATGCACGTCGGGCCCGGGTACCGCGATGATCAAGACGCCGGCAAACTCAATGGGTGCGGTGTTGATCCGGGTCAGTCCGTCTTGGGCCTTCTTGATGAAATCATCGACTTGCACCACGTCGTCCTTGAACGTCTTCAGAGAGAACGCGTTCGGATCGTTGGGATTGCCTCCGTTGGTGCGCCATTCCGCAACTTGAGGAAGCAGCGCGAGCCGACGCGCGTATTCGGTCAAGGCGTCGGGGCTTTTCGCCTTGTCGGCTGCGTTGATTTGGACGATCAACGCGTTTATCTGCTCTTGAAAGCTGGAAATGCGGCTGGCGGCCTGTGCTGTCTGTGCCTCCAGGTCGACCATGTCCTGCCGCGAGGATTTATCGGCGTCCAAGGCTTTCTGCACGTCGGCCTTGTACTGCTCGACCTGTGCGAGGTCCGCCGCCGAGGTGCCTTCGGACGCATGGTTGCCTTTCTGCGACGCGATGATCGCGGCCCGCTTGGCCTCAAGCAAGTCCATCATGTCCTTGATCGCGCTTTGCGCCGCCGCCAACTCATTTAAGGAGAGTGCTAAGTCCATCACGGTCGCAAGCTTGGCGAAGTCGGTGTGGAAGCGCATCATATCGCGACCGTCGCGGCGGTCTTGCAACGCTCGGTTGCGAATGGCGTTGGCCGCCCGCAATAGGTTCTGCGTCGCCTCGCTCTGCGTCATTTCCGCTGAGACCGCGGCGCGCTGGCTTTCGATTTCGCCGACCAATTCTTCGATGCGAGCCTTGAGCTCCGGATCGATCGGCCGAAGTGCGTCGGCGGAGCTCGAGCTTCCGTCACCGGCGGGCAAGCGTAATGACAATGCCTTGAATCCCGCATGAAGGGCCGCCAAGCGATCCCCTTCGCCACCGCCGCCTGCGCCGCTGCCGCTTACTGGCGGTGGCGCGCTATTACCGTATTTGGCCTGTAATGCCTTCAAACGGCTTACTTCCGCCGAGGTCTGGCGCGCTTTGACGTTGGCCGGGTCAAGGTCGCTGCCCTGGGCGAGCTTCGCCTGTATGTAGGCCGCATCGCGTGAAGCACCAAGCTCGCGCACCAGCGCTTCGGGCGGCGCCCGCGCGGAGACCGTCGCCGGCTGGCCTTGCCCGCGCGCCTCCTGACGCGCGACCGGCGGCAGAGGCGCCCTTTGGTCGGCCGCGCTCGCCGCGACCAACTTCAGTCCCGTCGATACCGCCGGATCCGACGTATTATGCGCGGCGCGCAGCGCCGCGGGTTCGGGAGGATCGGCGGAAAGGAACATCAGCTTAAACCGCGCCAATGACGCGTCGAGGGCTTGTTTCCAGTAATCGGGCTCGACCGGCGAATTGGCATCCTTCTGGGAAGACGCCGTGTGCACGACCTCCGTGGCGGAAACGTGCTCCGGCGCCCGGGTCAAGCCTAAAAGATGCTGTACGCCGTGCATCGCCTTGTCGGAGATGCTGTATCCGACCGCGTTCTCCGCCGCGAGCACGATCGAGTTGCCCCAAGAGATCGCGCCGCCGAAGGCCAGGGAGCTCTCTCCCATGGGTTTTTCCACCGCGGACACGACGGCGTGGAAAACATGCTGATTCAGGCCGGTCGCCTCGTTGATCCCCCGGTCGAGCTGGTCGGCGGAAGCAACCGCGGAATCGATTTCTGCGCCGACGAACAGCATGCCCTCCAAGCCCAGGAACATCCGGAAATAAGAACGCAGGAATTTGGTGCTGGCAAACGGCGCATCGAGCGCGCGCAGGCGGTCCGTCAGGCTTGCCTTTGACCGACCATGCTGGCGGGCCAACTCATAGGCTCGACTTCCGACCGCCTGCTGATACGTGACTAAGAAACACAGTATCCCGGTTTGGAGCAGGACCCCTAACACCATTTCCCGCGCCAAGGCCTGCACTGCGGCGGCCACCACCGGCGCTATGTAGGAACCGACATAAGGAAGCATCGCGGCGCCCACAGGCAGGCCATGAAGCAGGCCCGCGACCAAGGGGCCGATATACGAAATCGAAAGAAGCGCAAAAGACATGGGCAAAAACGGCGCGAAGGCGGCCAGTATGCCCACGGCGATGGCGCTGTAAATGGCCAGCTTGACGCGCGCAAGGATGAATGAGACCAAGGGCTTGACCACCAGCCGCACTCCGTACCGGTCAAAGTGCCGGAAGTATTTATTGCTTCTGAGGCCGTCAATGCGTCGAGGTCCCCGCGCACGCTGCCGTTCCAGGGACTGCGCCAACCACTGCTCGGCGGCTTGGGGATTGCGGGACAGGCCCAAAAAGTCCTCATTGGCATGAAACAGCCGGTAGGCGATCGGTCGGCGGAAACGACCGAAAAAGAACATGTCCAGGGGACCGTACAGCAGCCGAACCAGACCGAAAGCGGTTTTGGCCGGGTTCAAAGTGCGCCGAACGATGCCGCGCCAGCCCTCGGCGTACGGATTGGCCAGTTCGCTGAGCTTTACATGCTGCTTACCGGCGTCTTCATGGGCGAAAGCGGCTTCCTGCTCGGAATCCAGGCGATCGTACAAGACGAGCCACTGCTCGCGCGAACTTTCCAGGCCGAGATGCATCGGCGAGGCCGCCGCAATGGCCACCACGGTTTCCGGGGCCAGATTCAGCCGCCCAGCGAGGGCGTTGACGATAGTGGGCACGTCAGCGCCGGCGGCAAGGGCCTTGCGGCCGTCGGGCCGGTCACCGCGCACGGATCGGAAACCCGCCCAATTCTCGTAGACCCGGCCCGTCGCGGTGTGAGCTCTGCCGCCGGCGGGCGGCACCCCGGAGCCCCGGCGGCCTCCCCCGCCGCCGCGATGCAAAGGTGACGGATAGCCCGTGCTGTATTGCTCCTCGACGACTGCGGGATCCGTCAGCTCGGGCAGTTCGCGGTTCTTCTCGCCGGTCAGTAGATGGAACAGCTCATCGGCCGTATTCCGGGCCGAATCTATCCCAGTCAGTGGAGCGGCCGTATCCGGGGAACTAGCCGCCAGACGTGCCGCTTCATCTAATCGAGCAGCGACCTCGGGTCGCGTCGCTGGAATAATCGTCGCCACCACAGGTGCCAACGGGGACTGCGCCTGCGCCGAAACGGCAAGTGGCATGTGGGAAACGGCCGGAAAAGGGAGGATTTTGGCCGACAGAGGCGGGCTAAGGGGAGCGGATACCCCCGAATTGAGGCTTATCGGGGGTAGGTGAACGGAAGCACTCGGAATGGGCCGGACATTCCCCTGCGTTCCGGGATGAAGGTTGGCGGCCAAAGCGGCCGTTCCTGGGCCAAAAGAGGTGATAAAGACGGCAGCCGAGACCAGCGCCGCTATCATACGTGGGAACCAGCCGTGCGTCCGGCCAAGATTCATTCCTAATAGGATACTACGGAATGAACCCCACACTAGGGAGGATTATGGCCCAGGGTCCATTGGGGCTTAGGACCCATGTGTGTCAGGCTTTAATTAGTTTATTAATTTCCCGTTTTTCACGATCCAAGACGAGCTATGTAATAGCTATTCAATTTAAGTGCCAGGCTTTAATTGATTTTGTTTACTGCAAAGCTTTTTGGGCCAGTCTGTGCAAATCTGGGTCTGCCAAGGCCAAAAGCTTCTTTTTGACCACCCGGGAAAAATATTCTCGGTCGGTTTTTCCCAGGGGTTCCCCCCGCAGCTTCTTGAGTAGCAAATCTTTCTGCTTGGGCGCAAAGAACAGGGACAGGTAAAAAGCCTGCCGCAAATCTTCTCGGAGCTTGGCTCGATCTTCTTGCGCCAATAGCTGCTCGGCATGAACGAAGTAATTTTGAAAAGTCTTCTTAACGCGCTGCAAATCCAATGCCCCGGGCTCGAGGCTCAGAGGAGCATTACGCTCCACACTATCTCTTAATTCGGCCAACAGTCCTGGGTCCACCTTGCGGTTGGAAAACGTAAGCGACTCCAGTCCGTAGACTCCGAACAAATACGACGACAACGCCGTCAGCTTTCGGAATCTTTTGACGTCGGTCTCGTTTTTTAAGAGCTTCTCGGAAAGTGCAAGATCCAGTTTTTCACCATGCTTTCTCAACGCATTGGCCAAAACGACAGGGAAACCCTCAAGCAGCCGCGCATCCCGACTCTCGGCAAGCCGCGCCAAGAGCTCATTGGGATCCGCCATCTGTTCCGGTTCGAGCAACGAATAACCGTACTGGGATAGAGCCGAAAATAGATACGTGTCTGACGACTGAAGCATACTCCCCCTCTTTTAGTCCTTTAATTCCGCCATTAAATATTCCAACTGTCGCATCATCTTCTCCGGATTCAAATCCCCCAAAGCCGTTTCGGCATATCGATCTCAAAGTCTTTCCAGATTGACGCCTCCCGACCGCCCCTTAATCAACATCAGGCAATCCTGAATATCCACATCATCGCCCCGGAACATCTTTGAGATGATAAGGTCCAAGTCATTAAGCGCAGAGACTTCGAGCTTTTTAAATTTTCTGATCGGGATATTCATTCCCGCATCCAACGGAGAATCGAGCAGTTCCGTCATAAAAACCTTATTACCTTTAAAGAGATCGAAGGTGAACCCTTCGTCCCGGGCCCACCCGAATCCCGTCTTTTGGCGATATCCCAATTTTTTAATCGTACTCAGCAAGACTTGATACTCCTCCCAATCCGGCACCAAAAAATCCACATCCTTCGTGGATGCCTTCAAATCTTGGAGGGTCAATGCCGTTCCTCCGCAAGCGACGACCCGTACCTGGCCGGGCAAATATTCATCCCATCCCTCAAGGATGTCCCACAACCCTTGCTTATCGAGTCTATATTTATTCATACAATTAATTGTATATATAAATACAATTATATGGTTATTATAGACTTTATGACCATTTTTGTCAAGGGCCTGGAGTCCGGATTGTGGCTGGAATAATATCAGCTACAAAATACTTATGCGCCCTATGCGTGTCAGGCTTTAATTAACTGATGCGTCGCCCGATTTTTCACGGGCGCGGATAAGCTGGCTGATGGCGCTGGGAGTGCGCTGAAAGAGCCGGGCCAGGTCGGAAATGCCCATTTGGGTCTCTTTCCAAACCCGATGAATGGCCTCCCGGCGCACGGCCGAGACTTCCCGCCATTGAACCCGGCTTAAGACCTTCTCCTCAGCCACTCCGTGACGCGTCGAAACCTCGGTAATGATGCGCCGCGCATCCTCCACCGGCACCACGCGGACCGGCAAATCCGCGTCCCGATATGGCGCCAATTCATCAATAAACGCCCGGGTACCAATGGCGATGCCATCGATGATCGGCAGCACCTCGTCTCCGGCCGTCTTCATCCGGTCCTTGACGTACTGGAGATAGCGCACCGACTGCTTAAGCCGGCCCGCCCCGAACGTGCGCAGAACCGCGTCCGAATCTACCAGCGGATCCTTTTCCAGCGCCTCGACGTAAGCCGCGCAGGACGTCCACTGGTAACGCCAGGGCTTGTCCTTAAATGACGCGCGCGCGCAGGCCAGGTGCACGTACCGGCTCATCTCCACCAAATGGGTTTTTTTATCCACCAACCAGGCCTTATAGCGCCCCTGGAACACATGCCCCAGCGTATTGTGCGCGCTGTTGAAGTACTTCGTGTACTGCGTATTAAACCCCTGCATCACCATCGATAAATTGGGCGTAGGCGTCTCAATGAGCAAATCCACATGGCTGGTCATTAGACTGTAGGCATAAACCTTGAGCCCGGACCGCTCTTTATGGCTTTTAAGCAGCGCCAAAAAATGGCGCCGATCCTGGTTGGACAGGAATAAGTCCTGTCGATTGTTGCCCTGCAGCACGACAAGATAGCAAGCGCCGGCAAATTGGATTCTTTTTGGTCTTCCCATGGGCCTTATCCTAGCACAACAACAAAAGTCAGTGCCAGGCTTTTATTGATTTCGATCTAATTATGTGCCGTGTCTCTTTAGCCGCGGGGAAAAGTAGCGGCAAAAAATATGCGGGCGCCGGGGTCACAAAGTAGTTGAAGTCGCAGCCGCAAATATTCAAAATATTTCCCAATGGAACCCGAGCGATCGCATCGCGTGGTTCTGCTGACGTCCTCCCGAGAAGAATTGTTTGACGAAATTCTTCGGCTGCAAAAACAAAACGAGATCCTGCGCCAAGAAGTTGAACGTCTGCGCGGAAAACTTGAAACTCCGTCCAAGTCCAAGAAGGAATCGGAAAAGAAATCTTCTGGTCGCAGCAAACCGCCGCACCAATGGGGAAGAAAAGCGGGACACCCAGGGTGCACGCGACCCAAGCCGGATCACATTGATCGCGAAGTCGAGCAGACCCTCCAAACTTGCCCTGATTGCCGGCAGACGCTGGGCGCCGCCTGCGACGAGATGGAGCATATTCAGGAAGACATCGTCCCTAGCCGGGTCTTGGTGACTCGCTACCGGCGCAAAATCTATTGGTGCAAGAACTGCCGTCATAAGGTGGACGCCCCCTACGCGCCCGATGAAGTCCCCAACGGCTACCTGGGACCGATGACTTTGATCACCATGGCCATTCTTAAGTATCACCACGGACTGCCCGGCAACAAGATTCGAGAACTGCTTGCAGGCATGTCGGGGCTCAAAGTCACGGAAGGCGCCATTGCTCAAGCGTTGCAGCGCATGGCCCATTGGCTCAACGTTGAGGCCGACGAGATTCTCAAAGCGCTGAGGCAAGCGCCCCATTTGCACATGGATGAGACGGGGTGGAAGGTCAACGGCGTCAATGACTGGCTGTGGACCGCCGTCAACGAACGGTTGGCATACTACCGCATCGATCGTTCCCGTGGTTCCAAGGTGGCGAAGGATATTTTGGGCGAGTCCTTCGAGGGAATACTGATCACGGATTTCTTTTTGGCCTACAACAAGCTTAGCCTGCGCCAGCAGAAATGCCTGGTTCATCTGCTGCGCGAACTTCGCGAGTGCCGCGCTCGGGACGGCCCACAGGACTACGTGGGTCCTTACCGTAAGCTGCGACGTATTATCAGCGACGCCTTCAGACTCAACGAGGAGCGCGCGTCAATGACGCGACTGGTCTTTAGGCGCCGGGTAGAACGTCTCAAGAAGCGGCTATTGGATTTCTCATGCGCGGTGTACACGAACAAGGACTGGAAGAGGCTCTCGGGGCGTCTACTGAAACATCAGAAGCAAATCTTGGCCTTCCTGGATGTTCCGGGGTTGCCGGCCGACAACAATGCCGCGGAGAGGGCCATACGTCCGCAGGTGATTATCCGCAACCGTTCGTTTCAAAATCGAACGCAGAAGGGAGCTCAGGCGCAATCCGTTCTGACAAGCTTGCTTCACACGTTCAAGCTGCGCGGTGAGAATCCCTTGCCGGCCCTGCAGCGCGCCTACCTCTACCACCGCCAGGG
>JANPGH010000052.1:0-2722 GCA_031423795.1 Elusimicrobiota bacterium | reverse complement strand
CATGTCTGTTTCTATCTTTAAGCGGGGACATCAGGCGATTGAGCGCCCGACGACCCCGCTTGTGTTTGCTACCGCGCGAGAGGTTTAACGGCCGCCGGCGGCCTGACTAGACTTCGTCGCGTTATTCACGCTCTCAGCTTTTGCCTCGATTGTCTTCGCCGTACTGCCTGCGCCTTCGCCGCTAATTTCAATGCGGCGTGCTTTTGTCTCTTCGCGTTTAGGTAACGTCACGCGCAACACGCCGTTTTTGTATTCAGCAGTGGCTCCCTCAGCCGAAACCGTTTGCGGCAGCGTGAAGGAACGCGTGAACGAACCGTACGATCGTTCGACGCGGTGATAATTGTCGGAATCCTCTTTCTTTTCGAACTGTCGTTCACCGCGCAAGGTAATCACATTGTTTTCCACCGACAATTCAAAGTCTTCACGTTTCATTCCGGGCAATTCGGCCTCGAGAACGATGTGGTCCTTGTTCTCATAAATATCGACGCTGGGATTCCAGGCGCCGCGGCCGATGCCTTCTTCGCCAAAGCCTCGCGTCAGGTTCGTCGAAAACAAGCGATTCACTTCTTCCTGGAGGGTGCGAAGATCGCGGAAGGGGTCATAACGAACTATGGTCATTACAAAATGTCCTCCTTATTCCTCTTCGCGCTCGCGAGGCTGATATTTTTGGGTGACGCCAAGTGAGCGCAAGGCAATAATAAAGATTGAGTCTGGTTCTGTCAAGTTGTGCAAACAGGGTGGAAAAGCTAGCAAAAACCGCATAAAAGCGCGCTGGGTCGGGACAGGTAAAACGCAGAAATCTGCTGGATTACCTCTAAGAGAGGCCGAAGAAACGCTTAATAGAGGAAAGGAGGCCGGCGGATTCATCCCTGTCGGTGGCTCCCAGATCCTCGCTGGCGGCGAGAGCCTGGAGGCGTTCCGCGATGATGTGGCTCAGCGACTCGACCAAGTCGGGGTTGGCAGCGAAAACGAGTTTCATCGCCTGGTGACCAATTTCCAAAACCTCGGTTTCTTCCAGGGCGACGATGTTTGCTGTTCGCGGTTCGCCGGTGAAGAGAGCCATCTCACCAAAGAAAGCTCCTTCGCTGAGTGTGGCTACGGTTCGCGGCCGGCCACTTTCATTTAACTGGACTGCGACGCGGCCGTTATGGACCACGAACATTGATGAGCCGGGGTCACCGGCGCGGATAACTGTTTCGCCGGGCGCGAATACATGACTGGACGCTGCCTGTGCCAGCATTGTAGTTTCTTCAGTCGAGAGTGGAGCAAAGATGTCGACAGCAGCCAGCCGCTCGACAATAGGGGCGGCGTCGCCCCCCGAGGTCTTAGGCCTTCTTTCCACCAACAACGTGCGCGTGGGGTAGGCGAAACTCAAATCGTTGCGTCGGAAGGCATACCAAATTCGCTGCCGCACGAGAGCGTCGGTGTCGTTGTATTTGGCATAGTCATCAAGCCAATACTTGACTTCGTAATCAACCCCGCTCTCGCCCATGTTGCGGATGCGCACGATCGGCGTGATTTTCTGCGAGACGTTATCTGCTTCGCGCACTGCTTCCCTCACCACATGAATCGTCTTCGCCGGCGAGTCGGTATACAACGTGTTAAAGAAAACCAAGCGCGCGTTCAGATTGTCACGCGGGCTCACTTCGATTGGCTCTTTCGCAGCTGTGCTGTTACTGATGAGCACGACATGATTCTGGAAGGTTCTGATTTTGACCGCCCGCCAGGTTATCTCCTCAACCACTCCGGTATGTTGGTGGGCGCCCACGGTTATCACATCGCCAACCTGGAACGGCCTATCGGCTTGCAGCGAAATACCAGAAAAGAAATTCCCGAGCGTGTCCTGCAAAGCAAGTCCGAGGATTACGCCGAAGATTGCCGAAGTCGTAAACAGCGCGCCGAGGTTAACGTCAGGAAAAATGCGGGTGAAGATAAGGAAGAACAACGCAGTGAATGCGATGATCGAAAAGATGTTGCGAACCAGCGTCGGGGCGTCGAAACCGCGACGCAAACGAACCAATCCAAAGATAGCGACGTTAAGCGCGCGCACGACCAGGTAGGCAAGCGTCGCAAACAAGCCCAGTTTCAGAACTCCGATGATTGTCCCGGGCTGAATCCCCGCCATTCGCGAAGTCAGCAAATTCCCCAGCGGTTCCTGGAATCTGAAGACCAGGTACAGCGCCAGCACGACGACGGCGGTCGCCACCAGGAAGAGAACGGCTTTGTTGTTGGATTGGGTCCGCTTCACGTTTTTGCTGATGATGTCGGCAAGTGCAACAGGGTTTTGCGGTTTATTCTTTTATCACTGATCGCGTGGCTTGGCGAGAGAGATTTGCGCCTCGTCTCGAAGCCGGGACCATTGATTACACTGCGAAAACGCCAGGAAAGACCGTAGCCAGAATTAACAAGAGCGAAAGCGCAGTAACGATGATTACCGTCAACCAGGCCGCGAGGTTGTAAAGGCGACCGTTGACATAGGCGCCCATAATTTCACGATCGTTAACCAGTCGCAGGACCGCGAACAGAATTATGGGCAAGAGCAGACCGTTGATAACCTGCGTTACCAGTAACACGCGAATCAACGGCAGGTTGGGAATTACGGCGATCGCGGCGCCGACCGCAACGAGAAACGTGAATATACCAATGAAGATCGGCGCCTCGCGAAAGCTGCGCGACACTCCTTTTTCATAACCGAGCGCTTCGCTGATTGAATAAGCCGTCG
>JANPGH010000051.1:0-6898 GCA_031423795.1 Elusimicrobiota bacterium | reverse complement strand
TGTTTTGTCATAATGCATATAATATACTATATGCATTATAATTAAAAGCAAAAAAGGGTCTTGCGAAAAGTCATAACCACTTCGCGGGGCTGGCTACGTCGGTAGGAAGGTGCGAAAAACTACCGATTCGTCAGGGCTGAGGTGACGATTGTTTGCGATAGTCTCCTCAGAACTTGGGCCCGGATTTTCTATACTTGCGCCGTGGAATTTGAGAAGCGCCTGAAGAAGGGCTCCGTGCGCGTCGGTATCATGGGGCTGGGTTATGTCGGACTCCCGTTGGCCGTGGAATTCGCGTCCGCGGGCTTGAACGTCATTGGCGTCGAGGCGAGTTCCGCGCGTGCCGACCTGCTTCGCCGCGGCCGCTCGTACATTGGCGACATCCCCGACAAGACGGTTGCCAAGCTGGTCCGCGGCGGCCGACTTACGGTCACGTCCGACGGCAGGGCGCTCAAGGAGTGCGACGCGATCGTCATTTGTGTGCAGACGCCGCTGCGTAAATCCAAGGAACCCGACCTGAGTGCTGTCGTCGCCGCCTGTGCTTCCGCGGCTAAGAGCCTAAGGCGCGGACAGTTGGTTGTGCTGGAGAGCACGACGTACCCGGGCACCACAGACGAGGTTGTGCGTCCGATATTGGAGAAGACGGGATTAGTCGCAGGCCGCGATTTTTGGCTCGCGTTTTCTCCGGAACGCGTCGACCCGGGTAACGCGAAATGGAAAATCACGAACACGCCGAAAGTCGTTGGTGGAATTGACGAGCTGTCCCTGCGCTTGGCTTGCGCCCTTTATCGCCGGATAGTCAGCCGCGTCGTGCCGGTCTCGAGCGCGAAAGCAGCCGAGCTGGTCAAGCTCCTGGAAAATTCCTTTCGGGCGGTGAACATCGCCCTGGTCAATGAGATGGCGCAGGTATGCGCGACTTTGGGCCTGAATGTCTGGGAGATCGTCGGTGCCGCAGCGACCAAACCCTTCGGCTACATGCCTTTCTGGCCGGGCCCGGGAATTGGCGGACATTGCATACCAAAAGATCCCCAGCTCCTGACCTGGAAAATGAAGAAGCTGCATTTTCGGCCACGATTCATTGAACTAGCCACCGTAGTCAATCAGGACATGCCGGCGTACGCGCTGTCCCGGATCGCGCGGATGCTTTCGCGCGGCGGACGCGCTCTTTCCGGCAGCCGTATTCTCGTGCTCGGCGTTGCCTACAAGCCGGGCGTGTCGGATTATCGGGAATCGCCAGCGCTCGACGTGATGCACTTACTCGCTGAGAAAGGAGCGCGCGTTGAGTATCACGATGCGTTCGTGCCGCGCGCCATAGCCGCGAAACGAAAGTGGCGTTCTCGCCCCTTGACCGATGCGGCGTTGAAGAAAGCAGACCTGGTGGCCATCCTGACTTACCAACCGGAAATAGACTATTCCCGAGTCTGCCGTCTGGCGCGCAAGGTCTTCGACGCCCGCAACGCGGCGCAGGGACTTGCAGGGAACGTCGAAAGACTTTAAACTTCAGCGATGTCCGATACTCCGTCAGCCAGTCACAATCCGGGCGCAGCATCTTTCGAGAAGCAGTCCCTCGAGGCGCTTCAAGCCATCGGCAAGGCCCTTGGTCAAATGGCGCTGTATAAGGTCGGTCACCCGGCGGTTGCGGCGACTTTGACAGCCGCGCGGGATAATCTCGAAGCCGCGCTGGCCTTGATTCCACAGGGGGAGCTGATCGTCAGTTTCGACCACCAAAAACTCGTCGCCAATGGGCGCCAGATCGGCGTCGCTTCTCAGCTTCCGAACGCGATCGTCAACTGTTACAACCGATTTAAGCTAACGAGCCTCACTTTCCGGGCCGGATTAACGCTCGAGGAGCTCTCCGCTTTTTGCGAATTGGCGGGACTTCGCCTCGACGCGCCGGCCGCCGCCAACCCCAAGGGCTTCTTGGCCGAACGTGGAGTCACTCATCTTGCTTTGAACGAGGCCGTCTACCTCAAAGCTGACGAAGGCTCGATTGTTGTGAAAGGCGGCAGCGGCGTTGGCGGCGGCGGCGCCGACGCGGGATTTGGCGGCGCTGGAGTCGGTGGGGGGCTCGGCGATGGAATTGGGTCTGGGGGCGCGGGTGTTGGAGGAGCCGAAGACGGCGCCGGCGCGGGCACAGGCCGAGGAATTCACGCCGGCAGCGGGATGGGCGGATCCGATGAGGAAGGATTTCGGGGAATCAACGATGCGATTGAATCGGGTTCGATGGAGCGGACTCTTCGGGCTTTGGTCGAAAAATCGACTCCAAATCCGGAATTACGGGAAAGTGTGATCAAGAAGGTCATGGAGTTACTTGAAAACGACATGGCTCGGCGCGTGGACGAAGTCACCCTGCCGCTGCGTCGCGAGAAGAAAGAAATCGAAAACGACGTGGTTCGCTCGACCAGCGTGATCCAAAACATGGTCGACGGCGTGGTCGTCGTCGACGATGAAGGCAAAATTTTGATGATGAACCCTGCCGCCGAACAGATTTATGGCGAGACCTTGGACAAGAGCGCGGGCAAGGCGATCACGGAGAAAGCGGGCGATCAGTTTGTCGTGACTCTCGCCGCGGACCTGGAGACCACCGGAGACCGCGACATCGACAAGACGGTGACGACGGCAGGCGCCGACGACACCAAAAAGGCGCTGCGCTCGTCCAGCGCGATAGTCCAGACCGAAGGGGGAAAGGTCGTCGGCGTGGTCACGTCCTTGCCCGACGCGGCCAAACATCGCGAACTCCAAAAAATTCAGCGCGACTTCGTCGCCCACATCACGCATGAGCTGCGCGCCCCGCTTTCGTCGATTCGCGCCGCCCTTGAGATCGTCCAAAGCGAATTCGGGCAAACCATGCAGGGCGAGGAAGCCCGGATGATCGGCACCGCGCTCACTAACTCCGACCGCCTGGCCGAGATGATCAACGGGATCCTGGATTTCTCGAAAATCGAATCCGGCCAGATGACCGTCCACCCCAAGCCGACTTCCCCCGAGAGCATGGTCCGTCAAGCCGTCGAGAGCTTGCAGCCGTGGGCGCAAAAGAAAAAATTGGAACTTACAGCCGGCATCGCCGGAAGAATGCCGCTGGTTGAAGCCGACGCGCCCCGTACCGTTCAGGTCCTCGTCAATCTCCTGTCAAACGCGATTAAGTTCACTCCCGCGGGCGGAAAAATCGCGGTGACGATCTCGCGCCGAGCCGAGGATTCCGGCAATTTCGTCGAATTCTCGGTCCGAGACTCCGGGCCGGGCATTCCCAAATCAGAGAAGGAACGCATATTTGAAAAATTCACCCAGATTGCCTCCGGAGAAACCCACGTTGGCGGCACGGGACTTGGACTGTCGATCGCCAAAGCGCTGGTGCACATCCAAAAGGGACGCATGTGGCTGGAAAGCGAGGTCGGGCAGGGGGCGATGTTCTCATTCACCTTGCCGGTGTGCGGGGCGCAATCGGTTGAAGCCACGGAGATTCGGTCGAAGCCGATTGTCGACCAAAGGCCATGGTGGAAGAAACTGCTCGGGCTCAAATAGGCGCGACGGAAGCGATTATATCGCCCGTCGCGGACGCGCGCCATTGAGCCGCCGCTCGGCATCGGTCCCGCCATCAGTGTAGGGCGGGACCGAAGATGCCGCTCCAGACGATATAATCGCTTCCGTCTTACCTCCCGGCGCCTCGTCCGGCTCGAGTAAAGACATAGCCGGCGATGTCCTTGGCTCCGGAACGCCGCAATGCCAAGGCGCATTCTTCGAGAGTGGTTGAACTGGCGCAGACGTCATCTATGAGTAAAATGCGCTTATTCGCGACTAGCGGCTTCACCGCGTCGCGTACTTGAAATGCGCCGACGAGCTGATTATGACGTGCGGCGCGGCCGAGGCTCCAGGCGGGGGCGGCTGCGCGCGTGCGCTCCAGCGGGTCAATCAATGGGAAAGCGGTATGCGCGGCTAATTCGCGGGCGATTAATTCCGCTTGATTGTAGCCGCGTTCGCGGCGGCGCCGCGGATGGAGGGGGACGGCGGCCAGCGCGTCGAATCCGGCGAGTTCGGGGATATGCTCGAAGCGCTCAGTCATTAGGCGGCCGGCTTCGCGCGCGGCGGAGGGAAAACCGCGGAACTTGAAAGCGTGGACCAGCGCGGCCGCACTTCCGCGGTGGACGCTTCGCGCGCGAATGACGCGGCAGGCGAATAACTTGCCGGCGCATGAGCCGCAGAAGTCACGGCGGGCGCCGAGAAAACCGCCGCAGCGCACGCACGCGGGCTTGAGCGCTGCGGGAAGCGCCTTGGTGCAGGAGACGCACAGCGGGCTTTGATCGCGCATCGGCATGTCATCACGACAGGACATGCAGGCCCGGGGCAAGAAAACGTGAAGGACCGCGTCCGACAACAGACCCATGCCTTCATACGTCCGCGGCGACCTAGGAGTTCCCCGACGAGGATGCGTAAGGTCGCGAAGATCGCTTTGGTATCATTCATTAATGACGCGTTTTCAATTGAAAGCGACGACCGCTCTGGCCGTGGTCGCTTTGGCGGCAGTCCTCGGCGTCCTGGCGGCCGTCTCGATTCTCGTAGGCTCGGGCTGGTGGCGATATCATTCCTCGGAAAGCCACATCGTTTCGCAGATGGACCATTATTACCTCGACCTGACCGTACCGGGACGCGAGGAGTACCTACTCGACAGCGACGAAGTATTCGAAATACCGTATATGGCCTCGAAATTGTCGATCTCAGCGGCTCCGACTCGGATTTTGGACGCCAAGGACCGTCTGATTGCCGAGTTCCTCGTCGAAAAGGGCCAGTACGTGCGCTCGCCGGAGGATTTGCCCGCCTACCTGAAAAAGGCGATCGTCGCCAGCGAGGACGGACATTTTTACGCCCATCACGGCATCGATTGGAAGGCCACGGCGCGCGCGGCGGCGGTGACTCTCCTGCGCGTGCGCCGGCAACAGGGCGGTAGCACAATCACGCAGCAGTTGGCTAAGCAGATGTTCACGACGCGCAAGAAAACGTTGGGCCGGAAAATATTCGAGCTGTTCTGCGCGCGCAAACTCGAGGAGAAGTTCAACAAGGACCAGATCCTTCTGATGTATTTCAATCTCGCCTATTTTGGCCACGGTTGTTTCGGCGTCGAGGCGGCGTCGCGGTATTACTTCGGCAAGAGCGCGGCGGCGCTTGACGTCGGCGAGGCAGCGATCTTGGTCGGGATCATCCCGAATCCGAACCGTTATTCCCCGCTCGATCATCCCGATTTGGCGAAGGCACGGCTACGCACGGTGCTTAAGCGCATGGCTAAAAACAACTTTATCCCAGATTCCGCTGTCGCCCGCATCGAAAGCGATTTTTGGACGTCTTTCGAGCACCGCCTGAGGTCGCATGAAGTCTCGTTCTGGCGCACGCGCGTCAATGAGGCGCCCTATGTGCTCGAGTTTGTCCGCCGTCAAATGTTGAAAAGCGTCGCAAAGGAGCGTCTGCTCAAGGGCGGATTGACGATCCGTACCACGTTCGATCTCGACGCGCAGAAGGCCGCGCAGAGCGCGCTCGCCGAAAGCCTGGCCAAGGAGAACGATCCGCACGCCGAAGTCGATGAGGACGGCGAACCGGCCGGGCTTCGCGGTCCCGTCGAAGGGGCATTGACGGCGCTGCGTCCCCAAGATGGCGCATTGCTCGCCCTCGTCGGCGGCTCCGGATTCTCTTTCCAGAATCAGCTGGATCGCGCCAGCGACGGCCGACGTCTGATGGGGTCGTCGGTGAAACCGTATGTCTACGCCGTCGCCTTCGAAAGCGGCAAGGCCAAGCCCGACGATAAGGTCATAGACGCGCCGATCACTTTCCCGATGGCGCGGGGTAAATCATGGTCGCCGCACAACTACGGCAATAAATACTTAGGCGAAGTGCGCTTAGACCTCGCTTTGTGGAAATCGTTGAACTCGGTGGCGATCAAGCTCTTGCGCGATATCAACATCGACTCGGTGCGCGAGGCGCTCTCGGTCGCGACGGGCATCCCGTTGGAACGCTGGCCGCGCAACCTGACGTTGGCTCTCGGCACGGCCGATTTGGCGCCGACGCAAATGGCGCAGGCTTACGCGGTGTTCGCCAACGGCGGGCACGCCGTGCGTCCGTGGTGGCTGCGCGGCGTCGAAGACCGCGACGGGAAAATTCTAATTCCTGGCCTGGAGCCCAAAGATCCCGGTCCCGTCGTGTTCAAGCCCGAGACCTGTAAGACTATGATCGAGGTGATGAAAGGCGTGCTCGGCCCGGAGGGTTCTGCTTATTCGTCCGCCCGCCGCGTCGGCTTCAACATCCCCGCCGCCGGAAAAACGGGAACCACCAATGAATACCGCGATGCCTGGTTCAGCGGCGTCACCCCCGACCTCGCCGCCTCCGTCTGGATCGGTCACGACGACGGCGTCCCCATGTCCCCTGGCAAGGCCGGCGGCGCCATCTCCGCCCCCGTCTGGATGCGCTTCGTGAAGACCTACTATCAGTCGCGCCCGACCCGAGACTTTTAACAGGTGGGGTCAGGCTTGCAGTTATTGAAGTTATTCTTTGGTAGGTAATGTTTGACAGCGTTTATACTTATATGGAGCCATCGCCCAATTGCACTCAATGAGTGCCCGTTCTGAATGGCGATCTGAACGAAATTGCGTTTGAGAAGATTGGTATCGCGTCTACGGCTAACTCCTTTGAGAATTACAATGTTTCCGGGTCTTAATATAGCTGCTGCTAGTACATCGAGTCCCTGACCTGATTCACGAGTGACACGAAGCAATGATAATTGGGTCTTCATCCCGGCGAGTGGGTGATTTTCAATGGATTTTAGATCGGATCAAGCATGCAGGTGAGAACTTTGAGGCGCAGATGCTCTTCGTTGCGTAGCCCATAACTGCGTCTCTGGAAGACGCGGATCTTGTTGTTG
>JANPGH010000050.1:0-45275 GCA_031423795.1 Elusimicrobiota bacterium | reverse complement strand
CGAAGCGTGTCATTTATTGTTTACCGAGCCCTTTAGCGCAATCCTATTTGCCGCCGGAGCCAGGCGATGACCCACACTCGGCGCGGTAACCACCACGGATCGATCATCTGCGTCGGCCACTCGTGCACGAGGATCGACTGCGCGTGCGTCAAAGCAAGCAGGCCCTCATCTCCGTGCCGCCGGCCATATCCGCTGGATTTGACGCCGCCAAACGGCAGTGAACCGATGGCGAGATGCGAGCCGGGCTCGTTGATTCCGATCATTCCGACTTTGAGCATCGACGCCAATTTCTCTGCTTTCGATAAATCGGCAGACCACACGCTGGCCGAAAGTCCGGTGTCCCCTGCGTTTGTCAACGCAATCGCCTCCTCCGCGCGTTCGACTTTCATCACGGGAAGCACCGGCCCGAATAATTCCTCAGTCATCACGCGCATGTCTGAGGTCGCTTCAAAAACCAGCGCGGGAGCCATCCGCAAAGAAGATGGGTCCAGAACGTGCCCGCCCAAAACCGTCGCACCTTTGCGGCTGGCGTCTTGCAACTGTGCCTGGAGTCGCTCGACCGACGAAGCAACGACTAGGCGCGCAGCGACGACGCACGCCTCATTACCGGTCTTGAGTTCGGCAAATCGGGCTTTCACTTGATCGAGGAAGGCGTCGTATACGCGCGCCTCAACGTAGACTCGTTCAACGCCAACACAACTTTGTCCTCCGTTCAGCAATCCCCCCCAAACCGCCGCTGCCGCTGCTCGCTCCAGTGCGGCGTCGGCGCAAACAATCATTGAGTTTTTGCCGCCCAATTCAAGAACGCACGGAGTGAGTCGCCCGGCGGCACGGGCGGCGACGATGGCACCCGTGCGCGAAGATCCGGTGAACATAACCAAGTCCGCCGCGTCGACGACGGCTTCACCGGCGGTGGCGGCTCCCGAGATCACGCTGAGAAGGCCTTCCGGGAGCGCTCCTGTCGCCTGAGCCACCGTCTCGATCCACAATGCCGTTTTTGTCGTCCATTCCGATGGCTTGAGTAACACCGCGTTGCCTGCGAGCATTGCGCAAAAAGCGTCCGAAAATGGAACCAAAAACGGCACGCTCCAAGGTGTGATGACTCCGACGATGCCGCGTGGCAGCCGACGAATCGTCGCGCTCTTGTTGAACAAGTACCATGGCAACCAGGCTGCACGGTCATCCAAAATTCGCCGTGCATTGTGGGTGAAATAATCGACAAGCATCGCGGCCGAACCGAATTCCAGAAACTCCGTTTCGAGGCGAGATCCTCCGTGCTCTTCACGGATAATTGCCAAGCCCTCCGCGCGACGCAGATTCAGGGATTCCCACACCCGCGTCAACGCATCAATGCGCTGACCGATGCTCGTCCGACGCCAAATTTCAGCCGCGCGCCGCGCCGTCGCAATTTTACGCGCGACAACATCGGCGGGCAATTCGACGCAAGGGCCAAGTATCGAACCGGTCATGGAGTCAAATCCCGCAGCGGAATGTCCAACACCGGCCAATTCTTCGCCTCCGTGTCTTCGTAATGCCACCACTCATCGGCCAGGGACCTAAATCCAGCACCTTCCATCACGCGCTTTAAACCCTCGACCTCGGCGCGCGCTGCCGGAGAAACGCCGGCGGCTGCGTGTCGGGCCGTGGGTCCGAATTCATCGAAATCGCTCGGCAACGCGACCCGTCGCCCAGCCGCGTCGGTCAACCCCACGTCGACGGCGGCTGCGCGGTTGTGGGCAGATCCGCGCGCCGGATCCGCCACGTAACGCCGATCGGGCTTCTTCGCCCACATCTCTTTTTGGACGGAAAGCGGACGATAGGCGTCATAAACCACGAGTCGTCGCCGCTGCGCTCGCAGCAAGTCGGCCGCCAGCGACAGTTTTTCCGCCGTCGAGCGCCGCAAAAAGGCGACTGGAACGGGATAGACGGATTTTTGCAAAAAGTTGGCCGCGGTTGCGTAGCGAACGTCGAGGATAACGTCGGGAATGATTGAGCGAATATCCACGAGTGGATCCGCCGCTAACGCGGGAGCGGTTAGGACCGCGATCACGGCGATCATCCACCCATCCTATCAAAACGTGTGGATGTCGACGACTTAGGCCGGCTTCTTAGTCGGCGTGGGTTCAGCCAAGGGCTCGCGGAGATAGCCATCGAAAACCTCGCCGGCTCCCATGTATTTTGCGCCAATCACCACGCGCATGTCGGCTAATCGCTCGGGTGTGGCGAAGCGGCGCATGTCGGCCAAACCCTTGAGCACCGCATGCATCGCCGCCATTGGTTCGAGATGAGTCGCCGTGATCTCGAGTACGGCCTCCAGAATGAGCAGTCCCCCTCGTGAAAGGCTTTGGTCAGCGAGAAGTAGAGCTGTCATCGCTCCGCGTACCGTGTCCTCGATCAGGCGAGCAGCCTCTGTTCCCAAGGGCGGCCTGACTAAGGCAGCGGCCAGGGTGCGCTGTACCACTTCCGCGGCGGTCGCGCAAGGATCGCCTAGCTTGCGCAGCTCAGCGGCGACCATCTCCTTGGAAAGTTGGTGGATCCTCAGCTCATCCATAGTTCTCGTTTCTCACCCTCTCTATGTAACACCTAGAGTAGGTCTTCGCGAGGAAACTTTTGGTTAACTTTTGCGTTTGATCCTGTCTTTAACGGGGGAACCCGGCTTTATATAAATCACTTTTGACATCCAATCGGATCCTCGCGCCAGGCCCCAAAGCAACAGCCAGGACCACATGACTGCAAGGCCGAAAAGCGCACGAGAATAGCCGACGTGGTTGGTCAGGTTCGTGTAGCCGCCAACCATAAAGCGATCCCACCAAACCATCGTGATGCTCCCTGTGCAAAAACTTCCCAACAATGGCAGCATCGCCTGCAACGAACGGAATGGGCGGCTGACCAAGAACGGGAGAACCGGCGTGGCGAAGGATACCAGGTATTTGAGGGTCACGCCCGGCACCAGCTGATACGGGCACCACGGCGCCCCCATTATCCGGAATCCTTCCGACGCAACTATCCGCGAAAAGCTCATTTCTCCACCCGTCAGCGAGTATGACCAAAGGCCCACACCTAAAAGCGCCATACCTTCGAACATCGGATGCCGATCCACCGCCTTCCACGCCAGTCCCCAGCCGACCAGCGTCGTGACGGCGAGCATGCACCAAGCCGCGGGATCGGACATCGTTCGGCAGAAAGCCAAGGCAATCAGGCTCATGCATAATCCGCGGACGCGCGCCTCCGGATTAAGTCTGAATATCGCAAGCAAGGAGACCGCGCACACGATCCAAATTGGGTAAACGCTGTCGGGTTGGATAAAAACGATCCCCAGAGAAAGAAATAGTGGAAGCGTGGCAAAAAATATACAAGTGATGTTACCAATGAAAGGATTTGAGCGCCTTCACTACGCGCGCTGCCGCGTTACCGTCTCCGTACGGATGAACGACGCGTGCCATGCGTTGATAAACCGCTTTTTCTTGGGCGAGGATTCCCATCCACCGCGCCACGCTCCGGCGATCGTTCCCGATGATTTTGGCGGTTCCCGCGCGAAGGCCTTCCGGACGTTCGCTGTTTCGTCGAACGATCAAAACCGGCTTACCCATTTCCGGAGCCTCTTCCTGCAGTCCACCTGAATCCGTCACTATGAAAAGGGCGCGTTCGAGCAGGTAAATCATCGCATCGTACGGTAAAGACTCGATCAGCGCTATATTCGCCGTCCGACCCAACTTCTCGCGCATGACGCGCCGCAGTTCCGGATTGGGATGCATCGGACAGACGACCGTACGATCGGGACGGCTGCGGGCGAAATCCCGAACCCCAAGCAATATCTGATTCAAGGCGTCGCCGCGATTCTCCCGGCGATGGATGGTGAGCACCGCGCACGCCCGCGCCAACGCCGCGTCGACGCCGGCGGGCAACCTCGGCCGCTTGTTGCTCAGTCCGGCCCGGACGAGGCGTAGCGCATCGATCGCCGTGTTTCCCGTCACGACTATCCGCGACGATGTATAACCCTCGGCCAACAAGTTGCGCCGCGCGGTTGGCGTCGGAGCGAACAGGAGAACGCTCAACCGATCGATCAGCGCCCGGTTGATTTCTTCGGGGAAAGGGTCCTGGCTGTCGCCCGAGCGCAGGCCCGCCTCCACGTGCGCGACAGGTATCCGATGATAGGTCGCGCTGAGCGCCGCCATCAGCGCCGTCGTCGTATCTCCTTGAACAACGACGATATCCGGTTTTTCGGTATTAAGGACCGCGTCCAATCGCGACAGCGATCTGACGGAAATATCCGTCAACGTTTGGCCGTGCCGCATGATCTTGAGATCGTGGTCCGGTTTCATGCCGAAAACCGACAAAACATCGTCAAGAAGCTTCCGGTGTTGCGCCGTTACCGCCAAACGACAGACGAATAAATCTTTGCGCTCGCGAACGGCGAGGATTACGGGAGCCAATTTGATCGCCTCGGGGCGCGTGCCTAGGATGAACAGCACTTTTCTGCGTTGACTCGATTTCATCGGTTCGACCACCGCGTGAAGAATGGTCGTCGCGATCGTACCAAATCATATAGACCACTCTGGGATAGGCCTTTGCCAGGATGTGAATAGGTCTAAAGGCACTGTTCCAATTAATCCCCTCTCCCTATAATAAATGCGATGAATTGCCGACTGGTCGCTATGCTGGCGCTTATTTCTCAGATGCCCGCATTTGCCGCTCAAAACCGCTCATGGACTGCGTCGGAACGCATTGTGGCGGTGTTAGCCATCAATAATCTCGGCCGACAAACGCAATCATTGCTCTTATCCTCCCCTCAGGACCTCAATGCGGCCGATCATTTGTCTCGAGCCATCGCCTCAGCGCCGAAACTAGAAGCCGTTAGCGCCGGACAAGCCTTGTTTTTACGGTCGATGTTTAATGATCGCGACGCAAAAGAAGTCGCAGACGTCCTTACGCGCGCAAATATCGGCGGGATTCCTCGTCGGTTGGACAGGCCGGAGGTGTCTGCGCAAGATGTAGTTGGCATCGACACCGCCCAGCAATTAATTCAAACGATAAAAACGGCACGGGCGGCTAACCCAAGGACTTTCGAATCATGGCGCGACTCGGCGTCAGACCAGTTGCGCGAAATCACGCGAACCCTCGACGCTAGGGGACGACATGGCGATCCTTATATTGACCTATTGTTCGACGGTGGCAACAAGGCCGAATTCAACGGCGACGAACTCGTTGAATTGTCTAAGAAGGAAGCGCCAACCATCGTCATGAACTCACCCGCCGGGCAAGGAATAGGCCTGGTCAGCGCGGCATCACTAATAAACGTCGCTGATTTGGCTGCCGTGCTGGAAGAGGGCAAACGTCGCGCGGGGCCATCCGATAACATGCGCAACGTTTGGGAAAATAGATATTTGGTGGATCGTGACGCGTTTGTGGCCAATAGGCGGATTCCATTCCTGTCTCCACCGGACGTTTCAACTTTCGATCCGTTGCGCGAACTGGTTCGTGTGATCGCCAATCGATATAAAATTTCGTTTCCAACTTTTTCGGAGTCGGTTTCCGTATGGAAAGCGGCATTGTTTCACAGCACTCGCAACGCCTTCAATACTCCGTACCTGCATCGTGACCCTAATTTCAGGGCACGAATCGTCATCACTTTGCTAGGTCCGGCCGGCTATTTCGTTGTGGGAGGTCGCGTCTACAGAACCCCTTTCATGGACGGCCTGGTGATCAATCCTATGGGCCTGCACGCCGGCCCAACATATCAATCGATGAGCCGCTTCAATCTCATCATGACCGCATACCCTTGACCTCGCAGCCCTCTTCCCTTGAGGGAAGAGGGGCTAGGGGTGATGGGGGATCCAAAAAAGAAACCACTCGCCCCCGTTGTTGCCGTTTAACGGCCATTGTTCGAAATCTGAGGGGGCGAGTGGTGGACCTGAGCGGGATCGAACCGCTGACCTCCTGCATGCCATGCAGGCGCTCTCCCAGCTGAGCTACAGGCCCGTAGATGTCATTGTAACAGATTATGGTTGGAGACCTCAAACGGACGGGGTCCTCTGGCGAAAGACCCCCTATGCCCTGGGTCTTTGGCCTCAGCTGAAAAATCAGAAAGTCATCCATAATCGCTGGGATGACCTCCCGCTGGCTCCGGGTCGCTCTCGCCTTGCTCAACTCGCCCGCCTCGGCGGTGACGCGCGTCCCGATCAAAATTGCCTCCTTCAATGCCACGCATCAAGCCCTGGCGCCTATTCATTCCGCGATTGCTGTTGGCCACGGAACCGCGAAAGGCGCTCTCGCGGATCAGATCAGGCTGTTGCCAGACGCACCGGTTGTACTCGCGGCCGGAATCATTCAAGGCGAACCTCTGCCTGCCCGCGTCGAAGACATTCGCGAAGCCATCGATGAATTCGACCACGCGGACACTGCAAAGTCGGTCGACAATGCGTGGGGCGCGGGCGATGTGATTCTTCCGCGTGCTTTGGGTGTCCAACCGAGGAATGCGGCGGTCGTTCTAGAGAATCCACCCGCGACAGCTCTCTCCTTATCCGGGTTAACGCGGATTCCCCTCAACGCTCCGAGCTTGAGAACATATCGCCTTTCTAAACCTTTGCACGAACACGTGGAGTTGGGGCCGCCGTCCCGCAAAGCACATTACATTTTGGAGGTCGGGTACCAATTCTTAAAGGGACTGGGACTCGCGCACATCGGCGTGCCCGCCACATTCGTTATAGGTTATCTCGCTACTCGCGTCCCGATCGCATTTTTCTGGATTCCGTGGCAAAGCCTCGGTGACCTCAAGTACCGCAACACGCTGCGAATGTACGAGGCGTTCGGATCTATCGCGACCTTGCCGGGAGTGAAAAGATTGAAGGTCCTGACGATCACCAGCAAGATGCGCTTCTCTTATTTTGTCGCCGCCAGCCAGGTCAATGACGACATTATTTTTGTCGAAACGAGCGAAGAATTGCCCCCCGATATGGGCCGCTTCGGGGAACCACGTCTCATCGCCGACTTATCGTCCCAATATCTAAAACTGGAACTCAAGCGCGGCAAAAGGAAGTCCACCTCGCAGTGGAGACTGAACTGGAAAGATTTTTTATCCGAACAGCCTATTCCCGCCGAGATTGCGGCGCAATGGCGCAAAATGATCCGCGAGATGGCGTGGTCGAATTCCGCAATCCTGCATCCCAGGCGATTTGCCGGTAGAATCGCGTCGGCCTGGCGTGAAAGTCACTCCGAAGCCAAGCGTCTCAACGGGTTCATCGTTCGCTTCATGGACGCCGACAACCGGACTCTGCGGATCACCGCCACGGATATTGGGAGTGACGGTGAAGAAACCCAATTGGGAGATATCGTTTTTGGAAATGTGATAAAAGTACTGGCCGGCCCGGAGGCGAGCGATCGTCTACTCGGCTTGATGAGATTAAAGCGTTCCTCGCGCCACATCTCCATCACCGCGATGGGGGCGAGACGCGTCATCCTCATGAACAAAGTGATTGTCGTCTTGCGCCGTATACAACGATGGCTTATATGTATTTACCAGAAACTGGCGGCTATGGCCGCGGCGGCAACGTCAACCTCGGTGATTGATGATCCGCGTCTCTGGCGTCGCGCTTCGTCCTATCCTCGTGTTGAGGCCGAACCCCGAGATCAAAGAGTTCCGCCCAATTCTGACCCGCATTTGAAACCGCAAGTCGCGGACGGCGTGCGCCCGCCGAACGCAGGGCCTTGATCGTTGTCTTATCGCCATTGCCTTTCGCAGAATGAAATAATGCGGCGGAACGCCGCCCAAGGCCGGACTGCACGGCTTCCAAGCCGTCAATCACCTGATGAATAAGGTCGGGACGATAGATCGCGTTGGCCGCAAGCAGCGCCGCCGCTTGGGGCGGGGAGAGTGTCTCGCGACCCAGGTTTTCCCGCAATTGCTTAAGACGCACGCCTCTCGTGATTGCTTCTTCTAAATATACTGACACGGCCACAGGCGTCTTCAGCGCGGCAATCGAACGGACATGAAGCGTCAACGCGTCTAAAAAACGAGAACCGTACGCTGGCTCATCCGTCAATGAAAGCCGCACGGTCTGCAAATATGCCCCAGGAAAACCCGTTGCGGCGCGCGAATGCGGATCATCAGGCCCGATGGCCCCGGCCCAAGCCATACCGATCGACAATAAAATCGCCCCAAGAGCGCACGGGATCATGCGTCGAATTTCCCTTTTTTGGAGACCGTCGCCAAAGCGGCCAGCGCCCGGTCGCGGGCGAAGCCATGATCAACCAGCGGCGGCGGATAGGCGACCTTCGTCTGCACATCCTTCGCAAGCCATGGATCGTGCAGGTTCTTGACGGGAAATGTGGCCAGCTCTGGAACCCAACGACGGACATATTCTCCCTTCGAATCGAATTTCTGACCCTGCAGTACGGGATTGAAGATGCGGAAAAACGGAGCCGCGTCGGCTCCGCAACCCGCGGTCCATTGCCACCCCAATGTATTGTTGGCCAAATCCGCGTCCACCAGCGTGTCCCAGAACCACGCCGCCCCCTGGCGCCAGTCGACCAGCAAGTCCTTGACCAAAAACGAGGCACAGATCATGCGCGCACGGTTGTGCATCCAGCCGGTGCGCCACAGCTCTCGCATACCAGCGTCGACGACGGGAAAGCCGGTATGACCGCCCGACCACGCCTCGAATGCGGCGTGGTCACGCCGCCACGGGAACTGTGCGAATTCGGGCCGTAACGGCTCGGAGACCGTCTGCGGGAAGTGGTACAGCAGATGATGGGAAAACTCGCGCCAACCTAACTCTTTTAAATATGTGGCCGGACCGTTGCCGAACGAAACGGCGGAATCCCGTTGCATTGAACTCCAAATTTGCCGCGGCGAGATTTCCCCAAAATGGAGATGCGGCGATAGCCTCGAAACACCGTCTTCGGACATCACGTCGCGCGCTTCATGATATTGCCCAACCGGTCCAGATGAAAACACCTTCAGGCGTTCGCGTCCCCCTGCTTCACCGGGATCCCAGGAACTGCGCAATCCACCAGCCCAGTCCGGCTTCGGCAGCAGGCCGAAGGATTCGAGCGGCTCGCTTTTAGGCCATACAGACGGGGATGCCCATTGCGTTGGCGTGACAAGCGGTGCGCTGGGCTCGGGGCCTCCCATACACGCGTTCCAAAAAGGCGTGAACACCTGGAAGGGCGTGCCGGCCTTGGTCTTGATCTGCCACGGCTCAAACAACAGCGCCGAATTGAAACTTTCGACGTAAATACCGCGAGATTGGAGGGCATCCTTAACCTTTGTGTCACGCGCAATGAGAGAAGGCTCGTAACGTCGATTCCAATACACCGACTTTGCGCCTGTTTCCTCGAGCAGCGCTTGCAGGCTGGAAAGCGCGGGTCCGCGCCTTAAAATGAGCCGCGAACCTTTCTTGCGCAGCGATTGATCCAAGGCGTTCAGTGACTCATGCAGCCACCAGCGGGACGCCGCGCCGGGAGCCGCCGGGCCCTCCTCTTCCGGAGACCAAATAAAAACCGGTATTACGTTCCCCTTCGTCGCCGCAGCCATCAGCGCCGGCTGGTCGGCCAGGCGCAAATCCAACCGGAACCAGACTAAACTCCGCGATGCCATACTGCGATTATACCGATTGGTTATCGGTCAGGCGGTAATAGCGATGCCGCAGCCGTCCGGCCGCGGGCTGTGGCGATGGCGAAGGCCGTGCGGCCGTCCGTCGCCCGCACCGACGCGTCGGCCTTCGCCGCAAGCAGCGCTTTGACAACATCGGCGTATCCGCCGTAAGCGGCCCACATCAATGCGGTGTAGCCGGTATTATCGCGCGCGTTCACGTTCGCTCCGCGCGCGACCAAAAACGACGTCATCGTCGCCGAACCCTGCTGAGCCGAGCGCATCAACGCCGTAAATCCCTTGCCGTCGGGGGCATTGATCGGTGCCTTGCAATTCAACAGCGCCCGCGCCGTCGCCGTCGAGGCATGCGCAGTCGCGTAGGACAGGGCGGGAACGCCCTGGGCATCGACTGTCGCGCAGGAAAACCCACGCGCGGCCAACAACGAGACCACATCCGCCCTTCCTCCCTTGGCGGCCTCGATCATCGCGTCGTAACCGGACGCACCGGATGGTCGCAAATCTGCTCCCGCCGTCAAAAGGGCTTTGATCATCGCCGCGTCGCCGTGGCCGGCCGCCCACATCGCGGCGGTCCAGCCGTACTGATCTTTGTCGTTGACTGAGGCGCCGGACGTTATCGATGCCTTAAGCCCCTCCAGATCGCCGTTCTTGACGGCCAACACGAGCGGCGGATCGGCCGTCGGCGCCGCCGCGATCAGACCGGCCGCGGCGCACATGACCGCTGAAACGAGGAATACTCTCATTCTGGAAGTATAAACCCCTTAGGCACGATCGTCAAGGAATCCTAGTTTCTTGGCGTAGACATCCGAGATCGCGCAGTGTAAGGAGGCCCACCTTAAAGCATATACCGTCGAAATAGGGTATTGCGCAAACATGTGCTCGGCTTTATACTGGAAGCGTATGAGGAAATGCGGCACTTTGGGCATGGTCGCCATCCTGCTCTGGTCCAATAGTCCGGCTTATGCCATCGGTCGAGAAGGAGCAACACAAACAGTTCCTCGCAACCGCTCCGTTGTCCCGAGCCTTAACGCCGCGACTATCAGCCCCATCAATCCGGCCACCCTTGGCCCGCTTTCGCTGATTCCTATAACGCCGGCGGCTGTGCCTATTGGGAATGCGATGCCGCAAGCCTTATCTCTTGTCCCTGCGACGCTTTTCGCGGACTCTCCGCAGTCGCCGGACAAACCTGCTGCTACATCGAGGGACGCATTGGAAGGCATGGCACGCCGACTGGAAGCGGTGCCGCGGGGGTCGGCAGCGGGCTCCGCTGTCGACGCGGAGCTAAACCACGGCTATGAAAACACCATAAGCCCGATAGGCGCCCAGGTCATAGATGAGACCGTCCTTACCAACGCCAGCCAATATCAATCGGAACCGGCCACTCCAGCTTCCCGAAACAGGTCTTCTCGATTATCCAAAGGCGGCGCAGGCTCCGCATCTTCCGGCGGCAATGGTTCGTCGAAAAAAGGAGATTTGCCCGCCGATTTCTTCCATCCGAAAAGAGGCTTCCGTCTTGATTTATATGTTCCGCTGATCCGGAATGTCTTAGACCAAAATGAGGCGACTCGAGAAGGTTATCGACAACGGTATTTGTCCGCGCTGCAGAGAGGGCGACGGCATTGGGTCGAAACTCTGCTCGAGATCGCAGATGAACGTCGACGCGCTGGATTCCCGTTTGAAGCGGCGGATCTCTACAGCGATCTCAAACGGCAAACGGGATCTCAGTACCAAGCCGGCGTGGAATTCATCAACAACGGATTTGACGCGATGGGCGACGCCATCGGCCGGTATGGGATGGGCGTGTTTCAGGGCGTGGGTTGGCTTGAAGAGGGAGAGAGCCTGACGTTCCAGGGAAACGAAGCGGGAAGCCCCTTGCTGTACTGGGTCACGTTCCGACGCGAAGGCGGGCATCTTTGGTTAGACATGGGCAGCCACTCTCGAGAAGCAGGCGATTTGAGCGCGTCAGGAACGGAAGTCGTCTTGGAAAAAAAGGAGCCAATTGATAAGAAAGGTTATTACGATCACTTAAAAGAGAAATTGGCATTGAGCCGCCGTGGGCCGATACTCGAGGGCAGTTCAGGACGTTTATTCAACGATTTGTCCAGCCACCGGACCTTGGGCAATCGGCCTGTCGGATATAGACTGGGACAAAATTCAGTGCGGTTTGGGATGCGCAACGGCGGCCGTACGCTATGGTTTAAGGACGGCGGCCGGGGATTGAGGCCAGAAGCCATCGCCGAATTCATCCCCGTTCCCGGCGTGTCGAGCCGACGCAGTGGCGCGCAATTGGCTCAGGCCCTTCAACGGCATGACTCGACGGCGGATGGCGAGGACCTCTACTATAAGCCTGGCCCGGCGACAAAAACCGGCATGGTCAAGCTGCTCGTTGGCGGCACCGGAGTGATGACGCTGACATTGCGCGGCGAGGAATTGGCGCAGGAAGTCGCCCTAGACTTGCCGACCGCCTCGTTCCAACTCGAGTCGCGCGAGCAAATTATTCTGGAGCCAATCACGGTCGCCGCGATTCGCCATCTCCTGATAAATGCCGTCGACGCGTTCAGTAACGATCCGCAGCGGATGGCGCCGGTCATTAATAGCCTGGCGGCGGCAATGGACGTTCTCCAAGGGCGAATTAATAGCATGGACCGGAGAGACGATTTATTTTTGGCGTTGCACGACTTAGTCCAAACCGCGGTCCTAAAGCTCAAGGCCAGTAACTTCGTTATTGTTCCCAGTTCGGAAAATTCGACGCTGCGTTTGAGCAAGGGCGCCTTAGCAGGCAAGGTTCCCGTTGCGCTCGACTCAAGACTTTGGGATTTTGACCCTGCGACGGTCGGCGGACGGCTTTTGGGAGGCGCCGGCCGCAGCGTTTGGTCAGTAGCAATGAATTTAACCTTTATGCGCATCGCCCAACGGATACTGCTCCTTAAGGACAACGTCGTAAAATTTCAACAAAACTCGGCGTTCCAAGGCGAGCCGGCGGTCCTTCTCAACGGTCTTTTAAGCGTTTGGACCGGCTACGGCGACCGACCGACGCCAGAAGCCGAGTTGTGGGGCAATGAGCAAGTTCCTGGTCAATTCGCCCATGCAAAAAGGAAGGTCGCGCATCAAACGACAGGCCGTTCAAGGGCGTCAGCTGGTTGGGTTCGACCGGACCGCGCGAGATCGACAGCAATCGCTCACAACTTGCTTTCCGCGCAGCCGGGAATTCCCGCAAACGTACGGGAATACGTGGGTCCGAGGATTATCCGATCACTGGAGTCCGGGGAAACGGAAGATAACATTATTGGCCAATTAAACCGTATCGCTGATATCTATGGCCTCGCCCCTGATCTTCCGCCTTTCGTGGGTTCTTTGGGCGCCAATTTCGGCGGCCGCATAACAACGCCCTATGCGATCGACGGCAGGGTCTTTACGCGATTAGACGTAGATAATACTGATCGCGAGCATTTGTATGAAATCGCTCCCGGGGGCATGCGGCGTATTTCGAATATCGAACTTGATGGCATTGACTATGACTACAGCAGTCTCTACAAAATAGGGGGTCGGTTGTTTTACATCGTCGATTACTATCACAACCACGAGAAATATTGGCAAGGATGGGAGATCCTGGGACAAGTTGGCAGACCGATCGAAGAGAAAGATTTCGAACCCGTGGATTCACCCACTCTATTTAGCGCACCGTTTAGGTCTACTCGCGGCGTGAGAACATTTAATGGCAGACGTTATGAAGCGGTCGAACTTCCCTTTAGTAACACACAGACCATCAACGAACTCGAAGGAGAAATGTCATCCCCTGTTCCAGGACACGAGACAGGGTGGTCTAAATTTTTGGAAGGTGCTTGGCCGTGGAATAAAGATGACACTCTTGTTGTCAGAGAGAAGACATACAACGACACACGAGTCGTGGAGAACTTACTACGACCTCTTGCAGAAGTGCAATCCACTCCTTTGCCAAAAGCGGCATTAGCTTACCCATCTACATTGACTCAGAATGAGAAAATGCGGCTCGTACACAATTTGTCGCGGATTACATGGGATCAACACCGGCTGGAGCAGTTCGGCTGGGCCTTGCCTTACGCACTAAGCAACGATCTCGATCGCCTGGATAAGGACAATGCCGCGAGATGGAACACCGAAATCAAAAACCTGCGGGATTCCCATCGCGCCACGGCGGCGAGGTGTTTAGAAGCAGTAAGCCAGGCATTGGGAGACAACGCCGCCTTCAATGCGGTCGTTTCTCGGTGGTTCGCCGTTTTACAGGCTGACCCGAAATCAGGCATGAAATTAGCCGAATATATCGCGGATCATAACTACCAGTTAATCGCCGTCGACGATACAGAATCGCATCCCGCCCTGGTGACATTTTTGCGTGGCGATACGAACATAGAGCCGCTAGGCGTGTTGTCCAATCCACCCAAACATGGGCGAATTGTCATAAGCACGCTTGAGGATGTTCCGCTCTCGGCCTTGGCCGGAGCCAGGGCCAATTTGGAGGTTGTCGGACGAAAGGGACACGCCCTTACCGCCTCCGACTTGGCCGAGGCCCTTCCTAAGATGGGGTACCCGAACACGGACAACAATATCATGCGGGCCATCGGGCCGGAATCCGGTCATGTCTTTGTTCGAGAGTGCATACAAAATGGAGTCAAAGCCTCGCTCGGCGCTGGTGTTTCCCCGGTCATCCGTATATCGGCGGCGCTGAGCGAGAGCGCGGGTACGACTCAATTGCGGTTAACGGCGCACGACGACGGCATCGGGATGGATGTTTATGAGATCGTTCAGTTTCTTTTAGCTCTGGGACGATCGTCGTTCAGCGAGGGCCAGGATCCCTCGCTTGGCTTCAATGGTCGGGGCTGGTATAAATTCTTGGTGGGTTCAGACCGAGTGCGACTTGTCACAGGCAAGCTCGGAAAAGACCGGCATACCGAACTTGAGATTTATAAGCACCGTCGCGATGATGGAACATACACTTGGATGGTGGACAAGCTGTCCGAAGTGGCCGGCGAGGTCACCGGGACGCAAGTTGATTGGGTTGAAGAAAGACCCGGTGGAATCGAGCAGAATAGGATGGCGCTGGAAGTGCGGGCGGCGCTGATCGGCACGGAGATCGAAAATTATGCCGGCGCCCTGGGGCCCGCGACCTTAATTGGTAAGGGCTTAAAACGACACGTGGGCAGCCTGGCCCCGAGCGGAGTAGACGTCGTGTATAACCGACGAAGTCGCCTTGACCAATTGGAGGAGCGAGGTGGGGTGGATTGGCATATGAACGGCGAGCGCGTACTTGTCATCCAACGGGCCTCCGAGCATAGCGGCGTGGTACAGGCCGGTTTCGCGGTCATGGATCTGGACCAAGATCCGCAGTTATTCTCGTTACTCCCGCAGGAATTGATGGAGTTCATGCGCGCGCGCAATTTAAGCCTGGCCTTGCCGTCCAGCCGCGACTCGCATGATCACTCCATCACCTTGGACCGCGATCGAAGCGGATTATCGGAAAAGCAACGATATATCGAACGCCTGCAGAAAGCGGTGTTTGCGGCGGTATCGCAGGCCGCGGCGTTGGCAATGGCGGATGGCTCATGGCAGCCGAGAGGACTGCCCGTCGATTACGTCTATCGCTCGGACCATTTAATGGCGTCACGCTCCGTGCACCATGATTCGGGAAGATTGGCGAGCGCGGTGAATGATCATTGGTGGAACATCGACGCCAAATCTATTCGCGATGGTCTATCCGAGGATAAAGACGGGGCGAAATTAGCGCATTATTTGGCGGCCGTGGAGTTCCCATGGGACGGCCAGAAAATGTCTTTGGCGCAATTACGTCAGGACATATTGGATGAGTCTAGAGGCAGGGCCTCGCGTCACCGGAGGTACGACAACATTCCCGACAGGTTCAAAGCGTGGCGTGATGAGGGTTTAGGTCGTTATAAACACCTCGCATCTGCCGACGCGAGCGATGATCGTTGGCAAAAAGAAGATTCATCACGCTTGACGATCCGACAGCGCCGCCAGCGCGCACTATTGACGAATTTGATTTCGGGCCTCATGACTCCCCTTTTAAGAGAAAGAATGGGCGACCCATCGTTAAAATATCACGTCAGCTTTGGAAAATCTACTGGCTCTCGACTGGCAATGATGACACGAGTTGGGACGAGTTGGTCGACAAACAAAAATAGCCAGGTATTGCGCTGGTTGGAATGGATAGAAAGATATTCTGATGGTCAAAGCACGCCGAAAGAGGACTATGGATTCATGGGTGATATTCTCATGTCAGCGGTGCACGAGGATGCCCACGCCTGGGAAGGCACGGACGAAGAAACGCACAACGAGGCTTTCGTAGAGCGCATGCGTGGGGCGATGTTGCAAATGGCGAAATTGAACACAAGTCCAGAACGGATTTTGAGTAAGATCCGAACGGCCGCGCGTTCCACAAGTCGTCCGTAGTCCTTCCGTAATCTCGACGCAAGAAAAAGCCCCGTGTAGGAGTTTTCCTAAACGGGGCTTATTTCCAAAAATTTGCGCGAGGGGGGACTTGAACCCCCAAACCCTTCCGGGCATACGCACCTCAAGCGTACGTGTCTGCCAGTTCCACCACCCGCGCGTCTGTTGCGGCTACTTCTTGACGGGAGCCGATGCCGGGGCCGGCGCCGCGGCGGGAGCCGGGGCGGCGGTCTGAGGGGCCGGCGTTTCGAGCGGAGCGGGAGACAACGGCACCCGCGAAGTCACGCTCGACATTCCCGAACGACTTTGTAGCAACGTCAAGAAAAGCGAGGTGAAGGCGAAGGTCGCCGCGAGGCCCGTGGTGAACTTCTTCATGAAGCTCGAACCGCCAGGAGTGGTGATCAGCGAATCACCGCCACCGCCGAACATCTGTAGGCCCGCGCCCTTCCCGGTCTGAAGAAGGACGACCAATATCATGCCCAGGCACGCGACAACGTGAACAAACAATAAAAACGTGTTCATTTATCAGATTATACCTTTTCGGAGCGCTAGGAAGCCAGCGCGGCCAAACCGGGAAGGACTTTCCCCTCGAGAAGCTCCAAACTGGCGCCGCCGCCCGTCGAGCAATGGCTCATCTTTGAGGCAAGCTTCGCCTTCGAAACGACCGAAAGGCTGTCGCCCCCCCCAACAATAGTGACCGCGCCAGCTTTGGTCGCATCAGCCATCGCCTTGGCCACAGCGAAGCTGCCATGGGAAAACGGCTCCATTTCGAAAATACCCATCGGCCCGTTCCAAAACACGGTCTTGGCTCGGGCAATGTGTTCGACGAAAATTTCGATCGTGTGCGGTCCGATGTCCACGCCGATCAACTCGGCGGGAATCGACATGGCTTGAGTCGCGGTCACGACCGCGTCGGACTTTATCTCGCGCACCGCGATGTGATCGGCCGGAAGGAAGATTTCCACTTTCTTGTTGTAGGCCTTTTCGATAATTGCCTTCGCAGCGTCGATCTGGTCCTTTTCCACCACAGATTTACCGACACTGATCCCCTGCGCGCTGAGGAATGTGTAGGACATAGCCCCGCCAATCAAAAGCACGTCCACGCGATCGATAAGTTTGTCAAGCACGCCAAGCTTATCGGACACCTTGGCTCCGCCGATTATTGCCAAAAAGGGCCGATTGGGATGACCCATCGTCCGGTCGAGAAATTCGAGCTCACGTTGGACCAAGAAGCCCACCGCGCCCGTCAAATACTTAGTGATCCCCACAGTCGACGCGTGCGCGCGGTGAAGCGCGCCAAAAGCATCCTGAATAAACAGATCGCCGTTCTTGGCCAACGCCTTGGCGAACGCGGGATCGTTGGCCTCTTCCTCCGCGTGAAAGCGGAGGTTTTCCAGAAGCAGAACTTGCCCGGGCTTTAGCGCCGCAACGGCCTTTTCGGCCACAGGACCGACGCAGTCGGCCGCGAACGCCACCGGCTTCTTCAGCAGCATCGAAAGCTCCTCAGCGACGGGCTTCAAAGTGTACTTCGGCTCCGGCTTGCCTTTGGGCCGGCCGAGGTGGGCTATCAAGACGACCTTCGCTCCCCCGTCGATCAAATGCTCCAGGGTCTTCAAAGTTTCGCGGATACGCGCATTATCCTCGATCTTGCCGCCTTTTATCGGCACGTTGTAATCGACACGAACCAACGCGCGCTTGCCCTTGAACGTCAAATCTTGTAAACGCTTCAGCTTCAGAGCGGACTTCTCGGTCATCGCAATTGCCTCAGTAAATGTTCTTGCCCAAAGCTGAGCAGATCAGCTCCGAGGCGAGAACGGCCGTCGCGTTCTGCGTGTCTTCGAGAGGATTGACCTCGACCAAGTCCAGGCCGAGCATGCGCTCGGAATCGGCCACCAATTCCATGAAGAGGTGCGATTCGCGGTAGGTCAGCCCGCCGCGCTTGATCGTACCGGTGCCGGGAGCGTTCCCCGGATCCACCGCGTCGATATCGAAGCTCACGTGGAAGCCGGCGGTGCCGTCGCTGGCCATGTCGATGGCCTGCTCGGTCACCACACCCATACCGTAGCGGTCGATTTCCTGCATCGAGAAGACGCGGATGCCGGACTTGCGAATATTCACCGCCTCCGCGCGGTCGACGTCGCGAATGCCGATCAAAACCATGTTGCGGGGATCTACTTTCGGGGCGAAGCCGCCCAGTCGCGCGAAATCCTTGTGGCCGAAGCCCAGGATATGAGCCAGCGGCATCCCATGCACGTTCCCCGTCTCCGAGGTATCCGGCGTGTTCATATCGGCATGGGCGTCCACCCAGATCAGTCCCACCTTGCGGCCCTTGTCACGAAAGGCGCGCGACACTCCCGCAACTGAGCCGACCGCCAGGCTGTGGTCACCGCCCAAAACGATCGGCGTCGAGCCATTGGCGATGGCTTCATAAGTCTGCTTCTCGAGTTCCCCACAGACCTTGAGAATCGGGGCCGCGTTCTTGAGCTTTCCTTTTGTCGACAAGGTGACCTTGGGGACCGTTAAATCGCCTGCGTCGGTGACTTCCAAGTCGAGGTCCTCGAGCCCCTCGACCAAGTTCGCGCGCCGCACAGCCGCAGGACCGCCTGAGGCTCCCCGCTTCGAGGCGCCGTAGTCCAGAGGAACGCCGATCAACGTCGCGTGCTTCTTCTTGGTGGCCAAGATTTTACGCCGGGACGCCAATTTTCTTGGCGATGTGCGCGACGAGGTCGACGACGCGGTTCGAGTATCCCCACTCATTGTCGTACCAGGCAAAAACCTTGACGAGCGTCCCGTCGACCACGTCGGTCAACGTCGCGTCGAAGATTGAACTGTGTGGGTTGCCGAGCATGTCGCGCGACACGAGCGGCTCGTCGCAGTACTGGAGGAACCCCTTCAGCTTGCCTGAAGCGGCGGCCTTCTTGAACGCCTCATTAACTTCTTCCTTCGTCACGGCCTTGTTGACCGTCACCGTCAGGTCGACCAGAGAAACGTCCTGCAACGGGACGCGGATCGAGCAGCCGTTGAGCTTGCCCTTGAGCTTGGGCAGCACCAGACCAATCGCCTTTGCCGCCCCGGTCGTTGATGGAATCATTGATACCGCCGCGGCGCGTGCCCGGCGCGGGTCCGAGTGACGCTGGTCGAGCAGATTCTGGTCATTGGTATAGGCGTGGATTGTCGTCATCAGGCCGCACTTCACGCCAAAGGCCTCATCGAGGACCTTACCCACGGGCGCTAACGCGTTTGTCGTACACGACGCGTTTGAGATCACGGTATGCTTTGCCGAGTCGTAAAGCTCATCGTTAATACCCATGCAGATGGTGATATCTTCGCCCTTGGCGGGTGCTGAGATCACGACTTTTTTCGCGCCGCCGACGAGGTGGCCCTTGGCCTTTTCCGCATCGGTGAACAGGCCGGTCGATTCGACGACGACTTCGACTCCCGCCGATCCCCACGGCAGTTTAGCCGGGTCCTTCTCCGCGAAAACCTTGATCAGGCGCCCGTCGATTTCCAGATCATTGCCCACGGCCTTGACCGTGCCGGGGAAAATACCGAAAGTCGAGTCATACTTAAAGAGGTGCGCGTTCATCTTCGCGTCGGTGAGGTCGTTGATGGCCACGACCGAGACCTCGGGATTCTTCAGGCTCGCGCGCAGGACGAGACGGCCGATGCGCCCGAAGCCGTTGATGCCAACTTTGATCGCCATGGTGAATTTCCTCCAAGGCCGGCTTTAACCGCCAGCCACCTGATGATCCTAGCGATTTTTAAGCGGGGTTTCCAGCCGCAGCGGTCCGGCGTCGTGAAGTTATATCGCTTTCGTGACCGCGCGCCATTGGGGCGCGCTTAGCCACGCTCCGCGGCTTACGGCGGAATCACGGACTTGACGCCGTCGTCGCATGAAATCCCGAAAGCGATATAACTTCTCGACACCTAGTCGGCCGACTCAGCGATTCATCAATACGATTTCGACGCGCTGATCCGAAAACGGTGCGCGCGTCGAATCCGTGGTGATGTTCCGAACCGGAACCATCAAATCCTTCAGGAGAAATTTTTGGATCACATCGGCCTGCGACTGGCCGAGCTCCTTGGTGTTGGCGTAAACCCGCACCGCGATCGGAATGGCCGGGTAGCGGCGCTTGATCAAGTCCGAGGCTGAACGCACAAGGTCGTTGCCGACCTTGCCGTCGAGGTCCGGGGCGTTCTTATTGGTCCCAAACAATGCCGCGGAATCAAGGCTGATATGTAATCCGGTGTCTTCTTGGTGGACAATGCCTTTGAACAAGATGGGGTTGCCCACGCGAGTGCGCGGAGAGCCGTCTGGACTCGTGAAAGTGTAGACCGCGGAATAGGAACGACCGGCCCGCACCCATTCGTTTTGGTCGTTTTGTCCGCTCCACAAAAGCTCTTCTGGCGGATCTCCGGACCCTTCATAATGATGGAACACGCGGCCTTCCTCGTCGGCGATGGTAAGGCTCCATCCCCACTTGCGAAGTTCCTTGGGGTCGCCGCCGCGCCCGCCGAGCAGGCTTTCCAGCTGCTCGCGGATCTTGAATGAAATTCCGGGGCGCTGTGAAAACGTGGTGCGCCACGGCTGAATCACGCGTTCATTCATCAAGAACTCCGGATGGGTTCGGCGCCACGAGACGGTCAGTGGCGAAACAGCCAGCAGCAAATTCTGGTCCGGTTTCAAATCGTTTCGAATCGTCTCGAATGTGTCGACGGTAATCACCAGCGGAGGCTTGGTGTCGGAAAGCTTGGATCCCTCCGCTTTGATCACCACTTCGGTCGGCATACTGCCCGAAACCGGCGCGCTTGACGCCGTCTGAGCTTGTGCTCGGACCACTGCTGCGAGGAAAAGCACGGCCAAGGAATTCTTCATCATAGTCACTCCGTCACGAATCTAAAGGTGATCACGCCCCACTGGACGCCCGCGCCCGCCTTGGGCACGAAACGCCAACTCTTCAAAGACTCCATCGCGAGCTTGTCGATCCGGCCGTAACCGGACGAACTTTGCAGGCGCATGCCCGACATCACGTTTCCATCCTCGTCTACCGTAAACCGGATCGCCACGTCAGCTTCCAAAATTCCTTGGCTTCTCGCCCATTCCGGGAACGCTGGAACAGAATAAGAGACGATCCGGCGGTCGGCGAGCGGTCCCTCGATTTCAATGCCTTTCTTGGGCCCCGCGGCGGCCGCCTGCGCTTGGCGACGCACAACCTTGGGCTCAGCGGCGACTTTGGCGATGGGAGCGCCCATCGCCTGAGGTCGTGCCTCCTGGAGAAGCGGCCGTTCTGGAAGGAACGAGGACAATCCGCCCCTGCGCGCTTCGGCTTGCTCCGACGGACCAGCTTCCTGGAGAGCGGCGACGGCAACGGCGGCTTGGCGCCGAGAGGTCGGCCTTATCGTCATATCAGGCATCCCCGCCGCAGCGACGGCTTCGCGGCGCCGGTCCTCTAAGGCGATCGCCTCTGGCAAATTCTTCACGCGCCTGGCTCCGACTTCCTCAAGCCGGGGCAGCGCGGCCAAGGTGGCCGCGGCGCGGCGCCGGTCCATTTTCACGTCGAGTTTAGCCGATTCGGCGGAATGTTCCGACAAATCCAACGCCTGGAGCTTCGGTCCCATGTCTTTATGCGCGCGTTCTTCAAGCTTCGGTTGCGCGAGGTTGATCTTGTGTTCAGGAATTTTAATCGAAAGCTGGGCGGGCGCCGCCGCTCGCGGAGCCGTGGGCAAGGCGAGCTTTAAGAAATCCATTGTCGAAAGCTTCGGCGCCTTTACCGCAGTAGCGTACTTAGGCTTGGGCGTCGAGATCAGGAGGTCGACGCCTTCGACGACCTTAGGCGCGGTTTTAGGCGCCTCGTGCATCATCACGGCGAAAAATACCAGCAGACCGCCGTGAAGGCCGGCCGATACCACCACCGAGGCGGGAATACGCACTTGTGTCATGAAGCGTGAGACCCCATTCTCATCGTTGTTGTTCCGTGGCTATGGTCATCGCCAAAGCTCCGGCGTCTTTCGCCCGACCCATCAAATCGGTCAGCTGCCCGTGGAGGGCGTCCTTATCGGCGCGCAAAATGATCAGCTTCGAATCGCTTTGCGCCAATTTCATCTTCAATGCCGCTTCCAGGCTGTTCACATCGGGATATTTCTCGTAGTCGAGGGCGTAATCGCCGGCTTTGCCCAACGTCAGAGTGATTTTGTCCTTTTCTTCGCCTTCCATGGTGTGCGCTTTCGGTAAATCCACCTTGATCGCCGGATCAGACATCATCGGGGCGGTCACCATGAAAATAATCACCAGCACGAGACAGACGTCCACCAACGGAGTGATGTTGATGTCGGTGATCGGACTATCGTCGAGACTGGAACCAGCCATCAGCTGCCTCCTTGGGCTTTCATCACGGCCAGCTTCAACGCTCCGGCCTGTTTCGATTCGTCCAAAACCGTCACCACCAAGCCGACTTTGTTCTTTGCGTCCGCCGTCACTATGACCATTTTGTCTTTGCTGCGAGACAATGCGTCAACGAGGGTCCGACGGAACGTGAACCCATCTGTTTTCGCCCCGTTGACCGTGATCCCGCCGTCGATCGAGATCTTGATCTGCACGTTCTCATCCACCGAGGCTTTTCCCTCCACGTTGGACGGGCGCGACTCGAGGACCTTGATGCCCAGCGTGACCGCCATCGGGGCGACCGCCATGAAAATGATCACGAGCACCAGGCACACGTCGACCAACGGAGTGACGTTGATCGCTGTGATAGGCTCGTCTTCTTTCTGGGTGCCGCCGGCCATGAAATCTCCCTTATTTCGCCCCGATCATGACGATCAGGCGAGCGCTGGCAACTTCCATCTCCACGGTCTGCTTTTTCAACTTACCCATAAAGTAGTTGTAAAGAATGGCCGCGGGAATGGCGACGATGAGGCCGGCCGCAGTGGCCACCAGCGCTTCGGCGATGCCTTGTGCGACAACAGAGGGGCCGCCGGTACCGGAAGCGGCCAGGTCACGAAAAGCTTTAATGATGCCGATAACGGTGCCGAACAAGCCGATGAATGGCGAGATGTTGCCGAGGGTACCGAGAATCGACAGGTTGTTCTCGAGCTTCATGCGCTCTTCCTTCAGCTTCGAAAGCATCAGCTCCTCGAGGTCCTTGCGCGAGCGTCCCGAGTGGACGAGCCCGTAACCGACGACTTGGGCGACCGCGGTCGGGTTCTTCTGGCACCAAGCGGCGGCAGCTTCGGCTTTGCCGTTCTCCATTTGCTTGCGCACGGCCCCCAAGACGTCGTCGGCCTTGGCGGAAGCGCCACGGAAATACCACCAGCGCTCGATCGCAAACGTGATTGAAAGCACCGATAAGAACAGCATGATGACGAGTGTGAAGCTCCCCTTGAAAAGCTGGAGTAATTGTATGTCGCCCATGTTATCTCCTATTGACCCATTCCCGGCATAGCCGCCGCGGGTTTTTTCTGTGCGCCGCCATCCTTGGCCGCGGCGGGCGCTGCCCGCCGGCCTTTTGCTCCCGACTTCGAACCGCCGGCATTCTTCTTCGAATCTTTTTTCGCCGGAGTCTGACTGTCGCCCGAATCGGACGGCATCACCTGCGTGCCGCCGGATTCCGGCGCGACGGCGTCGTCAACCGAGGGGGTCGGCGCCGCCTTCTTCGGCTTGGCGTTGCCCCCCGATTTTCTCAAGACAGCAGCCCTTGCGGCCGCGGCCTTGGCCGTGTCTTTCGTGGCGGAGCGCGCCAAATCCTCGTAAACGGCGGCCGCTGACGCGGGGTCGGACGCTTTTTCGTACGCCTCGCCAAGCTTAATCAAGGACTGGAGGCGGAACTGCGAGCCCAGCGGACGCATCGCCCGGATTTTCTCCCAAACGGCGATCGCCTCGTCGGGGCGTCCCGCCGATACGCGGATTTCGCTCTCACGGTAATAAGTCTCAAACGCGGTCTCGACGTCGTTCTTCGCGGCGGCGCGAATCTGCCCCAATGTCGCGACCGCGCCGTCGAAGTCCTTGCGGTCCTTCTGGATTTGGTAAGTCTCCCACAAGGCCGACTGCGCCTGCGCGTCGCCCGGCTTGGCGGCGCCGATATACTTTTGATACGCGTACTGCGCCATGTCGAGTTTTCCAAGCTTCTTATACGCCAAAGCCAGGTTAAACTGGGCCGGGCCGGTGAATTCCGAAGTCGGGTACTCTTCTAAGAGACGGTTGTAGAATTTCGTCGCATCATCAAACTTCTCGAGGGCGTAGTAGGCGCTCGCGATATGGAAAACCGCAAGTGCTGTGTCCTCGTTCTTGTCGAAGTTGTTCAACAGACGCTCGTACGCGGGAATCGCGTCCGCGTATTTCTGCTGGTTGAAGTAGCTCTCGCCCAGCATGAACTGCGCCTTAGGCAGCTCCGTATGGTTCGTGAAGTCGACGCTGAATTTTTGGAATTCGGCGGCGGCGGCGACATAATCCTTCGCGTCGAACGCGCGTCGCGCGAGACGAAACTGCGCCTCGCCTCCGATCGGGGTCCCGGGCTGTGACGTGCCGATCGCGCGCAGACTCGTCTTGTAGTCGTAGCCCTTGGAACGGTCGAACACCGCCTCGAGGATGTCCAGGCCGTCGTTCGACTCGGGGGCCGCAGGGAAGAGCGTCACGAGATCCTGGACTTCTTTGACCGCGGCCGCGTCGTTCTTCAATTTGAATTCTGCTTGCGCCAGACGCAAATGGCCCAAGGGTGCCACCGTGCCTTTGGGGTCGGTCTCGATCAGATTGCGATAGGCCGCCATCGCGTCCGGATACTTTTGCGCGCGGAACAGGGTGTCGGCGATTTGCGCCCGCGCCTGAGCTGCGTCTTTCGCATTAGGATAGGTGGTGATCAACTTTTTCCAAAGGTCAATCGCCTGGGTGTAAAAGCGTTGATGATACGCGCTCATCGCCGCGCGATACAAGGCGGAAGGCGCCTGTGGCGAGGAGGGATTGTCGTTGGCGTACTTCGCGTAAAGCTGGTAGGCGTCCTCGTAGTTCTTCTGATTGAACATTGAGTCGGCGATGCCCAGTTCATTAAGACCCGAGAACGTGAACGAGGAGTTGGCCACCGCGAGCATGTCCTTGAGCTTCTGGCGCGCCTCGAGCGCCGCGTCGTCCTCGCCCTTATAGGTGTGGCACCACGCGAGTCCATCCTGGGCGTAGAAGGCGGCGGGATCGTCAGGGTAGACTTTTAAGATCATTTCGTAAATGACTTTCGCCTCGTCGGCCTGCTGCAGGGCGAGGTACGCCTCGGCAGCGTACAGATAGCTCATCGAACGCCACTTGGACTTCGAGGGCGGCAGATGACGGAAAATGAACTGGTAGGAAGTCAGAATCGAGTTATACGCCTTTTGGTCGTACTGACTCTTCAGGATCGAGAACAGCGCCTGCTCAGCGATGTCCGACGATGGCGCCAGGTCGATGATGCGCTGGAAGGAAGCCGTGGCGTCCTGGAAGCGCTTGAGCGACAACTGCGACGCACCCACGACCATGAAGATGTTTTTAGCCAGCGAGTGGTTCGGGTATTGGGAGACGAAGTTGCTGCCGGTCTGGATCGCCTGCATGAAATCGCCGACCTGGTTTTGGCACCACGCCAACTTGAAGTAAGCAAGCGGGGAGATTTTCACGGCGTCAGGATACTGGGTGATGACCTTCGTAAACGCGAATAGCGCCTCGCGCGTTTGGTCGGAAATCAGGAAGGACTCGGCGATAAAGAACTGCGCCAACGGCGCGAAGAAATCCTTCGGGTAGCGGTCAAGCACGGCCTGGAAATTTGCGCGCGCCTCCACGTAGTCCTTTTTTTGGAAGTATGACGAGCCGATGCGGAACAGGGCAGACACCCGCAGCGGACTTTCGGGATACATCTGAATGAAGCGCTGGTATTTAGAGATCGCGCCGTTGAAGTCCTCCGCGAGGAAGAACGAGTCTCCGATGAAAAACTGGGCCTCTTCCTTTAGTTCCGACTCCGGATAGTCGCGGATCAGATTCTCGAATGCCGCGGCGGCCAGATAAGCGCGCTTGGACAGCAGGTACGTCTTGCCCAGGTAAAACTGCGCGTCGGCCGTTTTGACGCCTTTCAGCGCTCGTTCCGCGTTCGGGTAGTCGCCCTTGTGGAGGGAGATAATTCCCTGCGCGTACTGCACCGCGGGCTCGCGCAGGAACGTCGGATAGGTCTCGCCCAGCAAGAACATGTTGGATTCGGCCTGCGAGAACTGCTCCAGCGCCAGGTCGGAATAGACAATGCCCATCAACGCTTCCGGGTTGATGTAGGACTTCGGAAAATTCTTATCGACCGCGCCAAATTCATTGGCCGATTTCTCCCAATCCTTCTCGTTGAAGGCGACTTCGCCCAACCGGTACTGCGCGGATGCGGCAAGCCCTGACTTCTTGTCGCGAACGACGTCGGCGAACGCGCGACGCGCATCTTCGAGCGCCTTGGCGGCGGCGGGGTTCTTCGGCGCGAGCAGCCGAGCGGTCGAGGTCTTCTTGGCCGTCGCCTCGGATTTCAGGATCGAGATCGCATGCTGCAGCGACGCCTCACCGGCCAGGAACTGCGCGTCGACGACGCGCGTGCTGCGCGGGAACTGCTGCATGTAATTTTCGAATGCCTGGACTACGGCGAGCTTGTCGCGTCCCGTCTCCTGGAAAAGCTGCGAAGACGCGAGGAATGTGGCTTCCTCGGCTTGCGCGTCGTAATCGATTTTGGTCGATCCGCCCCAAGACATCGCCCCTGCGGGGGCGGCCAGAGCGACGACGGCGGCGGCAATCAGGGTCTTCATTCTTACTCCTCGAGCGGTGCGGTCTTCTTTTGAGATATTTCCAAAGTTAAGCGGGCAACGAGAACGTCGATCGTCACGCCGTTCAATTGCCGGCCATCGCGCAGGCGCACCGCGAGGGTTCCGGCCTCCACGTCCTTGGGTCCGATCACGATCATATACGGAATTTTTTCTAGAGTCGCCTCGCGGATCTTGTGGCCGATCTTCTCGGGCCGCGAATCGATCTCGACCCGCAGACCGGCCGCATCCAGCGTTTTGGCGGTGGCTTCGGCGGCGGGAATCTGGGCATCGGTCAACGTCAGAATTTTCGCCTGAACAGGTGCCAGCCACAGTGGGAAATTTCCCGCATAATGCTCAAGCAGGATGCCAAAAAAGCGCTCAATTGATCCGTACAATGCTCGGTGGACCATCAGCGGCCGGTGGCGTTCGCCGTCCGAACCGACGAATTCCAGCTCGAACTTCTTGGGCAGATTAAAATCGAACTGGACCGTCGACAGCTGCCAGGGCCGCCCAAGCGCGTCGATCAGCTTCATGTCAATTTTCGGCCCGTAAAAAGCCGCTTCCCCTTTGCAAAGCTTATAGGGGATGCCGCGCCGCTTGAGCACGCTTTCCAGCGCCGCCTGCGCACGCTCCCAATCCGCGGCCTCTCCAGAATAATCCGACGGCTTCTCCGGATCCCAGGTCGAGACTTCCAGCGCGTATTTGTCAAAGCCGTAGGTCTCAAAAACCTTCAGCGCAAAGTCGACGCAGCCTTCCACCTCGGACTCGATCTGGTCTGGCGCACAGAAAATATGGGCATCGTCCTGGGTGAACCCGCGCACTCGCATCAGACCATGAAGCACGCCGGAACGCTCGTAGCGATAAACCGTCCCCAGTTCCGAGTAGCGCAAAGGCAGGCTTTTGTAGCTGCGCAAAGCGCTCTTGTAAATTAGGATGTGGAACGGGCAGTTCATCGGCTTGAGCTGATAATCGGCCTTCTCCACTTCGATCTCGCCGAACATATTCTGGCGATAGAAGCTCGTGTGGCCCGAGGTATGCCACAAATCGACATTGGCGATATGCGGGGTGTAAACCATTTGATAGCCGCGCTTAAGCGCTTCGGCGCGCAGCCAATCTTCCATGATCATGCGCATCCGTCCACCTTTCGGATGCCAGAAAATCAGTCCGGGGCCGGCGAGATCCTCAATACTAAACAGCCCGAGAGCGGGACCGAGCTTGCGATGATCGCGCTTTTTGGCCTCTTCGAGCATCTTAAGGTGCTCGGCGAGCTGGCCCTTGGTCGGCCATGCGGTCGCGTATAAGCGCTGCAACATCGGATTCTTCTCGTCGCCGCGCCAATAGGCCCCGGCAACAGAGAGAATTTTGAAATGGCGGATTGGCTGTGTGCTGGGCGTGTGGCCGCCCCGACAAAGATCCGTGAACGTGCTGTGCGTATAGTGGGTCAATTTTTGGTCTTTGAAGCCTTCAAGCAGTTCCAGCTTGTATGTCTCCCCCTTCGCGGTCCAATACTTCTTGGACTCCTCGTAAGAGACCGCCTGACCCTTGAATTCGTGGTTGCCCTCGGCGATCTGGAGCATGCGCTTTTCGATCGCGGGGAAATCGGCCTCCGAGAAGCGATGCGGTGAGTCGAAATCGTAGTAAAAACCGTTCTCAATCGCGGGCCCGATGGTGATCTTCGTTCCGGGAAAAAGCTCCTGGACGGCCTGCGCCATCACATGGGCGCACGAATGCCGCAAGGCATCGAGGGCTTCCTGTGAATTCGGGTCGGCGGTGCGCACAATATCGGTTGCTGGCATTCGTCTCTTTGGCTACAGAATAAAGCGGCGGTATTATAAACATATTAACAGCCGCCGCGAAACCCGCCCTTGTTATTAGGTATGTCCGGGAGATCCGGAAGGATAGGCATACGTTTCCAATTCCGTCAACCCCCCTCGCCAAAACAGAGTTTTTGACGTCGGAGCCTTCAGTCCGCCCGATTTTATTAAGCCGAGGACTTTGCATCTCCCCCTCTTCCCTTGAGTGAAGAGGGGCCGGGGTGATGGGGGATCAAAAAAGAGGAAACCACTCGCCCCCGTCGTTGCCCTATCACGGCCGTCGTATGAAATCAGAGGGGGCGAGTGGTGCCCAGTATAGGATCTGGCGGCGGGCTAGCCGCCGCAATTTTAAAATCGGTTCAAATCCTATACTGGGATTCAAGCAGGAAAGCTTGCCCAGTATAGGATTTGAACCTATGACCTTTCCCATGTCAAGGGAACGCGCTACCACTGCGCCAACTGGGCGTGAACGAAGGAGCTATCTTATCATGTCCGAAACGTCGAATCAAATCCGCTCCTTCGGGGATTCCCAATCCATCGTAAATTCGTTATTCACCGTCTTCGATCTGGTTTTCCCTTGGTCAATATGCGGAGGTCGAAAAGCGACGGCATGTAACTCGACATCTCCGGCGTCCGGGCTGAGATCCGGTCGCCGGGCTTGAGTGCCGCTCCATCCGGTAGATAGTAATAATAACCCGTCGTGTCTCCCGCTTTATAGGCCGGCGTAATTTCTTTGTGGGGCGGAAACGTGCCCGGCTTTTCCCCCACGAACGGTCGCGCAGATTTCAGCGGGTCAAAATCCAAACGCTGCACGGTTTTGCAAGAGAGAATTTTTAATTCGGCATACGTATACTTCTCCGGACGGTTGAATTCGTTCGGGGGAATCGAGGGGTCAGGGACCCTTGTCTCGGTCTTCGTCGACATGACTTCGGCCGTGATGAACGAAGGGTTTAATTCACGGACTGGCTCAGACATCGCTGTTCCTCCATGAACGCAAATTGCGGTCGCCGCTAAAATAATCTTTTTCCAGATCATCGCCTTCTCAGCAATGGCACAGCGGCATGGACGGGAGAAAAATCGCGGAACAAGGGATCTGGGTTATTTTGCCACATCAATCGTGGCGCCCGAACGTCGACCGTCGCGTATCGTCCGGAACCCGCGAGTTTACGAACGCGCTGCTCCAAGTCGCCGGAGAGTTTAAGCCAAGGCGACGGCAGTATCCAATCGGGCTCGGCGCGCTTGAATTCTTCCGGATAAATCGGCCGCAAACCGGTCAAAAACATTAATGAAAGCGAGTCGGCGTCGGAAAAGAAGGTACTCCCCCCGCCCGCTTTGATTGCTTGTGCGACCGTCTCGATATAGCCTTCCGGCCCCCTCTTCAACTCGTCGGTAAAACGCGCGAGATCGGACCTTAAGCCTATCTCCCGCAGGCGCAAGCGCATCATTCCGGAAACCGAGTCAGCTGGATTTTTGGGGGCGGCGATAAGTTGCGCGGCCTTAAGCGGCACGATGAATGCGAGGTTGCTGGTCACGCACAGTATCGTCAATGCCGCGACGGCCCAGGAACGGCCGCGCCCGACGTAGGAAATTTCCCGAGCGACGAGATACGCGAGCGGCGGGAGAACCCCTGCCAAGTAGCGGCCATACGGCTCGGCCGCGCCAAATGAGAGCAGTCCCAGCGTCGCCACGACGAGAAGCAGACACATTCTCTTGAGGTTCATCACGCCGTACGGGGCTGGCATGTGCGCGGCGCACGCCAGTAGCCACACCCATACAAGCACCGCGCAGATCAACGACCACTGCCCTTCAGCGACGATGCCGCAAAGCAGGACGAAGCCGATCGCCAGCCCGGTTTTTCGTTTGACGAAGGCGGCGGCGACCATGGCCAGCGGAACGACGAACGCGAACAGCCACAATTCGAAGGTTTTCAAGAATGCGAGCGATTCTAATAATCCATATTGGTGGTTGCCGGGTCGGTCCCAAATTCGGAAGTAGCAGGCGGCGGGAAGGGCCAGCAGGATGGTCAAGGCCGCCGCGCCCCAATACCGACGCGAGCGCAGGCACTCGTCGAAGCGCAACACCGCGTCGGTCGCCAGTGCCGCGGCGGTGATCGCAAAAAACGCGAAGGACGAATGCAGCAGGAAATTGAGCGATAGGGCCACGGCGAGGGCGCCGTATGGCTTTTTTCCTAAGAGACGGCGGTACGACCACAACGCCACCAACGTGCCCAACGCAACCAGCGCGTAATAACGTGACTGACGGCAAAAAAGCAGGAACGCCGGCGACAGCGCGAGTAACGCGACGCCCGCCTCCGCGCACCACTGGCGCCGGTCGACGATCGCGTCGGACTCTCCCTGCGAGAAAATTCGCCACGCCAAAATCAGCGCGAACAAACCCGCTAAAGCAAAGGGCAAGCGCGCCGCCCATGACGAAATTCCGAACACATAGAAGGACGTCGCGCATAAATAGGCGGGTACCCACGTATTCCATATCCACGCTCCCCGTGGATTTCCTTCAGAAGCGGAAAGGCTGGGCTGCGCGGTAACAAGCGTTCCCCGCAAAGACATCTGCGGCAAGCCCGTCTCCAAAATGGACTGCGCGCGCAACGCCGTTTCCGCTTCGTCTTGCCAGAGCGCCGGGGACCCCAAGTTCCAAAACAAAAGGACCCCGGCGACGGCGAACAGGACGAACGCGGCAGTACGTTTCAACGCGGGGGGAACGCCTTACGCGGATAGCGAGCGGTGATGGTCGAGCGCATGCCGCCTCTAGGCGTGAACACGCCGATCACCTCGCACCACGTCGGCTTTGTCGCCGCAGCTATGTCGTCAAGGATGCGGTTGACCGCGTTCTCGTAGAAAATGCCCATGTTGCGGTATCCTAACATGTAGTACTTGAAACTTTTGAGCTCCAGGCATTGCCGGTTCGGAAGATATCGCACCGTGATCGTCCCGAAGTCGGGCAGCTTGGTCTTGGGACACACCGAAGTGAATTCCGGAACGTCGATCTTGATCTCGTAGCCGCGGTATTGATTGGGCCATGTTTCGATCGGCGGCAGCGGCGCGTCGGCGCCGGAAAGCGCCAGGTCGGGATGATAGCCGTAAATTTCGGGGGTTTTAGACATCTTTTCTCCTCAGCAACCGCAACGAGTTTAACGCGACGGAAATCGAGCTCAGCGCCATCGCCCCACCAGCGAACTCGGGGCGCAGCAGGATTCCCCAACGGGGATACAACGCTCCCGCAGCGACCGGAATGAGCAAGAGATTATAAATGAACGCCCACGCCAGATTCTGCCGGATGACACTACGAATGTCCTGGCTCAAATCGATCGCCTTAGACAAATACGTCAAATCGGGATTCATCAGGGAAAGGTCCGCCGATTCCACCGCCACGTCGGTGCCTGTCGCCAAGGCGATGCCGATGTCGGCGTGGGAGAGAGCAGGCGCGTCATTGAAGCCTTCGCCGACCATCGCAATTTTCCGTCCCTCCGCTTGGAAGCGCTTCACGATATCGGCTTTCTCTTCGGGGCGGACCTCTGCGAACACCTTTGCGATGCCGACTTGTTCCGCGACCTTATATGCCGCGGCATTTCGGTCTCCAGAAACCAGGCACACCTCGAGCCCGCGCGCCTTGAGTGCTGCGACTGCGGCGGCTGCGGAAGGCCGAATCGTGTCCTCCATGCGGTAGGCACCAAGCAAACGTTCGTCGACGGCCACTCCCAGCAGCGAACCCGCCTCGGAGAACCTGGTCGCGTCATCTTGAGGAAACGAAACTCTCTCCTCGCGCAGCCAGGCGAGGCTTCCGGTGCGAACCACGTGGCCGCCCGAACGCACGGTGATCCCCCGTCCCGGTAAGGACTCAAACGAATCAACGTCCCGTGCTTTGACGCGGCGATCCTTGGCCAACGCGACGATCGCCGCCGCGAACGGATGTTCGGAGCGCTCTTCGGCGGCGTACGCCCAGGCCAACATTTCCTTCTCGGTGCCGCTAAGCAGGATGGTGCCGGCGACTTGGGGGCGTCCCAGCGTCAACGTTCCGGTCTTGTCAAATAAAATCACGTCGATATTTCCGACGTCCTCCAAGATCTCAGCATTGCGGATGAAAATGCCCATCTCGGCGGCACGTCCCATCCCTGCGACGACCGCCAGCGGGGTCGCCAGGCCCAGCGCGCATGGGCAGGCTGAGGCCAGCACGGACACGAAACAGGTCATACCCAGCAGGATCCGGGGTTCCGGTCCCCAACGCAGCCATGCGACTACCGTCAACATTGCCACAACGATCACTGCCGGCACGAACCAACGCGCGACCTTGTCGACATATCTCTGGATTTTGGGCTTAGTAGCCTGACTTTCGCGCACCGACTCGACCAAGCGCGCGAGTGCCGATTCGTCTCCGGAGCGAGAGACTTTAACGTCGAGCGACCCATTCTTATTGAGCGTGCCACCCCAGACGCGCGAGCCCAGCGCCTTTTCAACGGGCAGACTTTCACCGGTCAGCATTGCCTCGTCCACCATCGAACTTCCGGCAATCACCTCGCCGTCGGCCCCCAACTGCTCGCCTGGGCGAACGCGGACGATATCACCGATGAGAACTTCCCGAAGCGGCACGGTGAGTTCCTCGCCGTTGCGCAACACGCGCGCCGTCTTCGGCGACAGGCGCATCAATTTGACGACGGCCTCGTTGGTTTTGCCGCGCGTCTTGCTTTCCAGCCAACGTCCCAGGGTCACGAACACGATTAGGCCGCTGACCGCGTCCCATTGCGTCGCGCGGGCCGCCGGCGGGAGCGTCTCCGGAAAAAGGACGACGTACGCGCTATAAAAGAATGCCGCCCACGTCGACACCGACACGAGCGCGTCCATGTCCGCGCGGCGACGAAGCAGCGCGCGTGAAAGCCCTTGGTGGAAATGCCAACCGCCCCAAACTTGGATGGGAATTGCGATTAGCAGTGCCGTGTAAGGAGACAATCCTAATTGATGCGCGAACATCAAGGGCACAGTCAAAATCACCGCGACCTGAAGCCGTGTCATCAGCGTGCTTTGCTCTTCTTGCTGGGATAGAAGGCTGATCGACTCCGCTTGGGAGCGGGTCTCGCTGACACCCAGCACGTCATAGCCGGCTTTTTCGACGGCCCTCCTCAAGTGCTTGATCTCGAGACGACCGGGTGATAGAACGAACTCGATGGAGACGGTGCGCGAGGGCAGGTGGACGCTAACCGCACTCACGCCGTTTAAGGCCTTGATCGCCCCCTCAACCTTGGTTACGCAGGCCGCGCAATGCATGCCCCGAACGGGCAGGACCACGCGCCGGCCCGCGTGACTGACCGCAGTCTTGCTCACTGTAGGCTCCGCTTCCAATCGTTCTCGACGTCCACGATCGTGCGCCAGGTGCCGGGGAAGCCCGCATAAATCGACGCGTCCAGGCTTTGACCGTCGCGCACCGCCGTCAGGAATTGGCCAAAGCCAATTCTTCCACCGCGCTCGATCATGAAGCGGATCATGCTTTCGGCCTGCGCGTACCACAGGCTGGCCTCGTAAGCGCGCTCGGTGTTTGGCGCCATGTTTTGAAGCTGGTCTATCGGGATTGGCGAAGAGCGCAGAGTAGGCGATAGATTCAAGAAAAGTTCCTGCCCGCGGTTGCGAATCTTGGCTTCCTGATAGACGGCCAGGCCCTCATTGATCCAACGCTGCTGGTCGGTAAGTCGTCCATTCATGAACTCGAACCAAATCAAATGGGTCATTTCATGGGCCATTACGCCGCTCAACGTCGGGGAAATATAGGTGTAAATCGCGTTGCCCACGGTGACGCCCGCCGACCAGTCCGGCTGGCCGGTTTTTTTGCGGTACTCGTCCGCGGTTCCGTAAACCACGATTTGATAGACGCCGCGGGGTTGAAACGAATACAGCCCGGTGTCGCTCATCACCCGCGTGTAGGACTGCTCGCAATCGTCTGAAATGGACTGCGCGGTGGCCGTTCCGTATGCCTTCACCTTGAAATGCAGACTCGAAAGCTCATTGGCTCCCGGGTCGAGCGGAGGATAAACCCCCTCGACGATCGGCGGCAGCGAGGAACCGCGACCATCGTTAGGCAACAGCTCCGGGGGATAGGGAATGCAGCCGCCAAGAAGCAGCACGGCCACGCACACCAAGCCCAGGATACTTCTCATGTCGACGTTATTCTACAAAAGGCCGTTGGCTTCGAGCCAGGACATCAGGGGCGCGTGCTGGAACCGTTTCGCGTATACGGCGATTTTGGGCTTGTCCAATTCCCACGTGCGTCCCCTTTTGTGCGGCACACGCAAAGGGGAGCGGCGTGTCAGCGCCAAATAAATAAGATCAAGGAATGCCTTCTCCCGATCGGCCACTGGGTAGTGGCCCGCTCCCGTAGAGCGAAGTTCAAATCCCCAAATCAAGTGCTGTGGAAGATGGTGAAAGTTGAAATCTCCGATCGGTGTCAAATATTTTTTCGGCATGGCGGACGTAACGGCGGAAATCGCGTAGGGGATTTCCGCAACGACGCCGTAATCTGCGAGCGCACTGTGCAGCGAGACATAGGCCGGCCACGGCGCCCGCAGGAACGCAACGGCTTCGTACGGATTAAGGTCCGGAATCAATTTACTGACCCAAACGCCACGCTTGATCCTAACCACCAGGTTCTGCGACGCCAGGCGTCTCAGCGCCTGCGTCGCCACTACGTTAGAAATGCCGCCCAGCGTCACCATATCTGCCGTCGTGAAGACGCGCTGATTGTGCGTTCGAAGAAGGCCGACAATTTCCAGTGACGTCATGACCGCATTTTTAAAAGCGCGTTGACCACTTCTTCTTTTTGCCTGTCAAACGTTTTTGAATCGCGATAAAGGTCTCTGTTATCTACGGCAAGGTAAGGCAAAACTTGTCCTTGGAAGTCCTCGAATGAAAATCGCCGGACCTTTTCCGCCGCCGCTTGGATCGTGTCCGGATCAAGCAATGTCCGCACGCTTTCGGGCTTACATCCGATCACGTAAAATAAATGGTGGAGATCGAACAAATCGCGCAGCGCGTTCCGACCTTCGGCCGAGAGGGCCTCGATTTTTTGTGCCGCCATGTGCATACTGTCGTAGTATTGAACCGCAAAAGGGGTCGCTTTGTGCTTCATCAATAGGCCGGAATCCGGCAAGCCCGTGGAATAGTGGATACTCTCCCGACGTCGACTGAATTCGACTTTCGTGCGGAGCTCCATGCCTCCGACCATTTGCAGTGCCACTTTCCAACGTTGGGTCGTCTGCGTCTGCTTTGGTTTTGAGGCCTTTATCGCAGCGACTCCACCAGGCATCAGTGTGGCCAGCATCGCCCGACTTAAGATGACCGAGTCGACTGCCGATTCCAATGTTCCCATCCTCACCTGCGAAACGATGTCCAAGTCGATGTCCTCGGAAAGGCGCGGGGAACGATGGAAAAACCGCAGGCAAATTCCTCCTTTAACGGCATAAGAACGTCCGGACAGACGCGTTCCCAGCTGGCGCAAAAGCGACAGATGAAAAAGCTCGCGAACCTCGAAGGATTGGGTTGACATATTTTAATTCGGCCGAACTCAATATAACAGATAACTAATGCATATGTCAATTACATATTATATAGATTCTAGACCCATAGCGACTCATGATTAGGAATGTCTCGTATTTGATACGATGACCGGATGAGCGGCGAAATTCTAACGGTCAAGGTCGATGCGATGGCGCCCGCCGGCGACGGGGTTGCCCGCGCCGAGGGTTCCGCTCGGGTACTCTTCGTTCCCCACGCCGCTCCCGGCGACCGCCTGGAAGTCGAAGTATTCGAGTCGAAGTCGAATTTTGCCCGCGCTCGTATTAAGAAACTGCTCTCGTCAGGTCCCGATCGCATCGACCCACCGTGCCAACACCACGCCGCACCCTCCCGGCCAGGGCCCGCTTGCGGTGGCTGCGATTGGCAGCATTTGTCTTATGAAGCGCAGCTAAAGCACAAGCGTTCCCTCGTGGTCGACTGCGTCCAGCGCATCGGCAAATTCGCCGACGCCGAAAAACTAGTGCTGCCGACGAAGGCCGCTCCTAAGCCCTGGGGTTACCGCAATAAAGTCCAAATTCCCTTCGGAAACGGCCCTCACGGCCCGGTGATGGGATTCTACTCAGCCGGCTCCCGAACCATCGTCGACATGAAGGAATGTCCGATCCAGCCCGACATTTCCCTGCGCATCGCCCGCACCGTTAAGTCCATGGCGCTTTCCCGCGGCTGGACTTTTTACGATGACAAAACCAATAAAGGCTGGCTGCGCCATTTGTACATCCGCACCAATGTCGAGAACCAGGCCATCATTGCTCTCGTCGTCACCCGCTCCGAGTTCCCTGACCGTGAATCCTTCGCCGCCGAGCTTCGCGCCCAGCACCCGGAAGTCATCGGCATCCATTTAAACGTCCAACAAGAGCGCACTTCGGTGGTCATCGGTGAGCAATGGCGCCGCATCTGGGGTGCTCGCGAAATCGAAGAAACGATGGGCCGCATGAAATTCGCGGTATCTCCGGGCGCATTCCTCCAAGTCAACACCCCTTCGGCCGAAATCCTTTACAACGAAGCCAAAGCCGCCGTGCGCGAGGGCGGCAAAAAATTTCCGATGGCTCTGGACCTGTACTGCGGCGTCGGCACCCTGACGCTTTGGCTTGCCGACAGCTTTCCCAAAATTACCGGTGTTGAGGAAAACCAGGACGCCGTCAAGGACGCCTACCGCAACGCCGAGCGCAACGGGATCAAGAACGCCCGCTTCCGCGCCGGCCGCGCCGAATCCGTCCTCCCTAAACTCGCCGGCGAACTCAGCGCAGAATGCGCGGCGATCGTCGATCCCCCCCGCATCGGCCTGTCCCAACCCGTGCGCCGGTTTTTGACCGATAAACGCCTTCGGCGCCTAGTTTACGTCTCCTGCGATCCCGCCACCTTCGCTCGCGACGCCGGTTTCCTCTCCCACTCTGGCTACACGCTCAAGCGCGTCCAGCCCGTCGATTTGTTTCCCCAAACGTCTCACATCGAACTGGTCGCCCTCCTTGATAGGTCTTAAGTCCTATTTAGCAATAGGACTTAAGGGTATTGCACAATATGTCCCACCAGGCTATCCTTAACATATTCCCCAAACCACTATGAGGCCCCACATGCGCCACCTTCTGCTGCTTATCGTTGCGACTCTGGCCTTCGCTGTTCCCGCCCTGGCCGCCCAGCCTGCGCTCACTTCCGAGGAACGCGCGATATATCAAAAGTCTTTCGGTGCCGCCAAGCTCGAGGCTCTCGACAAATCTCCCAACAAAGATTTCGATTTAAGGGGCGCGCGCGGCGAAATTGCCACCTTCGTAGATCGCTCCAAACAATCCGCCTATCGGAATTTGACCTCCGCCGCAGCTGTCGACACCAATAAAATTTCCCAACTCTTGTCGGGATCCGCACCCGCCGCCGCTCCAGCGCCTCCTCCCGCTACCACCCCGCGAGTTGTCGCAACAGCAGCGTCCGCACCCCCGCGAGCCTCTGCAGCAGCCCCCGCGCCCACCAGCGTTGTCGTCACGCCCGCAGCCGAACCCCCGGAGCGCAACTGGTTCCTAAGAACTTTCGTCTACCCTTCCCAGCCGGCTAGAGCACCCGCACCGACTCCTGCACCGGCCGCTGCACAGTCTTCCAGCGCCATACCTTATCCGACCGCCGCAGAACTGAAATACGCCTCTGCAGTCGACGCTCAAAGCATCGCAAAAGCGCCCCTGGGACCAGAACGAGACAAGCAGATCACCGCTTTGCGTAGCAGAATCGCGGCAGGGCTCCCCGCAGACAAACAAGCCGCTTATAAGTCGCAAGTGATCATGTTTACGGTCGTACCCACGAACACGGGTCTGATCGATGATTTCCTGGCCAAAAACAAATCCACCCCGCCAGCGGACGGGAAAGGAACCGGCGGAAAGTCCGGCGGTGCCGGCAGAACGGCCGGGGCGGCTACCGACGGCGCAACTGTCACGACATCGCAAACGACCACAACGAGCAGCAAACCCGATTATGCGGCGAAACAATTAACTACTCGGGAACAGGCCTGGCTCGATCCTGCCGATAATCGCGCATACAAAAGCGGCAAGGAAACTCCCGAAAATTTAAAAAAGACCCGCGCGAACGTCGCCAAGGTTCTTCCTGAAGGTTTCGCCACCGGCTATAACACGGCAACCGAGTCCCTGAATTCCGGTGTTATCGACGCTTTCCTCCTGACCGCCGTCCAATTGAGTGCTGATGAGCAATCGAAGTTAGACATACCGTGGACGCCTGGAATCGCCGAAAAAATCAAATTAAAAAATGCCGCGCCTCTCGGTCCAAAGGAAGGGTCCGCGCCCCCAGCAGCAAGAAAGGACCTCACCATCACTCCGAAAACCGTTCGCGAGCATTATCTTGCAGTCATAAACTTTTATTTAAAGAACGGCCTCCCGGATCCACAGCACACCCGAAACCCTTCGGAAATCGTCAAAAGATATCGCGCCATCATTCCAAAGCCAGCACCTCCTGCCGCTGTCCCTGCCGTCGCACCGACTGTTCTAACTCGCGAGCATGTCGAAATTTGGATCCAATTTCTGACCCCCACCCAAAAACAGCAATACGAGGACGAGAAAAGGAAAATTCTGGAACAACCTGACAGCGAGGCTCGGCGCAAAGCATTGTACGACCTCGATACGACCTATTTTCGCTACGCGATCCAAAACATCGTTAACGCCAAAAATTCGCCCGAGTCATGGGAAGATTTCCTAAAGAAATTCAAGGCGCTGACGCCCGAACAACGACGCCTGCTGTTAAACAGCCCTGAAGTCGCCCCATTACTATCGAAAATCAAGGAGGCCGCCAGAAAGGATATCGATTTATTCAATGCCCTTTCCGACATGCATAAAAAGGATGTCTGCGCTCCTTTGAAGAACGGTGCGGCCCAGGCCGGCCCCAGCGGTTATTCGTTATCGCCTCTGGAACAAGGGAAAACAGGAGTGGAAGGCCTTAAGAAAACGGCAGTCAACTTGGGTATTACTCCTCCTAACCTTGAAGGATCCCAGGGCTCGGGTATTAATTTTTCAAAAACCATCGCTAAAAATACGCCCGAATCAACTTCCGTGGTTCCCAAAAAGATGCGGATCGCTGAAGAGGAGGGGGCGGCGTCTGCCGGATTCTCCGACAATGTCAGGATAGCCTGCATGTGCGTCATCAATGACTGCACACCACCGACTCCCCAGACCGCACAAGACGGTGCCTCCAAGGCCATCGAAAAGGACGAAGGCAAGTCGAAACCTTGGTACGAGAAGATCGACAAGGCGATGGCTGCGAACCTGAAGGCGGGGGCGGCGGGAGCGATCGTCGGAATGCTGATCGGGTCCTTCTTCGCCTTCCCACTCGGGCCGATCGTCGGTGCGGCGATCGGCGGAGCCGCTTTCTTCGGGGCCAATTGGCTGGCCAACAAAGCGCCTTAAGGCGATTTAACTGGTTCGTCGCGAAGGCCCCAGGCCAGTAGGCATGCGCCGACGGTGATGGCCGAGTCGGCCACGTTGAACACCGAGAAGTAGTGGACGTACAGGAAGTCAACGACATGCCTGTAAGCAAGCCGGTCGTAGAGATTGCCGATCGCGCCGGCCAATACCAGCGTTCCCCCCGCCTGAAGCCAGACGTCGTTTTGCGGCCATTTCGTCAGTTGGCGCAATAAGACGACGATCATCGCCACGGCAACTACGATAAAGAAGCCGTTGGCGCCGCGACCCATGCCGAAGGCGGCACCGGTGTTCTCCACGTAGGCCAGCTCAAATCCGGGGAAAACTTCAATCGGGCCGCGCAAACGCAAGGCGCCCATCGCCCAAAGTTTCGTCAGGCGGTCGGCGATGAGGAGCGCTAGGACAGTTGTTGGGCGCAACGCCCGCATAACTCCGGTTGCAATGGGGACGACCCGATGTCGGCCTGCCAGCGCCAGCAGCGCGGACATTTCTGGCCGGCAGCTTGGCTAACAGAAGCGGAGACTTCGGCGCCGTCGGTTTCGACGGCGGCCTCAGACACATTCAGGAATTCAGGAAGGTTCAGGCCCGCAAGCGCAGCCACCGCCTCAGCGGCACCGCGCAGGACGACTTTCGCCTGAAGGGACGAGCCGATGATTTTGGCGGCGCGTGCTTCTTCGAGCGCCTTGTGCGCGATCACGCGAAGCTCCAACGCCTTGTCCCATCGCGTCGCCAGCGCCGGGTTGGTCCAGCCCGGTTCGGGAACGGGCAAATCCCATAGGAAAACAGACTTAGACGGAGAATGCGGCAGGGCCCGCCATGCCTCGTCGGCGGTGAAGGACAGGATCGGCGACCACAGCGCGCAAAGCCGGCGCAAGCACTCGGCCATTACCGTCTGCGCGGCTAAACGTTCGGGAGCATCGGCCTTGAAGGTGTAAAGCCTATCTTTCGTCGCGTCCATGTAAAAGGCGGACAGGTCGAACGCGCAGAAGTCTACTAGGCGGCGTGCGGCGGAGCGATATCGGTACTCGCGGAAATCCTCGAACGTGTCGCGCTGGAGTGCGGCCAGGCGGTGGAGGATGAAGCGCTCCATTTCCGGCAATTTTTCGTAGGGGACCACCGTCGCGGAATTAAAACCGTCTAGGCTGCCAAGCAGGTAGCGCAAAGTGTTACGCACCCGGCGATAGGAATCGGCGGGACCCTTCATCAAATTGTCGGAGATACGCACGTCGTCGTTGTAATCGGCCAGCGCCACCCACAGCCGCAGCACGTCGGCGCCCCATTTCTGAATCATCTCTTGGGGGGCGACGACGTTGCCGGCGGATTTGTGCATCGCCCGGCCTTTCTCGTCTAAGACGAAGCCGTGCGTCAGCACGCCTTTGTAAGGCGCATGGCCGCGAAGGGCCGTCGACATCACCAGTGAGCTTTGGAACCAACCACGGTGTTGATCGGAGCCCTCCAAATACAAATCGGCAACGCCTTTCTCGCCCAGCACGGTCATCCAAGAGACGCCCGAATCGAGCCAGACGTCCAAAATATCCGTCTCTCGCCGGAAGCCGTCTTTGAGGGCGTCGTGGTCAGGTAAAAACGGCCAGTCCTTGCGCGTGAGGACTTCCCCCCAACGCTCAAACCAGAAATCGCTGCCATCCGCAGAAGCTTTTTTCTCGATAGCCTCGAGCACGGCGTCGTCCAAGATCGGCTGGCCTGACTTGGCACCGTAAAGCACCGTGATCGGCGTGCCCCAGACGCGCTGGCGTGATAAGCACCAATCGGGACGATTGGTGACCATCGCGGCGATGCGCGCGCGGCCGTCGGCCGGAATCCACTTGGTCGAGTTGATCTGGGCCAGCAAGTGATCGCGCAATGCCTCGGACAAGCGTAGGAACCACTGCTCGGTGGTGCGGAATATCACCGGATTCTTGCATCGCCAGCAATGCGGATACGAGTGGACGATGTCGTTCTTGGCCAGAAGCCAGCCGCGGTCGCGCAAATCGGCGATGATTTCCGGATTTCCCTCTTCGAATATTTTCTTGCCTGTCCAACGCGGGGCCTTATCCGTGAACCGGCCGGACGCATCGACGGGATTCAAGACCTCCAAGTTGTAGCGCTGACCGGTCGCGAAGTCGTCCACGCCATGGCCGGGAGCCGTGTGCACGACGCCGGTGCCGTCGTCGGCGCTGACGTATTCCGCCAAGACGGCGACGCCGGAATCTCCTGGTTTGCTTTCGTAAGGGACTGTGTAGCGATTGATGAGTGCCACGACCTTCTCGCCGGTCCACGACCGCTTTATTTTGCCGTCGACAATCCCGATCTCCTTCATCACCGCTTCAAAGCGCGATTTGGCCAGGATAAGGCGCCGCATTTCCCCCGCGAGCATGGCCTCAACTTCGACGTATTCCAACGCCGGATGGAAGGCCGCCGCGCGGTTGGCCGGCAACGTCCATGGCGTGGTCGTCCACACCACGATCTCCGCACCTTTCAACTCGCCTTCTACGATCGGAAAAGCAACGTGAACCGACGGAGAGGTTTTGTCCTTATATTCGACTTCCGCCTCGGCCAAAGCGGTTTCGCAGGTGATGCACCACAGGACGGGCTTAAGGCCGCGATAGACGTGGCCTTTTTTGACCAGCAAGCGAAACGCGCGGATGATTTTGGCTTCGTAACCCTGGGCCATCGTCGTGTAAGGATGGGACCAATCGCCTAAAATACCCAGGCGCTTGAACTCATCGCGCTGGATCTCGATGAAACGTTGGGCGAAGGCGGCCGCGTCGCTACGGAATTTGGCGATATCGGTGACACCGCGCTTGCTCATCTTCATTTCCTTTAGCAACGCAGTTTCAATAGGCAGTCCGTGGCAGTCCCAACCCGGAACGTACGGCGTGGCTCGCCCCATAAGCGCCTGGGCTTTGACGCTAGCGTCCTTGAGGACTTTGTTTAGCGCATGGCCGATGTGGATATGGCCGTTGGCATACGGCGGGCCGTCATGAAGAATGAAGGCAGGCCGCCCCTTTTGGCGCTCCTGCAGGCCCTCATAAATGGCCAATTCCTTCCAATATTCGAGCATCTCCGGTTCCCGATTGGCCAGATCTCCTTTCATTGGGAAATCGGTCTTCGGCAGGCGTACCGTCGCCGACCAATCGGTGCGAGTCTCGGACATGTAAGTCATCTTATCAATTTTGATACCATGGCCTCTATGACGACTAACTTCATCGCCGCGTGCCTTGCCCTCATCGTGATCGAACTGGCAATTATGATCGCCGTATTTGCCATGGCCATGTTCAAGGTCCGTGATGCCGCCTTGGCTGTTGAGGTGGCGTCCTACCGCGTTGAGGGCGAAGTTTCGCGCTTAGGACAATCCCTAAATTCCTCCTGGGGAACCGCAGTGAAAAGTCTTTTTAACGTGGTTCTGAAAGTATTGAGCTAATCTGTGAGCATATTTAGTCCGGTCAAACGTTGGTTCATGGATCCCCAATTTACGAAAAGGAAGCAATTCCTCCATTCGATGGGCCTTTTCGCTGATCTTCGGGGTCGGGAGCTGGGTATCATGAGCCACGCGCTCTACGCGCGTAACTATCAACCCGGCGAAATCGTCTTCGGCGAAGGGGACATCGGACGCGCCTTGTTCATTTTGGAATCAGGCAAGGTCGAACTGAGCCGCAAGGGGCTCGAGGGCGAGTCCGTCATGCTCCACACCGTCAAGCCCGGCGAATTTTTCGGCGAGATGGCGATGCTTGAATCACTTCCCCGCTCCGCCACCGCCACCGCGGTCGAACCATCTCGACTGCATCTGCTGTACCGCACGAAACTCGACACACTTTTGTACACTCACCCCCGCATTGGCGTCGCCATCATGACCCATCTCGCACGGCTGCTCTCCGCGCGACTGCGTCGCAGCGCGCCGCCGCTGGCCGTAGTGGCCCCCAATGCCTGAGAACAGTCGGGGCGCCGCGCTACTTTTAGGCGCGTTTTTTCTCGCCATGGTTTGTTATGCCGGATATCGACTCCATGGCGCGCTGACGCCGTTTATTCTCGCCGCGGCTTTCGCCTACGTGCTCAACCCCCTCGTAAACTATTTCGAAGCTCGCGGCCTGCGCCGCTTGCACCTGGTCTGCGTCGCCTATTTTGTCACCGCCGTGATTTTGTTCGTAGCGTACGTCGGATTGAGAACGTTTTTCGTCGATGAGTTCATCCGGCTCAATACCAATGCGCCGATCTACTTCAAGAATATTCAAAAACTCACGGGGGCTTTAGGATCCCGGATCACGCGCGCGCTTCCGCTGCCCGCTACAGTCTCGTCGAAAGCGCTCGAATCCGTCCTTTCCAACGTCTTCGATTGGCTCCAAGCCCTGCCATCGCAAGCGCTTGGACTGGTTCCCTGGCTGTTGCACGGGTTGCTCGTCCCCTTCATCGGTTTCTTTTTCCTGATCGACGCGTCCGACACGATGGGTAGCCTCATCCAAGCTACTCCCTCGCGCCTCGTCGAACAGGCCCTCCATCTGATTGGCGAGATTGACAACTCCCTGGGCGGCTATCTGCGCGGAATATTGATCACTTCTGGCGTGATCGCGGCGGCTTCCTTTTTCGGCCTGGTGATACTGGAAATCGACAATGCGCTTGTCATCGCCGCGCTCTCTGGAATTTGCTCGGTCGTTCCATATCTAGGTGCCGCGGTCGGCATCGTGGTCGGCGGAGCGATGGGCTGGTATCAGCTCGGCTCGATATGGGGTTTTGTCAAAGTCGCGCTGTTCTTCTTCGGCATTCGCGTGGCTGACGAGATCTTTCTTCAGCCGCTCATCTCTCGGCACTCGGTGCATTTGCACCCGATGGTGAGTCTGCTCGTTCTCGTGATCGGCGCGGAAATGTTCGGGTTCATGGGGCTTGTGTTTGCGGTTCCCGCGGCTTGCATCGTCAAATCGCTGTTCAAGGTCACCTGGTCCTGGTACGCCAGCGCGAGCAGCTTCGAATTACCTATTCGGCCCGAATACAAAGGCGTTCCGTACATCTAGGACCGCCGAACGGTTTTATGATCATCGGGATTTCACGCGACAACGGCGTCAAATTCGTGATTCCGCCTTTAGCCACGCTCCGCGGCTAAATGCGGAAAAACGAATTTCACGCCCCAAAGGCGTCAAAATCGTGATTACGCCGATAGCACCGG